>NZ_JBVVPC010000009.1:0-191926 GCF_055807355.1 Bradyrhizobium sp. Ken01
GGTGGCGGCGGCGGCGCGGGTCGCGCCATCGGCGGCGGCGCCGGCCGAGCGACCGCCGCGGGGGGAGCCGGCCGTGCCGGTGGCGGCGGCGCAACACGCGGTGGAGGCGGAGGCGTCGGCCTCGCCACGGCCTGAGGCCGCGGTGGTGGTGCCGACGGCCGGGCAGCCTGGGCGGGAGCAGCGGTCGGCTGATGTTGCGGCCTGATCGGCTCCCGCGCCGCCTGGGGCGGCGGCGTGACCGGTCGTCCAGCTAGGCCGGGAGGCGGAGGCATGCGGGCAGCCGGCGAACCAGCCGGCTCGCGGGTCGCGGACTTGCCATGCTCCCCAGGCCCGGTCCCGGGCGGGGCCTGGGCCACTGGCGCCTTCGGCAGTTGGCCGGGCACGGCGGCCGGGTTTGTCGCCGTGGGCGCAGTCGTCGGCGCGCCGGTCGGTGCACCGGGATGCGCTTTCGGCGTGGTGCCAGCAGCAGTCGTCGGCGCCCCCGCAGGCGCCCCGGAATGGGTCGGCAGCGGCGCGCCGGGTGCAGTGGCCGTCGGCTGCCCGGGTCTGCCGCCTTGCAGTGGCCCGGCTCCCGCTGACGGTACAGGTGGGCCGCCTTGAGTGCCGGGAACCGGCAGCGTGTTGGCTTGGGGCAGCCTGGCCGGTGGGATGCCAGGTGGACTGGCAGGTGGAGTGGCAGGTGGCGTACCGGTCGGTGCGACATTGGCGGGCCTCGCCGGAGGCGTTCCTGGCCTCGTCGTCGGCTGCACCGTCGCGCTCGGCGGCATCGGCGCCTTGCCCTGCTGGATCAGGGCGGCGCGCTGCACGGCCGCCTGCGGCATGGCTGGACCAGCCGGATTGATGCGCCCGGCAATGGCCGGCGTGAGATTGCCCGGTCCGGCACCCGCCCCCACCGGCGCTGCCGGCGGCTGGTTGATCACCGTGTTGATGACCGTCCTGTTATGGATGTTCTGATAGATGATATTGTTCGGCGGCGGAGCGACATAGACCGGCGGCCTGACGAACACAGGAATCGGCACGAACATCGGCTGCGGCAGCACGAACAGGCCGATCACCGGCATCGGCGGCGACAGCACGACGAAATCCGGCGGCGGCGGCGGCAGATAGTAGACCGGCGGCGGCGGTGGCGGCGCGAAGCCAAAATCCGGATCGCTGAAATACAGCACCGGACGGTCGACATAGACCACCTCCTCCGGCGGCGGTGGCGGCACGTCGTAGTCGATCATCGCGAAGCTCGGCGGCGGCTCGGCCGGCGCGGTGAGAATCGCCAGGCGCCGGCGCGCATCTGCCGCATGCGGACCGCGCGAATAGCGACGCAGATACGACCAATAGGCTTCCGGCGTGTCGGTGCGATAGGTTCGCCGCCAGGTGATGGCCTCACGGCGCGCCGCGACGATCGCCATCACGCGCTTCGACAGCGGGTCGCCGGGATAGGCGGTGAGAAACTCTTCATAGGCCGGCAGCGTGTCGCGCGTGAGCGCGGCGGCATAGGCATCCTGCACGCCGAGATCGCGGATCGGCTTGTTGCGGATCGCGGCGACCTGGTCGGGTGCGGCCTCAGGCGGCGGCGCGTCGGGCCCGCGCTCGAAGAACGAGAATTGAGCGGAAATCTTCTGCTCGTTCCAGGGCACTTGCGCGCCCTTGCTGGCCTCGTTGACGCGCAGGCGAACGCGGTCGAACACCTCGGGCAGCGGCAGGCCGCCGGTGCGGATCATCTCCGCCAGCGACTGCGCATAGATGCCGTAAGGTCCGGGCTCCTCGAGCGCCACCGTGCCGGGCGCGGCGTTGAACGCGATCAGCATGTTGGCCTCGGGCTCGACCAGCGCAAGTCCGCTCGCGATCTGCTGGCCGCCCTCCACGAAGGGCTGGGCCCGCGCGGCGTCGAGCACGACGATGTTGGCCTTGAGCGGAACGGAAGCCAGCTGGCGGAGATAGTCGCCGATGCGCAGGCCTTCCGTCGGAATGTCGGTGTCGCGGGTGATGTTGGAATCGACCGGGATGAAATAGTTCTCACCCGCGAGCTGCACGCCATAGCCGGCGAGATAGACCATTGCGACGGTGCCCGGGCCTGAGGCCTGCGCCTTCTGGATGAAATCGCGAAAGCTCTTGCGCAGCGTGTCGCCGTCGAGATCGCGGGCGCCGACGACGTCGAAGCCCGCCGCCTGCAGCGTCTGCGCGATCAGGCCGGCATCGTTTGCCGTCGTCGCCAGCGGCGACTTGGCATAGGCGCCGTTGCCGACCACGAGCGCGATACGCTTTTCCTGCTGCTGCGCACGCGCCGGATCCGGCGCGCCCGCGGCAAGGACCGCGATCGGCAGGAGAAGGCAAATGAAGGCTCTGAGCGTCCCACGCATGGCTTGCTTGCCCGTTTTTGTTGTTGAGGTGCCACCACGCATCAGACGCGCCGCCAGCTGAATGGCACTTGAACGAAAGGCTTCCAAATAACGAAGGCTTGGATTGAGGCGGCGGCATGGCCACCCCGCGCCGGCGTCAGCTCCGCGCAAGTGACGCGGCGACGCACCGGTGCGAGGCGAGTCAGCCGGTTCAGCCCTGCGCGATTAGATCGACCGTTCCCGTCGTGAGCCGATAGATGCCGCCGACGACCTTCAGCTTGCCCTGCTCCACCGCCGCATTGAGGATCGGCGTTGCCGACTTCAGCTTCGTGACGTTGTCGGTGACGTTCTGCCGGATCGCCTTGTCGAGGACGTCCCCACCCTGCTGCATTGCAGCCTTGGCTGCGGGCGTGATCGCATCGACCAGCGAGGGAATATGGCCCGGCGGCGGCTTGTTGTCCTTGATCGCCTTGAGCGTCGCATCGACCGCGCCGCAAGCGTCATGGCCGAGCACGAGGATCAGCGGCGTATTCAGCACGGCCACCGCGTATTCCATGCTGGCGATGGTTTCGGTGCCGGCAAAATTTCCGGCGACGCGGCAAACGAACAGATCGCCGCGGCCGGCGTCGAAGGCATACTCCGGCGCGATGCGCGAATCGGCACAGCTCAGCACGGCCGCGAACGGATTCTGTCCGCCGACCAATGCCTCGCGCTCGTGCTTGAAATCGTGCCGCCGCGACACGCCGTCGACATAGCGCGCATTGCCTTCCGTCAGCCGCTTCAATGATGCGTCGGGCGACAGCACGTTCTGCGGCTTGGGCGGCGCCTTGGTCTCCTTGGCGAAGGCTCTGCCAGTGAGGGCGAGGCCGAGCGCCGAGGCACCAAACAACATCGCGGATCGTCGCGACGGCGCGATCCTCTCATGTGGGGATTCATTGCACTTGTCGCACATGTCACGTTACCTCCCGGCACGATGGACGAACGGCCTTACTGCGATCATAGCCGCAACAATGTGACGACACCACAAATGACGGTGCGGGCGGGGCCGAATTCGCGCGGGGCTATTCCGCCAACCGAAGCTCTGCGATCGTCGTCCTGGCGGCCGGTTCATCCAAGGGCAGGAAATCCAGCGGCCCCTGATTTTTATAGCCGGACGTCATCGCAAGCGTGAGACCCCAGCCCAGCACCCCCGTGCTCGCGTTCGCGATCATGGCGCTCTTGCGCTGACTGAAGCGCGCTACGAAGAACACGGTCTGCCCCGACTGAGCCGAGAAGTCCACGCGCGTGACGCCGAGCGCCGCCTCCTCTGCTACGAACTGGTGCTGGCCTGCCGGGCGATCGACATAGACATATGTCCCGGTCTTCAGACCCTTGATCGGCGTACCGTCGAGGGAAAATTCCCAGTCCGGATCGCCGATGCCGCCGAAGCCTTTCTCGCGAAACACGACGACGCGGGCCTGCCCGGCTTTCGGCGGACCCAGCTTTCGTACCGTCTCCGAATATCCGAGCCCGCTCCTCGCCGTCTCACAGCCGCACAGCAGTGCCGCAGCCACGAGCAATACCAGCCCACGCAATAGCATCACGCCCCCAGATTTTCCCCGAGTGCATGCTAACCGAAAACAGCGACAGGTTGCAACAGGGCCGCAGCATGTCCCGCGCAAGACATGCAACTGCCTGCAACACCGTGCGCGTTGCTAGAGCTGCTGCACGTCCACGACGCCCGCGACCGCCTTGATGGCGCCGGCGATCTGCGGCGAGACCTTGAAGCGGCCGGGCAGCTTCATCTCGACCTCGGTCTCGAGGTCGAGCATCATGACCAGCGAGACCTCGCCGTCGCCGTTGGAGCGGGGCGCGATGCCCGGACTGCCGACCTTCGGCGCGGCGCCGTTCGAAGCGGCCATGTCGGGGCCGGCGAGACGCTTGGCGATCGATTCCAGCGGCTTGGTGTCGCGCACGAAGATGCGCAGGCCCTTCTGCGTCTTGGCCGCGGCCTCGTCCAGCGGTTCGGCGTGCAGCACGCGCGCGCGGACGTCCTCGCCCTGGAGCTCGGCGCCGAGCTGGAGCAGCACCGCAGCGCCCGGCTCCAGCACGTCGCGATATTGCGCGAGTCCTTCGGAGAACAGCACCGCCTCAAAGTGACCCGTGGGATCAGAGAGCCCCATGATGCCCATCTTGTTGCCGGTCTTGGTGCGCCGCTCCATGCGCGACACCACGGTGGCGGCGACCTTGCCGGCGGTGGCGCCGGTCTTCACCGCGCGCGCGAACTCGGCCCAGGACTGCACCCGCAGCCGCTTCAGCACGGTGGCGTAATCGTCGAGCGGATGTCCCGACAGGAAGAAGCCGATCGCGTCGTATTCGCGGCGCAGCCGCTCGGCCGGCAACCAGGGCTCGATCTGCGGCAGCATGATCGTCGGCGCGTCGGCCGAGCTGCCGAACATGTCGTTCTGGCCGATGGTTGCAGCTTCGTTCGCCCGCTGGCACGCGGCGAGAATCGAGTCGGCGCCGGCGAAGACCCGCGCCCTGTTGGCCTCCAGCGTGTCGAAGGCGCCCGCGGCGGCGAGGCTTTCGATGATGCGCTTGTTGATCGCGCGCGGCGACACCCGCGCGGCAAAGTCGGCGAGCGAGGTGAACAGGCCGTTCTTGGTCCGCTCCGCGATGATCTGCTCGACGGCCGCGATCCCGACGCCCTTCAGCGCCGCGAGCGCGTAGTAGATGGTCTTGTCGCCGACCTCGAAAGTCGCGCCGGAGCGGTTGACGTTGGGCGGCTCGACCTTGATGCCGAGGCGCTGCGCCTCGGCGCGGAATTCGGACAGCTTGTCGGTATTGTTGAGATCGAGCGTCATCGACGCCGCGATGAACTCCACCGGGTAATGCGCCTTCATGTAGGCGGTGTGGTAAGATACCAGCGCATAGGCCGCCGCGTGGCTCTTGTTGAAGCCGTAGTCGGCGAATTTCGCCAGCAGTTCGAAGATGGTGTCGGCCTGCCCCTTCGGCACGCCGTTCTTCACTGCGCCTGCGACGAAGATCTCGCGCTGCTTCTCCATCTCGGCGCGGATCTTCTTGCCCATGGCGCGGCGCAGCAGGTCGGCGTCGCCGAGCGAATAGCCCGACATCACCTGCGCGATCTGCATCACCTGTTCCTGGTAGATGATGACGCCGAAGGTCTCCTTGAGAATCGGCTCCAGCACGGGGTGGAGATATTCCGGCTCCTCGTCGCCGTGCTTGCGCGCACAATAGGTCGGGATGTTCGCCATCGGACCCGGTCGATAGAGCGCGACCAGCGCGATGATATCCTCGAAACGGTCGGGGCGCATGTCGACCAGCGCGCGCCGCATGCCCTGGCTTTCAACCTGGAACACGCCGACCACCTCGCCGCGCGCCAGCATCTGGTAGCTTTCGGCATCGTCGATCGGCAGCGTCGCGAGGTCGACATGGATGTCGCGCGGCTTGAGCAGTTTGCACGCGACGTCGAGCACGGTCAGCGTCTTCAGGCCGAGGAAGTCGAACTTCACGAGGCCGGCCGGCTCGACCCATTTCATGTTGAACTGGGTCACCGGCATGTCGGATTTGGGATCGCGATACATCGGTACGAGTTCGCTCAAGGGGCGATCGCCGATCACGATGCCGGCCGCGTGCGTCGAGGCGTGACGGGTTAGGCCTTCGAGGCGCTGCGCGATGTCGAAGGCGCGCGCCACCACCGGGTCCTCGTCGCGGAATGCCTGGAGTTTCGGCTCGCTCTCGATCGCAGCCGCAAGCGTCACCGGCGCGGCCGGATTCTGCGGCACGAGCTTGGTGAGCTTGTCGACCTGGCCATAGGGCATCTGCAGCACGCGGCCGACGTCGCGGAGCACGCCACGCGCCTGCAGCGTACCGAAGGTGATGATCTGCGCGACCTGGTCGCGACCGTAGCGCTCCTGGACGTACCTGATCACCTCGCCGCGGCGGTCCTGGCAGAAGTCGATGTCGAAATCCGGCATCGAGACGCGTTCCGGATTGAGGAAGCGCTCGAACAGCAGGCCGAACTTGATCGGGTCGAGGTCGGTGATGGTCAGCGCCCACGCCACCAGCGACCCTGCGCCGGAGCCGCGGCCCGGCCCGACCGGGATGCCCTGGCCCTTAGCCCATTTGATGAAGTCGGAGACGATCAGGAAGTAGCCCGCGTATTTCATGCGCATGATGACGTCGAGCTCGAACGCCAGCCGCGCGCTGTAATCTTCTTCCGTCGTGCCTTGCGACAGTCCGTGCACGCGCAAGCGGTTGGCGAGCCCCTCCTCCGCCTGCCGCTTCAATTCGGCCGCCTCGACCGCGGCGGCATCGGAGCTTGCGGCGGCGCCGACCGTGAAGAACGGCAGGATCGGCTTGCGCGTCATCGGCCGGAACGAGCAGCGCTCGGCGATCTCGACCGTCGAGGCCAGCGCCTCCGGAATGTCGGCGAACAGCACCGCCATCTCGGCGCGGGTCTTGAAGCGGTGATCGGGCGTAAGCTGCTCGCGCTCGGTCTCCGCGATCAGCCGCCCGCCGGCGATGCAGAGCAGCGCGTCATGGGCTTCGTAATCGTCGGTCGCGGCGAAATACGGCTCGTTGGTGGCGACCAGCGGCAGGCCCTTGGTATAGGCGATGTCGATCAGGCTGCTTTCGACCCGCCGCTCCTTCTCGATGTTGTGGCGCTGCAATTCGATGTAGAGGCGGTCCCCGAACAGGCTGGCCAGACGCTCGCAGCGCGCCGCCGCGAGCTCGGTATAACCGCCCGCAAGCGCCAGCGAGATCGGCCCGTCCGGACCGCCCGTCAGCGCGATCAGGCCTTCGGTCTCGCCTTCGAGCCAGTCGAACTTGATGTGGGGAGCATGAGTGTCGGGCGTCTCCATGAACGCGCGCGAGTTCAGCCGCATCAGGCTGCGATAGCCGCGCTCCTGCGCGGCCAGCAGCACCACGCGCGAGGGCAGAAGCGCGTTGCGGGCAGTGGGGTCCTGGTCGCCGAACTCGATCGCGATTTCGCAGCCGACGATCGGCTGGATTCCGGAGCCCGCCATCTTGTCGGAGAACTCCAGCGCGCCGAACATGTTATCGGTGTCGGTCAGCGCCAGCGCCGGCTGATGGTCTTTCTTGGCAAGCTCCGCGAGCTTGGCGATCTTGATCGAGCCCTTGAGCAGCGAATAGGCCGAGTGAACGTGAAGGTGGACAAATCCGGCGCTCGGCATGGTCGCGTGACGGCCTCTTGCAGATGAGATGGAGCGGTCACCGGCACGGGAGGCATCCTGCACTCGCCCGGCCGACTCGCCTCACAATGGTGGGGCGTCATGGTGCCAGAGTCCACGCCGGAACGGCCGATCGGCCGCGTCGTCCTGCTTTTCCCCAACCTGGCCGCGCCTAGAGCTGCGGGAGCACCTGGGCCCAGATCGCGATCATCCCGACAAACAGCGCGATCGAGGCTAGCGCGGCGGCTTCTTCGACGAAAATCCTGAACATGGCTTACTCCATGGTGAGAACGTATGAAGAACATTGTTCTCATTTCGTTCTCGGGAGTCAAGCCATCTTCGCCATCTCGAAAGCGAATGGTTAACCTGCTGAACTTGAACAACAAAAAAGCCCCGGCCGATGGCCGGGGCTTTCGCCGACCGCTCGAAGTCGAGCGATCGATATCAGGCTTCTGCTCAGTAACGGCCGAGGCTCGGGCCGCCGAACTTGTAGTTCAGGCGGACGAGGCCCATGTCGACGTCCTGACGGATGCGGTCGGTCGAGGGCACCAGCGCGAAGGTGACGTCCTTGTCCTGCAGGAAGATGTGGTTGTACTCGACGCCGACTGACCAGTTCGGCGCGAAGCCGTACTCGAGGCCTGCACCGACCGTACCACCCCAGCGGGTCTGGTCGGCCGACGAGAGCAGCGCACCGCCAATGGTCGAGACTTCGTACTTGCCGCCGACGACAGCCGCACCGCCCTTGGCGTAAACGAGGACGTTGTTCCAGGCGTAGCCGATCTGACCGGTGATCAGACCAAACGAGTCGATCTTCGAGCGGTTGCGAGTCCCGAACCCCGGGATCGCGCTGACGTTGTCGCCCGAGAAGTCAGCCCAGTTGCCCTGACCTTCGATGCCGAACACCCACTGACCCGACTGCATGCGGTAGCCGATCTGACCGCCGACCGTGCCGCCGGTCGCATCGTGCGAACCCTCGCGGCCACCGCCGACGAGATCCCAGGTCGAATGCGCGGAACCGCCGCCGCCGTTGACGCCGATGTAGAAGCCGCTCCAGTCGTAGATCGCGGCAACCATCGCCGGCGCCTTGGTGTAAGGCCGCGCAGCGAGGTCAGCAGCCACCGCCGGTGCAGCCGCGCCGAGCGCGACAAGGCTCACAGCAGCAAGCAACAGATTCTTGTTCATTTGATTCCCGTTCCAGTTTCGTCGTTAGGCCCCCGGGCCGTGGCGTCGTCATAAACAGCGCTCGACGGAATTGCTGTAACCTCGACGCCACAGTCCGCGCCAAAGGATCGCGCTTCATTAATGAAGATTTACCAGCGCGCGCGGGAAACCCTTTGAAACAAGTGTTTTCATGAGTTCCATCGTCGGCTACACGACATCTGCAGCACGAGCGCGTGACAACGTCGCGCGCACGTTCGCGTGATTGGAGAATTGAATGCGCAGACGAACTGCTCTCCCCATTGTCGCCACATTTTCGCTCGCACTCGCCACATTTGCGCTAACGCTCGACGCAAGCACGCCGGCGCGCGCGTTCGGCACTCACCATGCCTTTTGTCTCACCGGCGATGAATGGCCGGGGCTGAGCAATTGCACGTTCGACACTTACGCGCAGTGCCAAGCGAGTTCGTCAGGCCGCGCCCTTACCTGCATCGCGAACCCGTATTTCGCGGGCCAGAGCGACGATCCCTATGCGTATCAGAACCGGCCGCGCGCGCAGGTGCCGGGTTATTCACCCGGCTACTACGTGCCGCGCTGAGATGCGCCTCGCGCTCCTTGCGACCGGCCTGCTCCTCGCGGGCGCGCCTGCGCACGCGCAGACCTACGATCCGAGCTATCCGGTCTGCATGCATATCTACGGTCCCGTCGGCTATTTCGATTGCCGCTACACCTCGCTCGAGCAGTGCAGATTTTTAGCCGTCGGTCGGTCGGCGGCGTGCGAGGCGAACCCGTATTTTGCGCAGAAGAAGCCCCCTCGCCGCTCGCGGCGCGTCAATTAGATCGGGACGCTGATATGCGGCCCGCCTCGCGTTGAGCTTCCGGCGCCACGCTCGGCAATCTGGTCGGCGAGACTAAGCACCGCCGCTGGCGCGGGATAATCGAAGTCGAAGCCATTCGGATGCTGCCCGAGATCCGGTGGCTTGAGGACGCCTCTTAACCAGCCATCGTAACGATCAACGGTCCGCTTCGGGTTGCGATCACGGTGTGCTCGTATTGAACGGTCGGCGCCTCGGGGCTGCTGTAGAGCGTCCACGGATCATCGCCATCCTGTGCCCATTCGGCGCCAAGGGACAGGAACGGCTCGACGGTGAACACGAGGCCTTCGCTCATGACGCGGCGTTCGGAGCGGTCCGGCCATGTTGCGATCTCCGTCGGCTCCTCGTGGAGCGACAGGCCGACGCCGTGACTGGCAAGGTTCCTGACCAGGCTGTAACCGTTCTTCCGCGCAAAGGTCCCGATGGCTTGGCCGATACCGGCGATCGGCTTGCCGGCTCCAACCTGCTGCAGGCCCGTCCACATCGCGCGCCGGCCATCCCTGCAAAGACGTTCGACGGCGCGGGTTGCGGGTGGAACGGCGAATGAGGCTCCCGTATCCGCAAAGAAGCCGTTCTTCTCGGCTGACACGTCGATGTTCACGAGGTCCCCACGCGCGATCCGCCGATCGCCCGGGATGCCATGAGCGATCTCCTCGTTCACGCTGATGCAGGTCGCCCCGGGGAAGTCGTAGGCCAGCTCCGGAGCCGAACGTGCGCCGGCAGCCTCCAGCAGCGTTCGGCCAATCCGGTCGAGCTCGGAGGTGGTCATGCCCGGCTCGAGCGCCTTTCCCATTGCCTCCAGGATATTGGCGACGATGCGCCCGATTTCTTTCAGGCGCGCGAGGTCGTTGTCGTCCGAGATTGTCATGTCGTGCTCTTCCGAAAGCCGGGACATAGCCCTTGTGAAGGCGGCTTGCAAACGGGAGAGATCGTTTGCAAAGCGCGTTCAGATCTCGTCGAGCAAGATGCGGACTTTGGCAGCCAGGTCTTCGATAGCGAAGGGCTTCGGAAGCAGATGCTTGCCGGCATCGAGCACGCCATCGTGAACGATTGCATTGCGTGTGTAGCCGGTGGTGAACAGCACTTTCAGCCCCGGGTATCGTCTCGACAGCTCGGCCGCAAGCTCGGCGCCGGTCATATCGGGCATGACGACATCCGTGAACAGCAGATCTGGAACGAAGCCATTCTCGATCGTCCTGATCGCGTCTTTGGCGCTGACTGCCTCGATGACGGTGTAGCCGAGTTCGCGCAGGCTTTCGGACGACATGCTGCGGACGCGCTCATCGTCTTCCACGACGAGAATGGTTTCGTTCTGATGGCTTGCACCGGCAGGTATCGCTTCCAGCGACAGATCTTCGCCCGCCTCCTCGCCGGCGAAGCGTGGAAGGTAGATCTTCACGGTCGTGCCAACATCGACTTCCGAGTCGATTTTGACATGGCCGCCCGACTGCCGCACGAAACCGTAGACCTGACTGAGGCCGAGGCCGGTCCCCTTGCCCACGACCTTGGTCGTGAAAAACGGATCGAACACCTTGCCGAGCACATCGGCCGGAATTCCGGTGCCGTTGTCCGTCACGACGACGAGAACGTACTGCCCAGGTGCGAGCGCATACTCGCGAGCATATTTTCGATCGATCGAGGCGTTGCTGGTTTCTATCGTCAGCCTGCCCCCCTTTGGCATGGCATCGCGCGCGTTGACCGCGAGATTGATCATGGCGCTTTCAAGCTGGGCCGGGTCCGCCTTGACCCGCCAGAGGCCAGCCGCCAGCACCGTCTCGAGGCGGATCAGCTCGCCAAGCGAGCGCTCGAGCAGCTCGCTCATCCCGCCGACCATCTTGTTGATGTCCACGATTTCAGGCGCGAGCGGCTGTTGGCGCGAGAACGCGAGGAGCCTCTGCGTCAACGTGGCTGCGCGATTTGCGCCGTCGATGGCGCCCTCGATGAAGCGGTCTATGCTGACCTCTCCCCTGCCGAGCCGCCGCTTGGCAAGGTTCAGGCTGCCGAGAATAACGGCCAGCATATTGTTGAAGTCGTGGGCAATGCCGCCGGTCAATTGCCCGACGGCTTCCATCTTCTGGGATTGCCGCAGCTGCTCTTCGGCTTTCATGCGCTCGGCAATTTCGTCGGCAACACGTTGCTCCAATCCGGCATTGAGCGCCTCCAGCCGGGTCAAGAGCTGGGCGTTGTCGATAGCGGTTGCGGCATGGCCCGCAATACCAAGCAATGCGGCCTCATGCTCGGCCTGGAATTTGCCCGTCTCGGCGTGACCGAAGAAAAGTCCGCCGAGGACTTCGCCGGTTCGCGAGATCACGGGGACCGCCAGGTAGGATCGGACCGGAAGATGCCCCGCGGGCATGCCTTTCCGCGGCGCGTTCTTGCCGTAGCGCGGGTCCTGCAGGATGTCATCGGACCTCATCACACCCGTGCCCTTGAACGTCGGCTCGAACACGGCGGTGTTGCGGGGCATCGGAAAGTTCTCGAAAGCCGACCGCGGCACACCGGACAGCGAATACAGCATGTAGCTGCCGCCATCCGGCGCAACGACATTGTAGAAGAAGGCCCCGAACTGAGCGCCAGTCAGCTCGACGCCGGCATCCGTTACGATCTGGACGATCTTCTCGAGATCGCGTTCGCGAGAGACCGAAGCCCCGGTATCATTCAGCAGTCTAAGATGACGCTCGGTTTTCTTTTGCGCGGTGATGTCCAGAACCGTTCCGATGAACCGAACAGCCTGGCCATTGGCAAAGATGGCTTGACCGGTCGCGGCGATCCAGCGTTCGACCCCATCCTCGATGCCGATGGTTCGGTATTCCATATTGTAGGTCGTCGGCGCGTGCGGCGTCAGGGCTGCGGAGACGGCCTCGTGGGCGCGCTGCCTGTCCTCGGGATGAAGGCCCTTCAGGAACGACCCTTCATAGCTGACTTCGGCGTCCGGCCGTAGACCGAACACCTCCCTGCAGCGGCTATCCCATCGAAGGACGTTGTTGACCGGGTCGTAGTCCCAGGTGCCGATACCGGCCGCCTTGTTTGCAAGCGTCAGTCGTTCGGCGGCCTCCCGCGCCGCCTGTTCCGATCGGACGCGCTCGATGTGGGCCCACGATCGCTCGGTCACTTCGGTGAGCAAGGCGAGTTCGCGCGGCGTCCACCGGTGCGGGCCGCGGTGATGAATCGCCATCAGGGCTGTCAGTCGTCCTTCCTTCACCAAGGGCATACAGATCGTCGAACCGATCCCGATGTTCTGGAAAGTGGCGGCTTCGTCCGGCGCAATCTCCCTCAAATTGTCATTGATGATGAGCGGCCTGCCCGCGCCCAACTCTCGCACCGCCTTCTTGCCAAAGTCGGCCAGACTGTAGTGACCGAGGATATGCATTGCGCCGGGCGCGGCCCAATCGCCGCGTATCGTGAAGCCGTCCTGGTCCGGGTCCATGTCGGCATAGGCGCAGTTCGAGACGCCGAGATGCTCGCCGACCATTTTGGTCGTGACCGCCATCACACCGTCGGCATCGCGAGTCCTGGCCGTCTCCTTGTTGAGTGCGTCCAGGAAAACCAGCCGGGCTTCGTTCTCCCGCACGGCCGTCTCCGCACGGCGGCGCTCGACCGCCGTGCGCGTGCGCTCGGCAACGTCGCGAATAAGCTCCAGCTCTTCAGGGCTCCATTCGCGCGGCCCGGCATTGTTCAAATACAGCAGCGCCACGACCCCATCGGGCTCCGAGATCGGCATGTTGACCAGCGCGCGCGCCGAGATCGCCTCGAGAGCTTCGGCACGATCGCCGACGCGAGGGTCTTTTTCCGCATCGGCACAGATGACGGTCTCGCCCCGCTTGAGATCTTCGATGTAGCTGCCATAGTCGCGGAAGCGCAGGACGCCTGCGAGGCTCAGGATGCCCGGTGCGTTCCAGTCGCGGACAATGGTGATGGTCTCGGCTGAGGTGTCGACCGTGCCGTAGCCCGCCCGGCTGACGTTGAGGCTGCGGCCGAGCAGTTCCGCCGCAGCATAGGCGAGATCGTCGGGATTGCTGATCTCTCGGATGTAATCGCCGAGTGTGGCTAAGACGGAATTGCGATCGGCCGAGCGGACCCCGGTCGCTGTCGTCATTGGTCTTCCCCTGCCACTTCCCTAGCTCCACGATGAGCTAGCTGCCTGATCGTCCCGCTGCTGTTCGCTTCAGTTAGCCCGCCTGAACTTCGAGTGATGCAGACGGGTCGCGCAGATTGTCTGCGCGATAACCGCATGATGGCATTTAGGTTCCCGTCATCACTGTCCCTGGCAGATTGCCGTTCTGCCTGCTTCCACGTGGCCGCCCGATTGCCAATCCAGGCCCCGTGGACAGAGCCGCGCGGACGCGCCACTTCAAGTTGTGGCAGTGCGGATCGTCGTGTAGCATCCATCTCTGCTTTTCACCGCGTGGTCCCCGTCGTTTCATGCTCGCCCGTAGTCTGCTTGTCCTGGCCTCGCTGTTGCTTCCCGGCGCATTGCATGCCGAAGGGACGCCGGCCGAGAAGGCTGGATTTGCGTCCAGGCTGACGATCTATCTTGCCAAGGGGTCACCTGACGCGTGCGGGCCGGGCTGCGACCGCTGGATCGCCATCGAGGGCGATATCGACCAGGACGCTGCGCCGCGCATTCGCCGCTTCCTCGCCGGCGTCAAGGACACGCAGCGTCCGATCTACCTCTATTCGCCCGGCGGAAACGTGGAGCAGTCCTATGTCATCGGGCGGCTGTTGCGCAGCCGCAAGGCGATCGCCCGGGTCGGCCGAACCATCGCGACGGCGTGCGCCGCGGGCACGCAGGTGGACGCCGCGTGCCTGAAAATCAAGAACTCAGGCGGCGAGGTGGACGCCGAACTCACCACGTACCATGCGATGTGCAACTCGGCCTGCGGTTACCTATTTATTGGCGCGACATCGCGCGAGGTTGCCCCGGACGCCGCACTGGCGGTCCATAACTCCAGGCTGGTCCTCGCCTTTCACGGGCACCCGGCTCCGGCGGCGGTCGCGGAATACAGACAGCGCCGGATGGCGACGGCCGATCGCGATCGCGCTGCGTTCATCGCGGCGATGGGGATCAGCCGCGAGCTTGACGATCTGATCCGGACAGTGAAGTTCGAAAACCTGCACATGCTGACGCGAGCCGAGCTCTATCGTTTCGGCATCGACACGCGTTCGATTGCCGAAACGGCGTGGAAGCTGGAGAAGGAATCGCGTCCCTTCGTCCGGAAGTTCGCGATGCTGAAGAAGGAGAACGGCGCTTCGTTCCGGACGATGGAATGGCGCCTGTCCTGCGAAAGCGGGAAGCGCGTTCCGCTGACATTCGCCAGCGAAGTCGACGAGACGGCTGCCGGCAAGAGCACCATCCTAGTGACGGCGGACGCCGAGCCGGACAAGACGGCCGGGGGATCTCCGCTGCGGGCCGGAAAATACGAAGTGTGGCGCGGCAGCATCGATCCTGACATGGTCAGGGTGATACTGGCGTCCCGCTCGCTGCATGTCCGCGAAACCACGCTGATGCCCGATGACGAGGCGGATATCTCGCAGTTTAACATCGACTTGACGGGCCTGACGTCTGTGTGGACGCAACTTGTCGCCTCGTGCGCGTCAGTAGCATCGGCTCCGAAAGGCTCCTGGCCGGCAGTCCCTTGGCAATCGACTGCCTGGCCGGTGACAGCCAATCCTGTCCCGAGCGGCGGGACAACGCCTTCGGCAACGCCGTCGCAAGGGGCGCGATGAGCAGCCTTGTTGGTACTCAGCTCATCGTCAACTCCCTTACACCGGCGTGTAGATCACGAGCTTCAGCGCCGGATCGTCATTGGCCTGAAAGCTGGTGTGCTCGAACCGGAGCACGCCCTTGGTCGGATGGTTCATGATCTTGAGGCCCGCGGCGGTGCTGCGGATCTCGTGTGCTTCCCACCATTTGACGAATTCCGGACTGCCCTGGCGCAGCCGCGTCAGCAATTCCGCAAAGGCGGGATCGCCGGCCCAGACGTCGTGAGTGGCGCGAAACATCGCAACCATGCTCTTCGCGACATCCGCCCAGCCGGCACCGTAGAATTTTCGCGTCTGCTTGTTCGTCATCACCAGCAGCAGCGTGTTGCGGTCCTGCTCGGGCAATTGTCCAAACCCGAAGATCTCCTCGGCCGCCGCGTTCCAGGCCAGCACGTCCCAGCGCCGCCCCGTGATGTAGGCCGGCTGCGCCAGGCTCTCGATCATCCGCCGAACCGGCGGGGGCACGATCTCGCGCGTGAACGCGCGCCTGTCGCCGTCGCGCGCCAGCGCCTTGAGATGGGCGTGCTCGGTCTTGCTGAGGCGGAGCGCGCGCGCCAGCGCGTCGACCGTGGTGACCGAGGGGCTGACGGTGCGGCCCTGCTCGAGCCGGATGTACCAGTCGACACCGATGCCGGCGAGCTGCGCGACCTCCTCGCGGCGCAGGCCCGCCGTGCGGCGCCGCAGGCCCGCGGGAAGCCCGACGGTCTTCGGCGACAGCTTTTCGCGGCGGGACCTGAGGAAGTCGCCGAATTCAACGCGGCGTGGGTCGGCCATGGTGACGTGCCTCGATGGAGGGCCCAGGGAATACTAGGATAATACCAGGCCTTCCCGGACCTGAAAAGCCGGCGCATATGGGCCTCACCCGAACATGAGGTGAGATCATGAAAGCTGCCGTATTGAAATCGTTTGGATCGCCGCTTGCGATTGAGGAAGCCGCGGAGCCTGTACTCGGCACGGGCGAGGTCATCGTGGACGTCATCGCAACGCGGGTGCTGTCCTACATGAACGAGGTCTTCAGCGGCGAGCGGAACTATGCGCTCGACCTGCCGATCATCCCGGGGCCAGGCGGCATCGGCCGGGTCCGCGCCGTCGGCCCGGACGCGACAAAGCTCAGCGTTGGCGACTGGGTGTTCTGCGATCCGACGGTGCGCTCGCGCGACGACGCCGCAGCGCCCGACATTGCCCTGCAAGGACTCACCGCACCCGGTGCCGGCGCCATGCGCCTGCAACAGCATTTTCGCCACGGCTCGTTCGCCGAGCAGATGCGGGTGCCGACGGAGAACGCGAAGCGTCTTGGCCAAATCACGTCCGACGAAGCCACGCGATGGTGCGCGCTGGGGACGCTGCTGGTGCCCTATGGCGGTTTCCTCGCCGCCAACCTTCAGCCCGGCGAGACCGTGCTGGTGAGCGGAGCCACCGGCAATTTCGGCAGCGCAGCCGTCTCGGTCGCGCTCGCGATGGGCGCCGCCTGCGTAGTCGCGCCCGGCCGCAACGACAAGATCCTGGCCGACCTCGTCCGCCGCTTCGGCGATCGCGTCAAGCCGGTCAGGCTCTCCGGCAACGAGGACGACGACCGCGAGAGCATGAAGCGCGCGGCGCGAGGGCCCATCGACTGCGTGCTCGACATCATGCCGCCCTCGGTGAGCACGAATGTGGTGCGCGCGGCGATCATGACGGTGCGTCCTTACGGCCGTGTCGTGCTGATGGGCGGCGTCGGCATGGCCGGCGGCCCGGGGCTCGAACTGCCCTACCCCTGGATCATGCGCAACTGCATCAGCATCCACGGCGTCTGGATGTACCCGCCGGATGCGGCAGGCCGCCTGATCGCGCTGGTGCGCGCGGGACTGCTGAGGCTGGAGGAGTACGAGGCCACCGCCTTCGATCTCGACCACGCCAACGAGGCGGTGGACCATGCCGCCGCCAATGGCGGACCGTTCAAATTGACGGTGATCCGGCCTTGAGGGCTCCGGGGGGCGCCATTTTTTTCGTCAGTCCGGCCAAGCACTTGGCTACTGTGCATGGGGTTGTTTTCGCGTTTCTTACTCGAGCTCGACCACCTGGCCGTTCGACAGCGACACGCGACGGTCCATGCGGCCGGCGAGCTCCATGTTGTGGGTCGCGATCAGCATGGAGACCTTGGTCGCCTTGACGAGCTGCATCAGCGCCTGGAAGACGTGGTCCGCGGTGTGCGGATCGAGATTGCCGGTCGGCTCGTCCGCAAACAGCACCCGCGGCGCATTGGCCACCGCGCGCGCGATCGCAACGCGCTGCTGCTCGCCGCCCGACAGCTCGGCCGGACGATGCGTGATGCGCTCGCCGAGGCCGAGATAGCCGAGGATCTCCTTGGCGCGCTTGACGCTCTCGGACTTCTTGAGGCCGCGGATCATCTGCGGCAGCATGACGTTCTCCAGCGCCGAGAACTCCGGCAGCAGCCGGTGGGACTGGTAGACAAAGCCGATGTCGGTGCGGCGAAGCTGGGTGCGCTCGATGTCGGGCAGTTGCGAGGTCGGCGCGCCATTGACGTAGACCTCGCCGGAATCGGGCGCTTCCAACAGTCCCGCGATATGCAGCAGCGTCGACTTGCCCGAGCCGGACGGCGCCACCAGCGCGACGGACTGGCCCGCCCACAGCGCGAGCTTGGCGCCGTCGAGGATCGTCAGCGGCACCTCTCCCTGCAAGTACTGCCGCTTTATCTCGTGGAGATAAATGACCGGTACATCTTCCGCCCCCTGGCTCTCCATCAGCCCCTCACTCGTACCGCAGCGCTTCGACGGGATCGAGGCGCGCGGCGCGCCAGGATGGATACAGCGTCGCCAGGAACGACAGCGTCAGCGCCATGATGACGACGGCCGAGGTTTCGCCGATGTCGATCTCGGCGGGCAGCTTCGACAGGAAATACAGCTCTGGCGAAAACAGTTCGGTGCTGGTCAGCCAGGACAGGAATTGCCGGATCGACTCGATGTTGAGGCAGATCACCAGCCCGACGATGAAGCCGACCATCGTACCGACCACGCCGATCGAGGCGCCCGTGATCAGGAAGATGCGCATGATCGAGCCTTGCGAGGCCCCCATCGTGCGCAGGATCGCGATGTCGCTGCCCTTGTCCTTCACCAGCATGATCAGGCCGGAGACGATGTTGAGCGCCGCGACCAGCACGATCATGGTGAGGATCAGGAACATCACGTTGCGTTCGACCTGGAGCGCGTTGAAGAAGGTCGAGTTGCGCTGACGCCAGTCGACCAGGAACACCGGCCGCCCCGCCGCCTCCGTCACGGCCTGACGGAACGCGACGATCTGATCCGGATTGGTGGTGAAGACCTCGATCGAGGTGACGTCGTTGCTGCGGTTGAAATAGGCCTGCGCCTCCGCGAGCGGCATGAACACGAAGCCGAGATCATACTCCGACATGCCGATCTCGAACACCGCGGCGATCTTGTACGGCTTGATGCGCGGTGTCGTGCCCATCGGCGTGACCGCGCCCTTCGGCGCCACCAGCGTGATGCTGTCGCCGGCGTGCAGCGACAGCTGGTCAGCGAGGCGCCGGCCGATCGCGACCCCCTGCCCGTCGTCAAAACCCTCGAGCGAGCCCTGCTTGATGTTCTTGGCGATCGAGGTGAGGTTGTTGAGGTCGTCGGAGCGGATGCCGCGCACCAGGACGCCGGAGGCGTTCCACGGCGATGACGCCAGCGCCTGACCGTCCACCACGGGCGCTGCGAGCCGGATACCCTGGACCTGGCTGAGCCGGTCGGCGACGTCCTTCCAGTCCGTGAGCGGCGATTCCAGCGGCTGGACCAGGATGTGGCCGTTGAGCCCCAGGATCTTGTCGAGCAGCTCCTTGCGGAAGCCGTTCATGACGGCCATGACGATGATCAGCGTCGCCACGCCCAGCATGATGCCGAGAAAGGAGAACCCGGCAATGACCGAGATGAATCCCTCCTTGCGGCGCGCGCGTAGGTAACGCGCCGACAGCATCCACTCGAATGGCGCAAAAGGCGCGGTTTGAACGGTTTCGGTCATGGGTTCATCCATCGCTTGATAGTCCCATGATTCGGGGTCAAATGTGGCCGGATTGGCGGCCGCGATCTCGGGCGATGAACAATATTCAGCCGACCAGCCTTATCAGCCCACAAGTCTTGCGACCGCGTCCGCAGGCGACATGGTCTCGCGGGCGCCGTCACTTCGCCGCTTGAGCTCGACCTTGCCGTCGGCGAGCCCTTTCGGCCCGATCATGATCTGCCAGGGGATCCCGATCAGGTCGGCGGCGGCGAATTTGGCTCCGGCGCGCTGGTCGGTGTCGTCGTAGAGCACGTCGACGCCCTTGGCGGACAGCTCCGCATAGAGCTTCTCGCAGGCCGCATCGACCGCGGCATCGCCCTGCTTGAGGTTGAGAATCGACACGCGGAACGGGGCAACGGCCTCCGGCCATTTGATGCCGGCATCGTCATGGCAGGCCTCGATGATGGCGCCGAGCAGGCGCGAGACGCCAACGCCGTAGGAGCCGCCATGGATCGGCACGTCGACACCGTCGGGGCCCGCGACCAGCGCCTTCATCGCGTCGGAATATTTCGTGCCGAAATAGAAGATCTGCCCGACCTCGATACCGCGGGTGTTCACCCGCTTGTCGGCGGGCACTTCCTGCTCGAAGCGCGCGGCGTCGTGAACGTCTTCCGTCGCCGCATAGACCGAAGTCCATTGCTTGATGATCGGCGTCAAGTCGCTCTCATAGTCGACGTCCTCGCCCGGCACCGGCAGGTCCAGCACGTCGCGATTGATGAAAACGCCGGATTCGCCGGTCTCGGCGAGCACGATGAACTCGTGGCTGAGATCGCCGCCGATCGGGCCGGTCTCGGCGCGCATCGGGATCGCCTTCAGCCCCATCCGCGCGAAGGTGCGCAAATACGCCACGAACATCTTGTTGTAGGCGACGCGTGCCGCGGCCTCGTTGAGGTCGAACGAATAGGCGTCCTTCATCAGGAACTCGCGGCCGCGCATCACGCCGAAGCGCGGGCGCTGCTCGTCGCGGAATTTCCATTGAATATGATAGAGATTCAGCGGCAGGCTCTTGTAGGACTTCACATAGGCGCGGAAGATCTCGGTGATCATTTCCTCGTTCGTCGGCCCGTACAGCAGCTCGCGCTTGTGCCGGTCGGCGATGCGCAGCATCTCGGGACCATAGGCATCGTAGCGGCCACTCTCGCGCCAGAGATCGGCAAGCTGGAGCGTCGGCATCAACAGTTCCAGCGCGCCGGAGCGGTCCTGCTCCTCGCGCACGATTTGCTCGATCTTCTTCAGGACGCGGAAGCCGAGCGGCAGCCAGGCATAGATGCCGGCGGCCTCCTGCCGGATCATGCCGGCACGCAGCATCAGCCGATGCGAGACGATCTCGGCCTCTTTCGGATTTTCCTTCAGGATGGGCAGAAAGAACCGCGACAACCGCATGGCAATACTCGAGGAATCAGTGATGGCTTGCAGTGAAACCGGATTGGGAGCCAAAACACAAGACCGGGAATGAGGAAAAGCCGCTAACGCAGCGGAATTCCTGTCATTTTTCGGTCGACTTCAGGTTCGACGCGAGGTGCCGAAGAGCCCGATTCAGCGCGCCGCCACCTCGAGCTCGTCCTCCAGCGTGATCTTCTCGAAATCGCTCACCAGAGCGTCGATCCGCACATGCCAGCGGCCGGCAAAGGGCAGCTCGACCTTGCGCACGTGCCAATAGCTGTCCGGCCCCAGCAAGGCGTTCCGCTCCATCGGCTCAATGCCGCGTTCGGGCAGGCTCAGCGTCAGCGTCACCTCCTTGGCCTCGAGCACCGCCCCCTCGCCGGTCATGAGCTGCAGCACGAAATCGTCGACACCCGCCTTACCCGGCGAGACCAGGACCTGGAACATTGCCCGGTCGGTGTGGATGTGGATCGCCAGCGGCGTCTCCGGGACGATGGTTCGCGGCGGCGGCGTGAAGCGCCAGCCGGCCACGACGCCGAAGATGCCGAGCGCGATGACGCATTCGAGCACAATCGAGCGCTTCAGGCTCTGCGCGGCCTTGTGATCCTCCGCCAGCGCCGGGGTCAGGTGAAAGCGGTTGAACGCGGCAAGCGCCAGCAGCACGAGGACCAGCGCAAGCTTGATCGAGAGGATCAGTCCGTAGCGGGTCTCGACCAGCGCAGACGGCTTTTCAAGCTGGACGATGGCGAGCGCCAGGCCGGTCAATGCGAGCACGCCAACGATCGGCGCGGCGACGCGAGCAAAGCGGTTTACGACAGGCAATGCCGCGGCGGGCCGCTTTGACAACAGGGCGACCAGCGGCGCGAGGGCACCAATCCAGAACGCGACACCGAGACCATGGAGAAAGATTGCCGGCCGGGTCAATAGTTCAGGCGATGCCGTAGCGGCGTGCCCGGTCATGGCCAGCGACAAGCCGACTCCGACGAAGGCAATGATCGCCAGAGCGCGCGCGCACCACGCGTTGCCTAGCGCCAGCAACGCGAACAGCATCGCGACGATGGCCACGAGCAAGGCTGGGCCCGCGCTCGTCCCGGATGCAACTTTCCAGGGAGCTATCGTCGCGAGACCCGATAGCGGTAGCCCGAGGAGATCCAGCCCCAACACACCAAGGGACACCACCGCGCTCGGGACGCCGATAGCGAGCGCCACGCACGGCACGGTTATGCCGGTCATCGACCACGCAACCCAGCGCGCAAAGAACACGCCGCCGACGCCGACGAAGAGGCCAAGGTAGAGACCGACCCGCGCCAGCCAGATCAGTACGTTCAATCCGGCATCGGCGGTTGCGGGAGGTTGCGTCCCCGTCGGCATGCCGATCGAGAAGATCACCGATCCCGCGACGGGATGGCCATCCTGCGAGATCACGTGATAGCTGACGACGGCCGTGCCCTGCGGCAGGTCCGCCGGCATCGCGACCGAGATGGTCTCGCCCGATGCGTCGACGCGCACATCATCCCGCGCCCTGCCCGCCCCGTCGATCAATTGGATGGCGCCCGGCGTGACCGCCTCGTTGAAGTGCAGCTCCACGGCCTTCGGCGCGCTCGCGAGCATGCTGCCGCTCGCCGGCTCGACCGCGACCAGCGCCGCGTGCCCCGAGGCGCCGGTCGCGAAACCGACAAAGAGGAGCAGCGTCGCGAACGCGGCGAGCAGGCGCATCAGGGCTTTGGCAGGAGTTGCAGGCCAGGCGCCGGAGAACTGCCCTCGTGCGAATGCTTCGCCCCCTCCGCGGGGATCTCGATCCAGCGGCTGACGCCCGTCTCGCATTCCTGGACGACAGGGAAATACAGCGTCGTGTTCGGCTTCAGGCTCGTGGTGAGGAAGCTGCTGACGACGAACTCATCGTAATTGTGGTCCGGCAGCTTGCCGCCGGACCAGGCCACCTCCTTGACGCCGGAGGAAAGCTTGTTGCCGTGATAGTCGTACTCGTTGGCGTATTTGCCCTCGAAGATATCGACGGTCCAGCCCGCCTTCGGCATCGGCTTCACAGCGATCACGCCTTCCGGAATCTGCACCCGGATCTTCACCGTGGGCGAGCCCTTGCAACCGTGCGGCACGGCGAAGACGGCCTTGTAGTAGGAGCCGACCGCCGCCTGTTTGGTCTCTAGCGTGATATGCGCCGCCGCGGGCGACGCTGCGAGCGCGGCGATCAGACTCGCAAGGATTCGATGCATTGTCATGGAAGGGTTGATCTGTTTCATCACATCTTCATTCCCGAATGATCAGGCATTTTCTTCATCATGTGCCCACTGTCGCCGGGCGCCTGCGCGCCGACGCCCTGGACATCGAGGGAGACGGCGACCTTGCCCGCCTTCTCGAACTGAAGCGTCACCGGCACCTTGTCGCCCTGCTTGAAGGGGCCCTTCAGCTCTTGCAGCATCAGGTGGTAGCCGCCGGGGGCGAACTTCACTGTCTTTCCGGGATCGATCACGAGACCCTTGTCGAGCAGGCGCATCTTCATCACGCCGTTCTCCATCGCCATCTCGTGAACCTCGGCCTTCCCCGCGATGTCGGCGGAAACGCCGACCAGCTTGTCGGCCACTGTGCCCTTGTTCTCGATGGTCAGATAGCCGCCGGCGACCTTGGCGCCGCCCGGTGTCGCCCGGCTCCACGCCTGCGAGATGACGAGATCGCCGGCCTTGACGTCGTCGGCCGCCGCTGGTGCCGTGCAGAGCGCGAGAGCGAACGCTGCGATCAGCACATCTTTCAACATCGTCTTCATATCGGTCTTCCCGTTTGCAGATTGACTTTCAGTGGTTGGTGAGTTGTTGCGCAGACCATTTTTCGAAGTCGGCTAGCTCGGCCGAGCCTTCAATCGTCGTGATGACTCCATCGCGCGATATGAGCATTGTCCGGGGAATGTCGCCCTGCCAGCCGGGGTCGATCTCGAACCTCAAACGCTCGACAAAACCGTCGTTGAAGATGAAGTTTTCGGTCGTCGACAGCCCCGCTTTATCGAGCATCGATTGCGTCGCCGCCGGTAGGTTCGGCACGAGATCCGCGCTGATCGTGACGACGTCGATCCCGGGATGATCCTTCGCAAATTGCCCGAGCAGCGGCAGCTCGACCTTGCAGGGCCCGCAGGTTACGCCCCAAAAATGCACGAGCGTCGGGCGACCCGCATGCCCCCTCAGCACGCTTTGCCACGTGCCGCGCTCGAAGGGCTTAAGGGCTGGCGCCGCTCCTAGCGCTGAGGCTGATGCGATTAAGATACCGAGGCCCAGAAGGCCCACAAACCGACGTTTCATGGTTGGTCCTCGATTGCCGTGAAACGATAGCCGTCCGCCTTCGTCATCCATGACAGGTAGGTCTGTCGGCCATTGGAAACGAGCAAGGGATGATCGGATGTATAGGTCGTGCTCGATATCGTCTTCGGCAGCGACCACGTCTCGCCATCGTCGCGGGAGATCGTCATCTGGACCGAGGTCCTCTCACCATCGAACTCTTTCCAGACCATCAGGGTTCCCGCCGGGCCTGCGAGCAAGAACGGGCGCGTCGGGTTGCGCCCCGGCTGCCCCAGCGCCATCGGCGTGGAAAAGGTGCGGCCTTCGTCGCGCGAGTGGGCGTAGAACAGTCCTTTCCGCACCTTTCCGTTCGTGTACCAGGCAACGTGATAGGTCCCGTTCGGCGCAACTGTGAGGCTCGGCCCGTGATGCGGACAGGCGTTGATCTGCCAGTCGTCGTTGCTGACGCGATGGATCTCGCCTGGTGTCGAGATGTCGGCAAAGGTCATGACTGCGTGATCGCGCACGCCGCCCTCGAAGATGTTTCTGAAGATCACGGCCGGCCGGCCTGCCGCTGCGAATGTCAGCCCCAATCGGCAACATTCGCAGGTGTTGTCACGCGCGAGACCAGCATCCGCGAAAGTGGCGCCCCCATCGCGCGACGAGGCAAAGAACAACCCTGCCCCCTCGTATTTTCGCCCCGCCTCCTTTGGAGGAACACGATTGCGCTTATCGAGCCAGGCCGCAAACACCGTTCCATCCTGATCGAGCGCGAGCGCCTCAAAACGCTGGCTCTCGTTGTTTGCGGTGATGGGCTTCAGCTCCGCAAAGTGCTTTCCGCCGTCTGACGAGCGGGTGTAGAGCACCTGGCCGTTGAAAGCTTCATCCCTGAAGATCGAGAACGCCAGCGCGATGCCCCCGTTTCGATCGACCACGATCTTCGGCCGGGCATCCGGCCCCCAATCAAGGTTGGGCCGCTTTGTCGTGACTTGGGTGGGAGGCGAAAAATTCCGCCCTGCATCCTGCGAACTCGCAACCAAAACTTGCCCGCCCGCCATCCAGGCGAGCCACAGCGTTCCGTCCGGACCGAATGCGGGGGTCGCCTTGGTTGCGCAGCGCAGCGTCGGCTCGTCACAAGCCGCTTCCGACGCATGCTGACCGTGCATCTGCGCGAACGCCGCACCTTGCAGGAACGCAAGAGCGACCATCCCGAGCAAACCACTTCGGATCATGGCCCTACTCCCATCGAGAGCCCGTATCATTTGAACGCCACCTTCATACCCGCGACGAACGTGCGCGGCGAGCCCGCGTAAATCGATCCCGTCGTGTTCGCCAGCACGCTGGCAAGATTTGGAAGTCCGGCTGTGGTCACCGTATTGGTGATGTTGTTTGCCGACGCAACATAAGTGCGATCAAATACGTTCCTGACTTCGAGAAACAGGTTGAGGGATCTGAAGGTGTCTGACACCAGGTCCGTCTTGTAGTGGACGTTCACGTTGATCAGCTCATAGCCCGGCGCTTTCAGCAGATTTGCATTGTCCATGTAAAAGGAGTCCTTCCACTGGACTTCGACAAAACCTCCGAGCCCCGCCAGCGACCCCGCGAATTCGTCGTAGCCGATCCTGGCCGTCAGCTCGTTCGGCGAGATTCCGGGGATCTTGTTGCCTGCCCGGTTGAAGCTGAACACCGCGACATTGGTGATGTTCTCCACATACTCGGTGTAGACCTCGTCGAGATAGGTATACGCCGCCATGAACCGCCAGCCCGGATGGAACTTCCAATCGGCAGCAAGTTCGACGCCCCGATGCTCGGATCGCGGTGCGTTGAACATGTAAGTCGCGTTGCTCGCGCTCGGGTTACTGACGGCCTGACTCACCAATTCATTTCGAAAAAACTCGTAAAAGGCCGTCGCGCTCAGTTTGACCGCACTGCTCGGCGTCCAGTCGAAGCCCAGATCGTATCCGACATTGGTTTGCGTCTGGAGCTGCGTGTTGCTGCCAAAATCACCGTTCGGAAGAACGAACAGATTCGAGACCTGCGGCGTTCCGTATCCGGTCGCCACACGTCCGCGAAACTGCCATTCTGGATTGAGCCTGTAGAGCAGCGCCAACTCAGGAGCCGTGTTCTCGATCTTGCGATCGGCGGCGGTAGGCACCGGTATCGTCGCTACCGGAACATTGAAGGTGTTGTATTTATAGAGGGTATTGACGCCTCTCAGAATTGTAGTTTCCCAACCGATTCCGGCTATCGCCGTCAAATCAGGAGTGAGCTTCAGTTCCTCCCTCGCCCGTATTCCATAGTTGGATGTATCGCTGAAGGTATTGGCCGAGATCAGTCCCAGTGTGGCGTTTCCGCCTGGCATGACGTTACGCGTATCGCTTGACGCCACGAGTGTATTGTACCAGGCGCCGACCAATGTGGTGGACTCCACGCCGAAGATTTCGCCACGCTTCGTAATGTCGCTCATGTAGTTGTAGGAGGGGAAATCGCCGATGGCGCTGGTCGCGCCGGTCGGCTGGCTGATGTTCCTGTCGTCGAAAACGAACTGGTTTCGCCACGTGGTCGTATTGTCGAAGTCGTGGTCCCATCGTGCTCCGACAATGGTTCGTCGATCGTTTCGCCCGAGACCGGCTTGCGTCGCTGTCTCGTTGTCCTTGCCGCCGTTGAAGCCGTTCTTGAAGAGAGACACGGTGGGACATCCGGCGGCCGCCGCCGTACCGCTCGTACACCCCTGCTGGTAGGGATTGGTGTAGAATTGGTTCAGCGACTGCCGGAGCGGCAACCGCGCACTCAGGTCATTGTTGATGATCTTGACCGTAAAGCGGTCGTCCGGCGTGGCCTTGAGCGTGCCGAGGAAGTTGACAGTCTGCGTATTGAACCAGCTATTGCCGATGTAGCCGTCGCCCCGCGTGTCGCTTGCGAACAGCGATCCCTCGAAATTACCGACCTTCTTTCCGGCCGCCAGGTAGTTGTTAAGATAGCCGTAGCTGCCGCCGTCGACGCCATACTCGACGCCGTCGATCGTGCCACCGGGCCGGGTTCGGAAATTGAGCGCGCCGCCGGTCGCGTAGTTTCCATAGAGAGCCGACGAGGGACCGCGGACCACGTCGATTTCCCCATAGGCATGCGGATCGATCAGATCGCTGCGCGACAGGCCATCCGGTTGCGTCACCGGAAAACCGTCGTCGAAGATCACGAGATTGCGGATGCCAAAACCGTTCCGGGCGTTGGATCCGCGGATCGAGATGCCGAAATCGCGGGGACCGTTCCCCTGTTTGATCGAAATACCCGGACTATCCCGCAGGACGTCGCTGACCGAAAACGACGGGCGGTTGTCGAACTGGCTCCGATCGATGGTCGTCGCGGTCTGACCGGCCGGCGCCTGATTGACGCCATCGCGGGCAGCGCTGGCCGTCACGGCCCTGTTTTGGGTGGATACGCTGACGCTTGCGCTTGGCGTCACGGGCCTTGCCGCACGGCCCACCGATGCGGAGCGCGGTTTCGACGGTCGGCTTATTGGTTTGGGACGGGCAGCCTGCGGGGCCACGACAGTCACCGCGGGAAGCTCGGTATTGCCGCTTTGGGCAAAGGCTCCGCTCGACGATGCAAGCAGCGCGGCCTGAACGGCGACGACGCTCGCGCCACGGCGGGCATGACAACATAACATGGGGCATTCCTGACGCCGGGCTTTCTCTCCGGCCATTCGACAGCATCAATCGCCTGCGGCGGACCGCGGCGATCACGAGAGTCGTCAGGAAAATTGAGGCGGCGCGCGCGCCTGGGCGTTTGTGCCTTTATGGGTCGCGCCGGCGGATGCCTCCACGGCGTGCCATACCACGCGCTCGGCGTGGCGGAAGGGAACGGAAAGCGCGGCGTGCGACGGCGAATCGAGCGACGCGCCCAATTGCGCCAAGCAACAGAGGGCGCATGCACCGGCATGTGCGACCGGCGTACCCGCCGGATCGTTCAGGCCGCCTTGCTCGCCTGCGCTGTGACAGATGATGGAGGCAGAAAGCGGATCGGCCACAGCCTGGCCGGCCGCCAGACAGGCGGCAATCGGCGCCAGCACCTGCATCACCAAAGCGAGCAGGACCAAGGGTAGGAATTTTTGCAGCCGTGCGCGCATCCGCCGAACCATTCGTTCGCCTACTAACTAAACACCGCGCTAGGGCCGAGTCGAGCCCGGTTCCGCCACCTCCTTAATCCAGCGCAAATTTCCCGGAAACTGTGGTCCGGCCGTCCCAAGGGAGGGGACCTCCGGCATTTGAGGCAGTCGAGCCCCTGCCCCATCCACAGATTTCTTATATTTGTCATATGCTTACACGGCGGGCCACCCGATCATTTCGTCAAATGCTCGAATTTTGAACATTCGTTGCCGAAAATGATGACAAGTGAGAAAAGTTGATCTAGCATCCCCTTGCTCAGGCTGGCCGCGAGGTCGAAGTCTGGTGGTCCAAGTCTCGGGAGGAGCCCCTGACGCGCAAAATGCAGCGTCGCCCCGCCAATCAAGATCAAATCTTAGAATCGGGGATAATAGGGTCGACACAATTTTCGAGCGGGGCTAGGGCCCCGCTCTTTTTTTGTCTGCGGGGCTCATGCGCCGATGAATCCTTCTCCCAATCTGGTCGAACAGAGCTTTGAACTTGCAGCCTCGCGCTGCACCGATCTCACGCCACACGTCTATCAGCGGCTGTTCGAACAGTATCCTGAAACGCGGGCGATGTTCCGCACGCAAGGCAGCGAGCTCGTGATGGGATCGATGCTCGCACTCACGATCGAGGCGATTCTCGACTTCGCCGGTGATCGCCGTGGGCAATTCCGGCTGATCGCGTGCGAGGTCGTGTCGCACGATGGCTACGGCACGCCGCGCGAGCTGTTCACCGCCTTCTTCGCCGTCATCCGGGATACGCTGCGCGATCTTCTCCGCGATAAATGGTCGCCGGACATCGCACAGGCGTGGGACCGACTGCTCATCGAGATCGACGCGTTCGCGGGTGTCCCGGCCTGACGCCTTGCGCTGCACCAACACGGGCTCGCGGCGACCCGCCGTTGATTGCGGATTGAGTGGCACCAACTCTTGTGAGACACTTTCGGACATCGGTCGCGCAATCAATGACGCGCCGAGATAAAATTGTATGGGAGCGAGCGATGTCCGGGACGAAAGATTTCTCGACGACGAGGCGCGATCTTCTTCAGGCGGCAGCAACCGCCGGCGCGGCGACTGCCATCCTCGGCAGCATGGGCATTAACTCCGCCCTTGCAGCCGAAGTCGGACGCAGCGAGAAGCCGCTCAAGGCGGCGTTCTCCAACGCAGGCCTCCAGGCGACCTGGTGCGCGCAGGGCAAGCAGGCCGCGGAATTCTGGGGCAAGCTGTTCAACGTCGAGGTCACCTGGTTCGACGGCCAGCTCGATGCGGTGAAGCAGCGCGCGGCGATCGACAACATGGCTTCGCAAAAATGGGACTTCGTCGCGATCCAGGCTTTCGGCATCGGCACCCTCACCCAGCCGGTGCAGAAGATGATCGACGCCGGCACGCCCGTGATCGACATGGACACGCTGATTGCGCCGCTGGACCAGATCAACGTCCACTCCTTTCTCGCCCCCGACAACGAGTTCATGGGCGCCTCGGTGACGCAGGCGCTGTGCAACGCCATGGGCGGCAAGGGCAAGATCATCATGACGCAAGGAGCCCTCGGCCACACCGGCGCGCAGGGCCGCGCCAAGGGCTTCAACAATGTCGTGAAGCAATTCCCCGGGATCGAGGTGCTCGACACCCAGCCGGCCGACTGGGATGTGTCGAAGACCGCGCGTCTCTGGGAAACCTACCTGACGAAGTATCCGCAGATCGACGCGGCGTTCTTCCACAATGACGACATGGCGCTCGCCGCCGCCAATATCATGAAGGCGCGGGGCCGCACCAACATCCTGATCGGCGGCGTGGACGCGATGCCGCCGGCGATCCAGGCGGTCAGCGAAGGCCGCATGTTCGCGACCGTCCGCAATCCGTCCTGCCGCATCCACGGCGGCGCCGTCATCGCGGGCGTTTCCGCCGTGGTCGGGGGCGAAAAGAGCGGACAGGGCATCCCCAAGAACGTCGTCACCGACGGACCGGTCGTCACCAAGGCCAACGCCGCAGGCATGCAGTGGATGCAGGATCACTTCCTGATCTGAGCCTCCAAGATCTGAAATTCCATGCGAGAGGATCGTTCGCCCATCCTGGAACTGCAGGGCATCACGAAGAGCTTCGGCGGCGTCGAGGCGCTTCGTGGTGTCGACTTCGCGCTCCACGCGAGCGAGATCCACGGTCTCGTCGGCGAGAACGGCGCGGGAAAAAGCACGCTGATGAAGATCATCGCCGGCGTGCACACCGAATTCTCCGGCCGCTTCCTGATCGACGGACAGGAGATGCATTTCCGCTCCGCCCGCGACGCGCACAGCGCCGGCATCGCCATGGTGCACCAGGAGCTCTCGGTCGCGCCCGACCTCACGGTGGCGGAGAACGTGTTTCTGGGCAACCAGCCGACCAACCGGCTCGGCTTGGTGCAATGGCGGCGGATGGCGCGCGAGGCCGGCGAGCAGCTCGCCCGCTTCGGCATCGACGTCGATCCGATGAGCAGGCTGGGCGATCTCCCGATCGGACTCCAGCAGCTGATCGAGATCGCGCGCGTGCTGTTCTCCGGCGCGCGCATCGTCATCCTGGACGAGCCGACCTCCGCCCTCTCCCCACCCGAGGTCGAGCGACTGTTCGCAACGCTGCGGCGCCTGCGCGAGGAAGGCACGGCGATCGTTTTCATCTCGCATTTCATCGAGGACATCTTGCGCGTCTCCGACACGGTGACCGTGTTCCGCAACGGACGGAAGGTCGCGGAAACGGCAAGTGCTGCGACCAGCAAAGGCGCGCTGATCGAGGCCATGATCGGCCGCGCCGGCGAAGCGCTCGAGCACAGCTACAGCGACGATCTGATGCTGCCCCAACCGAGCGATAGCTCGGTGGTCCTCAAGGTCGACCAATTGTCGCTGGCCCGCAGCCTGAAGGACATCTCCTTCGAGGCGCGCGCCGGCGAAGTGCTGGGCATCTACGGGTTCATGGGCTGCGGCCAGCAGGAGCTGTCGCGCATCCTGTTCGGCAAGCTGAAGCCGGACGGCGGCACGCTCGCGGTCGAGGGCAAGCCCAAGACCTTCGCCAGCACGGCAGCGGCGCGGCGCGCCGGCGTGGCGCTGGTGCCGGAGAGCCGGCGCGCGATGCTGTTTCACCAGGAGCCGGTCTACAAGAACATTTCAATCAGCATTCTCGATCGCATCTCGGCGTTGCTGCTCAAGCCGGCGCAGGAGCGCGACATCGCAAAGCGCCAGGTCGAGCAGCTCCAGATCAGGCCGCCGGTGGTCGGGCTCGATCTCGGCATGCTCTCCGGCGGCAATCAGCAGAAAGTCGCGCTGGCGAAATGGCTGACCTATCCGCCAAAACTCCTGGTGCTGTGCGAGCCCACCCGCGGCATGGATGTCGGCGCCAAGAACGACGTCATCAACATCGTCCGCGATCTTCGCGCCAGAGGACTCGCGATCATCGTGCTCTCGACCGAGCCGGAAACGGTGCTGTCGCTGGCCGACCGCATCCTCGTGCTCAAGCGCGGCGCATTGGTGCGCGAATTCACGAACGAGCCGGTCAGCAAGGACCGCCTGCTGGAAGCGGCGTGACGGAGAAGCACATGGCGAGCAGTGAGACGGCTTTGGCGGCGGGGCAGCGGGCGCGCGGCTTAGCGCCGTTCCTGCGCTCGCAGATGCGCAACATCGCCCCGTTCCTGACGCTGATCTTCCTGTCCGGCTTCTTTGCGCTGGCCAGTCCCTCCTTCGCGACGCTGGACAATCTCGGCAACATCCTGACGCAGGTGTCGGTCACAGGCATCATCGCCGTCGGCCTCACCTTCGTGATCCTCTGCGCGGAGATCGACCTCTCGATCGCCAGCATCGCCAACGTCACGGGCATCGCGGTTGCCTACTTCACGCTCCAGGAATCCTACGTCAACATTCCCAACATTCCCCTGCCCGGCGCCGCGGCGATCCTGCTGGCCATTTTGCTCTGCGCGTTGCTCGGCCTCGTCAATGCGCTCGGGCTGACCGTGATCGGCATCCCCTCCTTCATCATGACCTTGGCGATGATGCAGATCGCGGCCGGCATCTCGGCGCTGCTGGTGCGCGGCCAGATCGCCTACAAGGTGCCCGGCGTGATCACCACGCTCGGCTCCGGATCGATCGGCGGCATCCCATGGATCGTCATCGTCGCCGCGATCATGCTGCTCTCGGGACATCTGGTGCTGACCTACACGCGCTTCGGCCGCTACGTCTACATGGTCGGCGGCAACCGCGAGGCGGCCGAATATTCCGGCCTCAACGTCAAGCTCATCCTCGGCGCCGTGATGGTGATTTCGGCGGTGTGCTCCGGTATCGGCGGCATGCTCGGCGTCGCTCATTTCGGCAGCGCGCAGCAGAACGAGTTCGATACCTATCTGCTCGACTCCATCGCCGCCGTTGTGGTCGGCGGCACCAGCCTGTTCGGCGGCCGCGGCGGCATCGGCAACACCATCGTCGGGCTCTTCGTTCTCGGCGTTCTCAACAACGGCCTCGACCACGTCAACATCGACAGCTTCCTGAAGATCCTGATCCGCGGCCTGATCCTGCTGGCGGCGCTGGTGATCAACGTCTATGCGCAGCGGCTGAGGGAAAAGGCGGTGGAATAGCGGCCCCTCAAAACAAAAAGCGCGAAAACAACCCCATGCACAGTAGAGACTGTGAGGGAATTCAACGACTTACAAAAACCAGAAATTGTGTAGCTGCGACCGTGGCGGCGTTTGACTCGTCGGGCAAAACAGGAGCAGGATATCATCATGGCGATGTGCGCGGGTCGGCTCCGGACAGCGCCCCAACCTCCGTCATTGCGAGCGCAGCGAAGCAATCCAGACTGCCGCCGCGGAAAGATTCTGGATTGCTTCGCTGCGCTCGCAATGACGAGGTGACAGCAGGGGCAATCGAGCCTCACCTTCATCGCGGAGCATGAGAACGCGGCCTAACTCTGCGCTTTCCCATCCTGCCCAAGCCGCGAGAACCGGAAATTGCAATAGCTCGCACCGCCCGCTAGCGTCTGTGTCCTCTCCAGGCGGATGCCTCGCGCAGCGTAGGCGACGAAATCGAGCCCGCAAATATTCGGCAGGATGTCCTTGTCGTCATGGCGCGCCGCGAGTTTGCAGAAGCCGCAAGCCTTGTAATTGATGCCGAATTCAAAACTGTCATCCGTATCAGGCTCGACGAAATCGTAGACGAAATCTTCCGGAAATTCGGTCTGATGGCTTTCACTCGCGCTTCTCGCCGCCTGCGCGCGCAGCAAGGCCTGGTTCTCCGGCGACATGAACTGACGACCCGAAGCGAGACGTTCGGCTTCCGATACGGTGAGCAATTGCGCCTTGTAGGTGTCCCGCTCGATCTCGCCGATCACAGGCACCGGCACGCCGTGGCGTCGCAGCACCCGGCTGATCGCCGTGAAGCCCATCAGACGCATGAAGAAATCGCTCATGCGGCTCGCCGCGCCGCCGACATAGGGCATTTGGGTGAGCACGATCTCGAACTCGTCCATCACCTCCCGCCTGATGCCGTCGATCTCGGAGAGCTGCGCGCGCTCGCGCAACATCGCTTCGGCCAAATCGAGCCGCTCGCGCATAGCGGCCTTCATGGCACCGCGATGGGCTTCGTAAAACGGATGGATGATCTCAGCCATGGACACCTGATATGATTGGCTCATTGCAAAGTCGGCCGGTCTCACTCGGCGGCGATCGCCTCGATCTCCAGCAGCCATTTGCTGTCGACGGTCTCGACGATCACGACCGTCAGCGCAGGCTGGTGTTCGCCCAGCATCGCGCGACGAATGGAGCGGTTGGCTACGAGCTGATTGCGGTCGGTCAGGAAGGTGGTGACCTTGACCAGATGCGCGATGCCAAGGCCGGCGGCGGCGAGCACCTCGATCAAATTGCGCCAGGCCTGCTCGCACTGCGCCTCGAAACCGTGGGGCACGGTGCCGTCGGATCTCTGGGGCACCTGGCCGCTGATGAACAACAGGCGACGGTGCTGCGTCAGTTCAAGTCCCATGCAGTAACCGCCGGCGGGAGCGTGGACCGTTGCGGGATTGTGGCTGACGATGTGAGCTGGGGGCATAGGGTTTCTCCGGATTGCGGGTTCGACCGTAGCCGGCGCCATCGCCGCTCCGCAAAGCATCATTGCTGCGGTTCAACGCAAGAAAATCTATTGCAAGGCCACAGCCCATCAGTGTCAAAATGAAACCCGATGACCTACGCCCTTCCCCCACTCAACGCGCTCCGCGCCTTCGAAGCCGCCGCCCGGCATCTCAGCTTCAAGCTGGCCGCACACGAGCTGCACGTGACGCCCGCCGCCGTGGGGCAGCAGGTGAAGGCACTGGAGGCACGCCTCGGCGTGCAACTGTTCGAGCGGCTGCATAAGCAGCTGATCCTCACCGTCGCCGGTCAGGCCTATCTGCCCGGGGTCTCCGAAGGCTTTCGCCACATTGCGGAGGCGACCTCGCAATTGAAACCGGCAGGCGCGGTGCTGCTACAGCTAGGCGTCCATGGCAGCTTCGACCTCCGCCGCCTCGATCTGGCAGCGTTTCGCAGCGCGCATGCGGAGATCGGTTTGCGGGTGCTGCACCCGGCCGGTCTCCACGAATTGGTCGAGGGCAAGGTCGACCTGCTGATTGCCCGCGGCCTCGGCCACCATCCCGGCTATCGCTGCGACCGGGTCGATGAGGGATCAGGTCTGGGTGATTGGCTCGTTGCGCCTGAAGGCACCGCGGATTGCCCGGAGATCGTCAGTTTTCGCGCTTGGCTGCGGGCTTTGCCGGCTGAGAACGCAAACCGCCGCCCCTATGTGGTCGGTGTCAGACGATAGGCTTGACCGGAATCCATAGCCTTGCTGGGCCGCGCTTAATGGGTCGGGCGAAAACAGGAGCACGATCTCATCATGGCGATTGTGGCATCAGTGGTAGCTGCCCCTGAGGGAGCGGACGGCTGTATTGCGGCGGCTACAAAGCCTTGAAGGGGGTGGACCGCCGCTGGTGAGAGTGACCAACCCGGCTTGCGTTCGCGGAAAAGCTGCGTTCTAATAAATCAATCAACTTAAGAGGATTTCATGAAACCCTTCATCGTCGCTATTGCCTTTGCTCTTCTCCACCGGAGCCTTCGCTCAAGACAGCTCGATGTGCACCAACAGCGGGTTTTCCGTAAGGTGTTGTAAGCAGTCGCTTGCCAAGCACGGCCCGTTTGGCTCTGCCCATGGCCAGGCGAAGGCCGCACGGGAATCCGATATGCAAAAGTGTATGGCGGCAGAGACCGCAAAGAAGAAGTGAGAACGGTACCATGAAAGCTCTCTTTTTCGCAGCACTCATCGTAGTTGCGTCACATCCAGCTCAAGCAACGTCATGCTCGGAATACAAGGCGATTTGTGTATCCAGAGCGGCCAAGCCCGAACGGTGCGGCGCCGCATGGAAGCAGTGTATGAAGACCGGCATTTATATCGGTCCAGAGAGCGGGACGAACCACGGACAGGCCGATAAGCGTTGAAGACGGGGGTGACTTAAAAGCCCCGTTCAAAGCCCTGCCGAACTCGCGTTGAATGGTTTCCGCAGGACCAATGGTCGGTTTTTTGGCGGCGGGATCACTGTCCCCTGAGTGGAGTGGACGTCAGTCGGGCCGCCTGCTTAGCTGGGTTGATCGTCAAACACGCCCACCACTAAGGCTATCGACTCAGTGACAATCAATGCAGCGTACCGGAGCGGCAATATTCCGATCTTGCTCGCCGATTATCTTGCAACGCGACCGGCAGCGGGTAGCCACATCCAAATCCCGACCGTTGAAGAGATCAGGGCTCAAGATACCGTGGTCGCGTTAGTCCGCAAGGCGCGATTGATCCTGCCAAATCTAGTCGTGGCGGGCTCAGGCGATGGCAACGCCATCGAGATGATCTTTGAGAGACTCATTAATTTCGCGGTAGGTGGTCTCACAGTCGACGAGTGGCAGGGATACCTGGACCTTCAGGACGGCCTCGCCGACTGCACAATCATCGGCCATCTCGTCGATGACGCAGCCTATACCTTTCGCTGGAACTCGACGGATCGCAGCTTTCGACTCGACGAGAGATTCATTGAAGGCAACGGCCGTCGCTTATTCGCTGATGTTCTGCCTCACATCGATCTGGGACGGGCAGCAGATGGCTACGACTTCGAAGTAGCGCGCGAAGCCGCTATCAATGCCGTCACGACCCTCATCGGAAACGAAGTGAGCTCAGGCAATACCATAGCCGAAAAATTCGGCGGCGGCTACGACATCTACATCTGGGACGGACGGGGCTTCGTCCTCTTAGGTGACATCGTGTATCTCTTTTACAGGATAGCCTTCCCGAATGACCGAGACATTCGGATTTACCAAATGCCGTTCTACGTCAAGATATTTGCGATCGACGACTACATGGGCGTGATGACATTTCTATCCAATACCGCCGTGTCGAACCTGAAAGGCGATCCGCACCAGCGCATCAGCATTGTCTCTCCTTTACCCGCTTCGGCAAGGCCGGTCCCAGACCGCCAGATTGGGGAGATTCAACTGACGGCGCCACTCTACGGTATCGGAATAATTGGCCCAAACCTCGCAGGCCGCGACGAAATCTTTACGGCCGTTTTAGCGGGCAACGGCTATGGCGCCGAACTCGTCAAAATTTTCCTGACCGGCAATCAGAAGGAAAAACTGCACGAAGTCCGCTTCGAACTTCCCGAGGACGTGATGAACAACATCCTTGTAGCGGCAGTACGCCATCTTGGCCGGGAAGCGTGGTTTGGGCCACGCTCCTGAGATACTGGACAAACCGAGCCGGGCCGAGCGATTGAACTCTGGTCGGCATCCCAAGATCGGGCGCGACCGTATCGGCACGGGTGAAATTGTCTAGAACAGCCCATCCGCGCGCTCCCCCAAGGAGTGTGAACAATGCCCGTCATCACCGCAGCAACGGCGAAGCCGTAGTCGCTGAAGGTGCGAGGCCGCGACCCGAACGCATCGCACGCGGAGCAGATGCAGCGGGGCCATCGCCTTCGAGGGACGCTGAAGAAGTGGCCACTCAGAGTGACGGTGATAGGGCGACGCTCTCTCCACGAATCTCCTCACTTCGCCAGCACCTCACCGCATGTCCGTCAGCTCGCATCTCCAGCACCGGTCCCGGCTCACTCCGGCACACGGCTTCCGCATACCGACACCGCGGGCTGAAGGCACATCCGTTCGGCGGATTGAGCGGATTGGGAAGATCGCCGCCTGTCGTCGCCAGCGGTGCGTGGCGCAGTGGATCGGGGATCGCAGCGATCAGGGCTTGCGTATAGGGGTGCGCGGGCCGCTCGAAGATCTCGCGCCAGTGGCCGTTCTCGACGATGCGGCCGAGATACATCACGGCGACCTTGTCGCTCATGTGTTCGACAACGCCGAGATCGTGGCTGATCATGATGTAGGAGAGACCGAGGGTTTCCTTCAACTCCAGCAGCAGATTGATGATCTGGGCGCGGATCGAGACGTCGAGCGCCGAGACCGGTTCGTCGCAGATGACGATTTTTGGATTGAGGATCAGCGCACGCGCAATGCCGATGCGCTGGCGCTGACCGCCCGAAAATTCATGCGGGTAGCGGTCGGCCTGCTCCGGCCGCAGGCCCACATGCCGCAGCATCTTCGCGACGCGGTCCTCGATCTCGCTCTTGGCCGTGACGCCATGCACACGCAGGGGATCCTCCAGCGTGCGGCGAACGGTCTGGCGCGGATTGAGCGAGGCGTAGGGATCCTGAAACACGATCTGCACGATGCGGGCCAGCGCCTTGCGATCCCCGGATGGCCGGTTCGTCACGACCTGTCCGTCCAGCACGATGCGGCCGCGCGTCGGCGTCAACAGGCCAAGGATCGACAATGCGACGGTCGACTTGCCCGAGCCGGACTCGCCGACGAGGCCAAGACATTCGCCGCGCTTCAGGGTGAGATCGACGCCGTCGACGGCACGGAGCAGCCGACGACCGCGGCCGAGCAAGCCGCCTCCGAGCGGAAAATGGACGGCGAGATCCCTCACGCTGAGAATGACATCGTCGTCTGGCCGTGTCTCACCCAACCTGTCCTGCGGCTCATGCATGGTGATGACACCTCACCAGACCGCCGGCCTCCAGCACATCCGCTCCCGGCGCGGTGGTCCGGCAAATATCGGTCGCCTGCGCGCAACGCGGATTGAACCGGCAGCCCTCGGGGAAATTGGTGATGGCCGGGACCACACCCGCGATCTCCGTCAGCCGGGTCCGGCCAAGCGCGGCGCGACTGCCGAGCCGCGGCAGCGAGGCGACCAGGCCTCGCGTATAGGGGTGCGAGGGTGCCCGGAAAATATCGGCGGAGCCGCGCTCCTCGACGATGCGGCCGGCATACATCACGGCCACGCGGCGACAGACATTGGCGACCAGCCCCAGATCGTGGCTGATCATCAGGATGGCGGTTCCCCGCTCGGCGCACAAATTCCGCATCAGCTCGATGATCTCGGCTTGCACGGTCACGTCGAGGGCCGTGGTCGGTTCGTCGGCGATCAGGAGATCCGGACCACAGGCCAGCGCGATGGCGATCATCACGCGCTGACGCATGCCGCCGGACAGCTGGTGCGGGTAATCCTTCACGCGTCGCTCCGGCGCGGGAACGCGGACGCTCGCCAGCGCCTCGACCGCGAGTCTGTCGGCTTCCCGCCAGCTCTTGCCCTTGTGCAGCACGAACATCTCGGCGATCTGCCGGCCCACCGGCGAGACCGGGTTCAGCGCCGTCATCGGCTCCTGGAAGATCATGGCGATGCGATTGCCGCGTAGCTCCCGTTGCCTGGCGGCTGAAAGGTGCTGGATCTCCCGCCCCTCAAACCGGATGACGCCGCCGCCGATCGACAGCGGCTGCCGCAACAGGCCGATCAAGGCGAGCGCCGTGATGCTCTTGCCGCAGCCGGATTCGCCGACGAGGCCGAAGGTCTCGCCGCGATCGATGCGGAATGAAATGCCCTCGGCCGCCGCAACGCGCCGCGATCCATCGTCGAGATCGATGCGCAAATCCTCGACTTCGATCAGCGGCGCGTCGGTCATGTCCGCCGGCTCCGCGATTGGGGATCGAGAATGTCGCGCAGGCCGTCGCCGAGCAGATTGAGGCCGAGCACCGTCAGGAAGATCGCAAGGCCGGGAAACACCGAGAGCCACGGCGCCGTCGTGATCTGATCGCGGGCATCCGACAACATGCTGCCCCAGCTCGGAAACGGGGGCCGGACGCCGAGGCCGAGGAACGACAATGCGGCTTCCGACAAGACCGCGCTGCCCATGCCGAGCGTGCCGATGACGACGATCGGTCCCAGCATGTTCGGCAGCAGCTGGGTGATCATGATGCGCAGATCGCCGTAGCCGAGCACGGTCGCCGCCTGCACATAGCCTTGGCTCCTCAGCGACAGCGCCGACGCACGCGCGATCCGGCACGTGAAGGACCAGTTGGTCAAGCCGAGTGCGATGAGCAGGCTGGTCAGGCCGGGGCCGAGCACCGCCATGATGGCCAGCGCGAAGATCAGCGAGGGGATCGCGAGCATGAGATTGGTCAGGCCGTTGACGACATCGTCCCACCACCCGCCCCAATAGCCGGCGCTCAGGCCCAGCGCCACGCCGATGACGCTGTTGATGAGCTGCGAGACGATGCCGACCGTCAGCGAAACGCGCGCGCCATAGACGACGCGGGAATAGATGTCGCGGCCCTGGTCGTCGGTGCCGAACCACCAGGTCCAGCTCGGCGGCTCTTCCGCATTGAGCAGATTGGCGTCAAGGACAGGATCGGTATGCGCGAGCCAAGGCGCGAGCAGGCCGACCAGGATCGCAAGCGCGAACAGCGCGCCACCGATGATGAGATTGGCGCGGAGCTTCATGCGTATCTGATCCTGGGATCGATCACGCCGTAGAGCACGTCGATCAGCAGATTGATCGCGAGAAAGGACAGCACCACGACGAGAATGGAGCCCTGCACGGCCGGAATGTCGCGCTGCAGGACACTGTCGACCAGCAGCGAGCCGATGCCCGGCCAGGAGTACAATTTCTCGACCACGACCGCCTGCCCCATCAGCGCGCCGAACTGGAGGCCGACGGTGGTGAGAATGATGACGAGCGCGTTGCGCATCACGTGCCACTTCACGACCCGGGTCTCGCTCATGCCCTTGGAGCGCGCGGTGCGGACGAAATCCGCGGTCATGATCTCGAGCACCGCGGCGCGTGTCGTCCGGGCGAACAGCGCCATGGGCGAGACGCCAAGCGTCACGGCCGGCAGGATCAGATATTTCAGTCCGCCGTCGCCATAGCCGAAACTCGGCAGCCAGCCGAGCTTCAACGCAAACAGATACATCAGCACCAGCCCGAGCCAGAATTTGGCGATCGAAAGTCCGGATACCGCCACGACCATGGCCAACGTATCGACGATGCCCCCCGGCTTCAGCGCGGCGATGAAACCGAGGGGAACGCCGATCACGACAGAAAACGCCATGGCGGTGAAGATGAGCTGGAGCGTCGGCCATATCCGTTTGGCGATCATGAACCTCACAGGCTCGCGGGTCCGGAACGAGGTTCCGAAATCACCGGTCGCAAGCTTGGCGATGTAGGTGCCGAAGCGGACATAGACGGGATCGTCGAGCCCGAGCTGCTTCTTCATGCGCAGCTCGACCTGCGGATCGGCATCGTCGCTCATGGACGAGACGATGCTGCCGGGAACGACACTGAACAGCACGAACACCAGAGCCACCACGGCGAGCACGGTCGGAATGGTCTGCAGCAGGCGGCGGAACAGGAAAGAGAGCATCGGCAGTTTTCCTCTCTCCCTCCGTCGTTCATGGCGACAGAGGGAGCGCGAGAGCGCGTGTCACTTCGCGGGCGAGGTCTCGTCGACCCAGAGATCTTCGACGTTCTGATGGGTGAGTTCGGTCGCGTTCAGCTGAATCCCCTTGAGCCACGGCTGCACCGCCATGACCGCCTTGTTGTAGTTGAAGAACCAGACCGGCGCCTCCTCGTAGAGCAGCGCATTGGCCTTTCGCAGCAGCTGGGTGCGCTTGGCCGGATCGTCCGCCTGCCCGGCCTCGTCGATCAGCTTGTCGAACTCGGCATTCTTGAAGTTCATGTAGTTGCAGGCCGGTTGCGGCGTCGCCGAGTGGAAGCATTTGAGGGCAGCCTGCGGATCAGGGCCGCTCGCCTGGGAATAGATGAAGGCCTGGTAGTCGCCGCTGCGAACCACCTCCGCCAGCACCGCGGTCTCGACCTGCTTGACCTTCGCCTTGATGCCCACCCTGTCCAGCATCGGGATCACGGCCGAGACGATCGGCAGGCCCCAGCTCTCGTTCTGGCTGGTGGTCCATTCGAATTCGAAGCCCGAGGGATAGCCGGCGTCGGCGAGCAGCTGCTTGGCCTTGGCGGGATCAAAGGCGTAGGGCTTCATGGACTTGTCGTAGGCTGGCGAGGTCAGCGGCAGCCAGCTGGTGGCGCGGTAGGCCTTGCCCTTGACCAGCTTGTTGATGATCAGGTCGGTGTCGATCGCGTAGTTGATCGCCTGCCGGACCCGCTTGTCGGCAAACGGCTTGAACGTTGGATTCATCCCCATGTAGCGGGTGAAGACCTCGGCGACTTCGACGACGGTGCCCTTGAGGTCGGCGTCGTTCTGATAGGCGACATATTGCGCCGGTCCCAGCACGGAGGTGTCGATCTCCTTGTTGCGGAAGGCGACATCGCGGGCCGCGGCCTCGCCCATCACCGACACGATGATCTTGTCAGCGTAGGGCTTGCCGGGCTTGTAGAAGCGGTCCCAGCGTTCCAGGACGATGCGCGATCCCGGCACGTGCTCGACGAATTTGAAGGGGCCAAGACCGATCGGCTTCTGGAGAAAGCTCTCCTTGGCGGCTTCGTCGGCGGGATAGATCGACGTGATCGCGTTCCAGAAATAGAAGCCCGGATCGACTTTCTCGGTCAGCTTCATCTCGATCGTAAAGTCGTCGATTTTCTTCAGGCCGGAGATCTCCTTGGCCTGGCCCTTCTCGACTGCCGCCGCACCCTCGATCACGCGGACATAGCGCGCGCCGGGATAGGCCTTGGTGCCATCCATGATGCGGTTGTAGGTCCAGACGACGTCGTCGGCCGTCATCTTGCGGCCATTGTGGAAATAGGCGTCGTCGCGCAGCTTGAAGGTGTGAACGAGGCCGCCGCCCGAGACGACGTCCTCCTTGGCGAGCTCCAGAACCGGCTTGCCTTCCGCGGAATTCCAGATGTAGAGCGACCGGTGCAGGGCCTTGGCGTAGATCTCGTCCTGGGCGCGCTGCGTCGTATGAATGTCCAGGCTGGTGAAGCTCGACCCATAAGGCGCGGTCATGCGGATGGTTCCGCCCTTGCGCGGAGTCTGGGCCTCTGCTGAGGCGGCGAGTGCCAGTGCCAAACCCGCGACGATCGCCACTATCCTGAACATCATGGTCCCTCCGACAACGCAAGCCGTGCTCTGGTCCGAGAGTTGACCATCCACGGCAGGTCGAGCGCAAGCGCCTTGACGGGGTTGACGTATGCGAGCGTCGCGCGCGGGGCCCGCCGATTTGTGAGGAAGCCCGCTAGAACTCCGGCTGCCAGTCGCGCAATTTTCGCGCTGCGGCGGTGACATCCGCGATGGCCGGAAACGCCCCCGTCTCCAGCATCATCGTCCTTGCCAGCCTCACGGCCCTTGCTTCGCTGATCGCGCGCCGGCGCGGACCCTCGATCAGCTCGAAATCGATATTGTGGGCGAGACCGAAGATACGGCGGATGGTTTTTGCCGCGGCGAAGCCGACCGTGTCCGCGAACAGCCGCTGCATGTAGGCCTGCCGCTCGGCCTCCAGCCGTGCCGCGCCTGTCTCGCCGGCGAAGAGCGAGGCGGGATAGGCATCGCCTGCGGCGCCGGCGCGCCAGAGCTCGAGGAACTTGCGCGCGAACGCGTTCCAGACCTGTTCGACCGTTTCCAGCACCCAATGCTCGAACGCCGTCCGTTCGCCCGGCGAGCGTTCGTGACCGGCGGAAGCAAAGTAAGCCATCAGCAGGTTGGCCAGCACGGCACCGACATCGAAACCCATCGGGCCATAGAATGCGAATTCGGGGTCGATCACTCGCGTCTGGCCGTCCGTGACCATGATCGAGCCGGTGTGCAGGTCGCCGTGAAGCAGCGCCTCGGGGCTTGCCATGAACTTCAGCTTCAGCCGGGAGATCGCGACATGCAGATCCATGTCCTCGCGCAGCTCTGCGGCGAGCGCATCGAGATATGGCGCGGTCCAGCGGTTCTGCTCGGCGATGCGGTAGGGATCGGTGAAGATCAGATCCTCGGTGATCTTGCACAGCGCATGGTTGCCGGCGAAGTCGGCGATGCCCTGCTTCTTCTCGGCCGCCGACAACGCGAGGTCGGAGGTGAAGAACAATGTCCGCGCCATGAAGGTGGTGATGTCATCGGCAAAGCGCGGATATCGCGCCCCCGCAACCATCCCCTTGCGCATGATGATGTGGGGCTCGAGCAGTTCCATCACCGTCAGCGCCAGGGCCTCGTTATGATGCAGCAGCGCCGGCACGAGGCCGGGCGCGAGCTCGGCCTGCCGCGACAAAGCGAGATATTCGTAATGAGCGCGGGACAGCGGCAGCGGCCAGCTCTCGCCGACGAGGCGGACATAGGGCAGCGCCTGCTTCACGGCGACGCCGCCACGGCCGCCCTTGACGATGAAAACGAGATTGAGATTGCCGTCGCCGACTTCGGTGATCGACCAGGAGGCCGGCTCGCCACCGAGCGTCCCTGCGAGGTCCGGAACCCCTGCGAGATAATCCCGCAAGTCAGCCTCATGCAGAATCCGATAATCCCCTGCCCGGTCTCCGGTCATGACGATCCCATCCCATTGTTATTTGAGCATGATCTTGTCGGAAAACCGCTTCACACTTTTCCGGATCATGCTCCTGTATGGGCCGGATCGTTACTCCCGCTCCAGGAAGCTCGAGCCGATCTCGGCCTTTCTTTTGATCGGATCGTAATCACAATAGACGCTGTCCGCCACCAGCGTGTAGCTGGCGCTGACGGTGTATTTGTCTGTCTTGACCGAGTTCAGGCCGATCACCGAGGTGCTCTTGCCGCCGTTCCATTTGAACGGTGTCGAGCTCTTGGCCTGCTCGCAGGCGATGACGGCCTCGTTGAAGACGTAGCCCTCGACGAACGCCTTCAGGGTGCGCACCTGCACGGCCATCTTCCACTCGAAATAGCCGATGGCACCGAGGCCGGCGACGATCAGCACCAGAAGCGCGACGACGATCCGCTGAAAAGTCATTGGTCCCCCAACAAAGCCAACCAAAAATTCCTAGAACGGCATGCCCATCAATTTCGACAGGCGTTCGATCGAGAGATAGCCGGCGTGATAGGCGACCATGGCGATGGCGTAGATGATCGCCGAGATGATCGTGGTCCAGATCAGCTTGCTCCTCATTCGCGTCAGGATCGGCGCGCCGGGGTCGCTGCCCGGCACTCCGACGCCGTCCTCGTGCTGGCTGCGCACGCCGAACGGCAGCGTCAGGAACAGCGCGACCCACCAGATGACGAAGTAGATCGCGATTGCGGTTGAGATCTGGATGGCCATGGCTTCGGCCTATGCCTGCTCGATTTCGACCAGCGCGCCGGAAAAATCCTTCGGGTGCAGGAACAGCACCGGCTTGCCGTGGGCGCCGATCTTCGGCACGCCGTCGCCGAGCACCCTTGCGCCCTCCTTCACCAGCGTGTCGCGCGAGGCGATGATGTCGACCACCTCGTAGCAGACGTGGTGGATGCCGCCGTCGGCGTTGCGATCGAGAAACTTAGCGATCGGCGAGGCCTCGCCGAGCGGCTCGATGAACTCGATCTTGGTGTTGGGCAGCGTCGCGAACACGGTGGTGACGCCATGCTCGGGTAGCGCGACGGCCTCCGAGATCTGGGCCCCGAACGCGGCGCCATAGATTTTGGCGGCCTTGACGGCGTCCTTGGTCGCGATCGCGACATGGTTGAGCCGGCCCAGCATGTTTCTTCTCCCGTTACACTGTCAGGACGTGTACCAGACAGGGGGGCTTTTTGCCCCAATGTTCGTTGATCACGGAACGGACAGCGCGTCGCACCGACTCCGCCAGCGCATCCGCGTCGCGACGGCGCGCCTTCGGCAGGCCCTCGACAGTGGAGACCACGGCGTCGAAGACGATGTCGTCGAAGGGCTCGCCCGCTTTGTTCTTCTCGGGGATGCCGACGAGTTCGACCGCGGGATCGTCGGCAAGCTCGCCCTGCTCCGTCATGGCGATGGCGACAAAGGCGCAGCCGGAGAAGGCCATGCGACGCCGCTCGACCACCGCGCGGGACTTGGAGTCCTCCAGAATCGTGCCGTCCTTGTAGAGACGGCCTGCAGGCACTTGCCCAATGATGCCGGGATCGCCGGGGCCGAGCTTGATCAGGTCGCCGTTGCGGCAGACCAGCACGCGCGGCACGCCGGCGGCACGCGCGAGCTTGGCGTGCTCGTTCAGGTGCAGGGCCTCGCCATGGACCGGAATCAGGAGCTGCGGCCTGGTCCAGGCGATCATGTCGCGCAATTCGTCGCGGCGGGGATGACCGGAGACATGGACCAGCTGGTCGCGGTCGGTGATGACCTCCACGCCCTGCATGACCAGGCCATTGATGATCGCGCCGACCGCCTTCTCGTTGCCGGGAATGGTGCGCGAGGAGAAGATCACGCTGTCGCCGCGATTGAGCGTGATCTCGGGATGGTCGTCATTGGCGATGCGCGCCAGCGCGGCACGGGGCTCGCCCTGGCTGCCGGTGCAGAGCGCCAGCACCTTGTCCTGCGGCAGATGACCGTAGACGTCGGGCGAGCGGAAACTCTGCACGCCGTCGAGATAGCCGGTCTCGCGCGCGACCTGCACCACGCGTTCCATGGCGCGGCCGACCACGACGACCTCACGGTCGGCGGCCTTCGCGGCGATGGCGACGGCCTTGAGGCGCGCGACGTTGGAGGCGAAGGTCGTGACCGCGACGCGGCCCTTGGCGGCCTTGACGAGCTCGGTGATGGATTTGGCGACCTCGGCTTCCGACGGTGAGCGGCCGTCGCGCACGGCGTTGGTGGAATCGCCGATCAGGGCGAGCAGGCCCGCATCGCCGAGCTCGCGCAGCCGCTTTTCGTCGGTCGGGCGGCCGATGATCGGGGTCGGATCGATCTTCCAGTCCCCGGTGTGAAGCACCGTGCCGACATCGGTGTGAATCGCCAGCGCATGCGACTCCGGAATCGAATGCGCGACCGGGATGAACTCGACGTTGAACGGGCCGATATCGACGCGCCCGCCTGACGGCACCACCGTCACCGGGATCTTCGGCGCATTGCGCTCGGCGGCGCACTTGGCCTCGAACAGCGCGGCGCTGAACTGGGTCGCGTAGATCGGGCATTTCAGCTTCGGCCACAGGTCGATGATGGCGCCGAAATGGTCCTCATGGGCGTGAGTCAGCACCAGCCCCATCAGGTTCTTGCGTTCCTTCTCCAGGAAGCTGATGTCGGGCATGATCAGGTCGATGCCCGGCAGATGCTCCTCGTCGCCGAAGGAGACGCCGAGATCGATCGCCAGCCAGGCACGCTGCTGGCGGTTGCCGAGGCCGTAGATCGACAAATTCATGCCGATCTCGCCGACCCCGCCGAGCGGGGCAAATACCAGTTCTTCAGGCTTCGCCATCACGCAGCTCCCACGGAGGCGGCCGTGCCGAAGAACACCTCGCCGGCGGCCACCGGCACGCGCCGGCCCTCCGCGGTGCGGACGATCAGGCAGCCGGTGTCGTCGATCGTGTCAAAAATGCCTTCCAGCGTCATCACTCCCGTGTGGATCGCGACCCGCTCGCCGAGGCCGGCGGCGCGCTCCAGCCACAATTTGCGAATGTCGGCAAAGCCGCGGCCATTGTCCCAGATACCGCGGAATTCCACCCAGGCGTCCGAGAGCGCCGAGAACAACTCCTCCGCGCTGATCTGGACGCCGAGCGCGGCCAGTGACACCGCCGGCGTGGGCGTACCCTCGGGCGCGGCGACGACGTTGGTGCCGATGCCGACGACAATGGCAAGACGCTCGCCGATGGCTTCGGCCTCCAGGCCGATGCCGACCAGCTTCTTGCCGCCGGCCAGCACGTCGTTAGGCCATTTCAGGGTGTAGCGGGGACGGCCCTCGCCGAGGCGCAGTGCAGCCTCCAGGCTGACCTTCTCCAGGGCGGCCTCCTCGGCCAGCCCGGCCGCAAAGCCGATCGTCGCGGCGACGGAAGGGGCGACGTCGAGGACTTCGAGGACGCTGGCGGCAAGGTTACCCTTCGGTGCGATCCAGGCGCGTTGGCGGCGGCCACGGCCGGCGGTCTGCTCCGACGTCACGAACCACATCGGGCCGCGTTCGCCGCGCCTCGCGTGCTCGATCGCCTCGGTATTGGTCGAGCCGGTCCGTTCGAAAGCTGCGAGCTTGTAGCCCGCCGATGCCGCACGAGGACCGAGCGCGAATGCCATCCTAGAACAGCGACTTGGCGGCGGCGGAAGCGACGCTCACCACCGGGCCCGCGAACAGGGCGAAGAGAATGTTGAACAGGCCCGCGACCGCCAGCACCGTCTTGACTTCGACGCGCACCGGATCGACCTGTCCGGCCGGCTCGTCGAAATACATCGTCTTGACGATGCTGAGATAGTAGTAGGCGCCGACCACGCTGGTCAGCACGCCGATGACGGCGAGCGTGAACAAATTCGCCTTGATGGCGGCGACGAAGACGTACCATTTGGCGAAGAAGCCGGCGAGCGGCGGGATGCCGGCAAGCGAGAACAGCAGCATCGCGAACATGAAGGCGAGCAGCGGATTGGTGCGCGAGAGACCCGCGAAATCGCTGATCTGCTCGACCGGCTGGCCGCTGCGCTTCATGGCCAGGATGATGGCGAAGGAGCCCAGCGTCATCGCGACATAGATCACGATGTACATCAAGACGCCCTGCGCGCCCTCGACCGTGCCCGCCGCGAGCCCGACCAGGGCAAAGCCCATATGGCCGATCGAGGAATAGGCCATCAGGCGCTTGATGTTGCTCTGGCCGATCGCAGCGAACGAACCCAGCGCCATCGAGGCGATCGACACGAACACCAGGATCTGCTGCCACTGCGAGACGATGCCCGGGAATGCGGTTAGCGTAACGCGGGTGAAGACCGCGAGCGCGGCCACTTTCGGGGCCGAGGCGAAGAAGGCTGTCACGGGCGTCGGCGCGCCCTCGTAGACGTCGGGCGTCCACATGTGGAACGGCACCGCCGAAACCTTGAAGCAGAGGCCGGCGAGCAGGAAAACGAGGCCGAACACCAGGCCGACATTCGAGATCGTCGCGGCCGCCGCGATGCCGGTGAAGGCGACCGTGCCGGTGAAGCCGTAGATCAGCGAGGAGCCGTAGAGCAGCATGCCCGAGGACAACGCGCCGAGCACGAAGTACTTCAGGCCGGCTTCGGTCGACTTGGCGTTGTCGCGGTTGGAGGCCGCCACGACGTAGAGCGCCAGCGACATCAATTCGAGGCCGAGATAGAGCGAGATCAGATCGCCGGCCGAGATCAGCACCATCATGCCGAGCGTCGAGAGCAGCACCAGGATCGCATATTCGAAGATGCGGCGCGATGGATCCGACAGGAACTCGGTCGACAGCACCAGCGTCACCGCCGAGCCGATCAGGGCCAGGATCTTCATGAAGCGGGCAAAATCATCGACGATGAAGCTGCCGCCGAAGGTCACGTGCTTGCCCGCGGGCAACATGTATTCGAGCACGCCGACCACGATCAGGAGCAGCACCGCGAGCGTCGTGACCGTCTTGGTGGTCTCCTGCCCGCGATAGGCGCCGAGCATCAGGAGTGCCATGGCTCCGACCGCGAGCACGAGCTCGGGCAGCACCGGCGCCAGTTGATAACCTGCAGTCTCAAAGCTCATGGCGATATCCTGACCTGCCCGCTCACTGGAGCAGTGCGGCGGCCTTCACGGCCGTCACAGCGGTGTTGTAATTGTTGACGAGTTGCTGGACCGAGGCCGCCGACATGTCGAGCACCGGCTTCGGGTAGATGCCGAACAGGATCGTCAGCGCGATCAGCGGGAACAGCGTCAGGCCCTCCCGGAAGGTGAGATCCTTCATGCTCATCAGCGAGGGCTTGACCAGCGCCCCGAACACGACCTTGCGGTAGAGCCACAGCGCGTAGCAGGCCGACAGGATCACGCCGAAGGTGGCGAAGAACGCGGTCGGGATCGAGACCTTGAAAGTGCCGAGCAGCGTCATGAACTCGCCGACGAAGCCGGAGGTGCCGGGCAGACCGACGTTGGCCATGGTGAAGACCATGAAGGTCAGCGCGTAGAGCGGCATCCGGTTGACGAGGCCGCCATAGGCCGCGATCTCGCGAGTGTGCATGCGGTCGTAGACGATGCCGACGCAGAGGAACAGCGCGCCGGAGACGATGCCGTGCGAGATCATCTGGAACACGCCGCCGGCGACGCCCTGCATGGTGCCGGCAAAGATGCCCATGGTGACGAAGCCCATATGCGCCACCGAGGAGTACGCGATCAGCTTCTTCATGTCCTCCTGCATCAGCGCCACCAGCGAGGTGTAGATGATGGCGATGGCCGAGAGCGTGAACATCAGCGGCGCGAAGTCGTGCGAGGCCAGCGGGAACATCGGCAGCGAGAAACGCAGGAAGCCGTAGCCGCCCATCTTCAACATGATCGCAGCCAGCACCACCGAGCCTGCGGTAGGCGCCTCGACGTGGGCGTCGGGGAGCCAGGTGTGCACCGGCCACATCGGCATCTTCACCGCGAACGAGGCGAAGAAGGCAAGCCACGCCCAGGTCTGCAAGCTGCGCGGCACGGCGGTGTGCATCAGGGTCGGGATGTCGGTGGTGCCGCCGTTCCAGTACAGCGCCATGATGGCGAGCAGCATCAGGACCGAGCCGAGCAGCGTGTAGAGGAAGAACTTGAAGGACGCATAGACCCGGCGCGGACCGCCCCAGACGCCGATGATCAGGAACATCGGGATCAGGCCGCCTTCGAAGAACAGGTAGAACAGCACGAGATCGAGCGCCGAGAAGGTGCCGATCATCAGCGTTTCCAGGATCAGGAACGCCATCATGTATTCGCGGACGCGGTTGGTGATCGCCTTCCAGCTCGCGATGATGCAGAACGGCATGATGGCGGTGGTCAGGATCACGAGCGGCAACGAGATGCCATCCACGCCCATGTGGTAGGTGATGCCGGTGGCGAGCCAGTTCGCCTTCTCGACGAACTGGAAGTCGGCGTTCGACGCGTCGAACCGCATGACCAGGATCACCGACACCGCGAAGGTGATCAGCGTGGTCCACAGCGCGATCCAGCGCGAGTTGCGCCGCGCCGCCTCATCGTCGCCGCGGCTGAGATAGACGATCAGCGCGCCGACCAGCGGCAGGAACGTCGTGACGGATAGAATTGGCCAGGTCGTCATTTTACTGGCCCCCAAAGCCGAACATGAACCAGGTGATCAGGCCGGCGGCACCGATCAGCATGGCGAACGCGTAGTGGTAGAGATAGCCGGTCTGGATCTTCACGACGTTGCGGGTGACGTCCAACACCCGGGCAGAGACGCCGTCGGGACCGAGGCCGTCGATGATGAAGCCGTCGCCCTTCTTCCAGAGCTGGTAGCCAATCCACTTCGCCGGACGGACGAAGATGATGTCGTAGAGCTCGTCGAAGTACCATTTGTTGAGCAGGAACTTGTACAGCATCGGCTGCGTGTTCGCGAGCTCGACCGGCAGATAGGGCCGGCGGATGTAGAACAGGTACGACACCAGGAAGCCCAGCACCATCATCGCCGTCGGCAGGAAGGCGATGGTCTCGGGGATGTGGTGCATATCCTCGATGATGTGCGGGTTCATCTTCACGGATTCGCGGAAGAACTCCTCGATGCCGTGACCGGCGAACAGCTCCTTGAACGGGAAGCCGGCCAGGATGGAGCCGACCGCGAGCACACCGATCGGGATCAGCATCCAGATCGGCGCTTCATGCGCGGCCTCGTAATGGTGATCGTCATGCGGCTCGCCGTGGAAGGTCTTGAAGATCAACCGCCACGAGTAGAACGAGGTCAGGCCGGCCGCGACCACCGTCATCAGGAAGCCGTACATCGCGAAAGGATTGTGCGAGGCGTAGGCGGACTCGATGATCGCGTCCTTGGAGAAATAGCCGGCGGTCAGCGGGAAGCCGGTGAGCGCGAGCGTGCCAACCACCATCACCGCGTAGGTGTAGGGGATCTTGCGCCACAGGCCGCCCATGTTGCGGATGTCCTGCTCGTGATGCATCGCGTAGATCACCGAGCCGGAGCCCAAGAACAACAGCGCCTTGAAGAAGGCGTGCGTGAACAGATGGAACATGCCGACCGAATAGGCCCCTGCCCCCATCGCCACGAACATGTAGCCGAGCTGCGAACAGGTCGAGTAGGCGACGATGCGCTTGATGTCGTTCTGGACGAGGCCAATGGTCGCCGCGAAGAACGCCGTGGTGGCGCCGAAGAACATCACGACGGCCTGCGCGTTCGGCGCAAGCTCGAACAGCGGCGACAGGCGCGCCACCATGAAGACGCCGGCGGTGACCATGGTCGCGGCGTGGATCAGCGCCGACACCGGGGTCGGGCCTTCCATCGCGTCCGGCAACCAGGTGTGCAGCAGGAACTGCGCCGATTTGCCCATCGCGCCCATGAACAGCAACAGGCAGGTCAGGGTCAGCGCGTCGGCGTGCCAACCGAGGAAGTTGATGGTCTTGCCGGTGAGACCTGGCGCAGCGTGGAAGATGGTCTCGAAATCGGTCGAGCCGGCCAGCAGGAAGATCGCGAAGATGCCGAGCGCGAAGCCGAAATCGCCGACGCGGTTGACCACGAAGGCCTTGATGGCGGCGGCGTTCGCCGAGGGCTTCTGGTACCAGAAACCGATCAGGAGGTAGCTCGCCAGACCCACGCCTTCCCAGCCGAAGAACAGCTGCACGAGGTTGTCGGCGGTCACCAGCATCAGCATGGCGAAGGTGAACAGCGACAGATAGCCGAAAAAGCGCGGCCGGTTCGGGTCCTCGTCCATGTAGCCGATGGAATAGAGGTGCACGAGCGAGGACACGGTGGTCACGACCACCAGCATCACGGCGGTGAGCGTGTCGACCCGCAGCGTCCAGTAGACCTGAAGATCGCCGGAGAGGATCCACGGCAGCAGCGGAATGCGCATGTCGTGGTGCATGAAGCCGACATCGACCAGCGTCATCCAGGACAGCGCCGCCGACACGAACAGCAACGCCGTGGTGATCAGCTCGGCGCCGCGCGAGCCCGCCGCGGGCGGCTCGGAGACGTGGTGGTCATCGTGGCCGTCGCCGGGCTCGTGATGGGTCTCGTGAATGACCGACGCATCGTCGGTGATCGTGTCGGACGCATGGGCGTGCGCGCCATGACCGTGATCATCGTGATGCTCGACCGTGTCGCCCGAAGGGTTGCGGGCATGCGCGCCGAACAGCGCGATCAGGCCGGCCAGAATAGCGCCCAGCAGAGGCAGAAAGACGATTGCCTGGACCATGATTTAATCTTTCCGCACGATCTGGTCGGAAAACCGGTATCCACTTTTCCGGATCATGCGATCAGCCCTTCATCAGATTGACGTCCTCAACCGCGATCGAGCCGCGGTTGCGGAAATAGACCACCAGGATGGCGAGACCGATCGCGGCTTCAGCGGCCGCGACGGTGAGCACCAGGAGCGCGAAGACCTGCCCGACGATATCGCCGAGGAAGGTCGAGAACGCCACGAGATTGATGTTGACCGCGAGCAGGATCAGCTCGATCGACATCAGGATGACGATGATGTTCTTGCGATTCAGGAAGATGCCGAGGATCCCGAGCGTGAACAGGATCGCGCCGACCGCAAGATAGTGTCCGAGCCCGATCGTCATTTCACCCACTCCGCCGCGTCAGAGTCCTGGAGCCCCTGCCCCGGCGCCACCTTGCGTATCGCCATCGCGATTTCGGGCGTGCGCGCGTTCTGAACGTTGATGTCCTGCCGCTTGACGCTCGCCTTGTGCCGCAGCGTCAGCACGATGGCGCCGATCATTGCGACCAGCAGCACCATGCCCGAGAGCTGGAAGTAGTGGATGTATTTGGTATAGAGCACCAGGCCCAGCGCCTCGGTATTGGAGACGTTGGTCGGGATCGCCGCGGTGATCGTCTTGGCGACGCCGGGGTTGATGACCCAGAAGCCGACGGTGAGGAGCAGCTCGAACAGGAAGATGCCGCCGATCACGAGGCCGACCGGGAGGTACTCGATGAAGCCCTCGCGCAGCTCGAGGAAGTCGACGTCGAGCATCATGATCACGAACAGGAACAGTACCGCGACCGCGCCGACATAGACGACGATCAGGATCATCGCCAGGAATTCGGCGCCCATCAGCACGAACAGGCCGGAGGCGTTGACGAAGGCCAGGATCAGGTACAGCACGGAGTGCACGGGATTGCGCGAGACAATCACCATCACCGCCGAGGCGACGCAGACGCCGGCGAACAGATAGAAGAACAGCGCGGGAAGGATCATGCTCTCATCTCACCGGTACGGCGCGTCGAGTTCGATCGCTTTCGCGATCTCGCGTTCCCAGCGGTCGCCATTGGCGAGCAGCTTGGCCTTGTCATAGAACAGTTCCTCGCGGGTCTCGGTCGCGAACTCGAAGTTCGGACCTTCGACGATGGCATCGACCGGACAGGCTTCCTGGCAGAGGCCGCAATAGATGCACTTCACCATGTCGATGTCGTAGCGCACGGTGCGGCGGGTGCCGTCGTTGCGGCGCGGGCCGGCCTCGATGGTGATGGCCTGCGCCGGGCAGACCGCCTCGCACAGCTTGCAGGCGATGCAGCGCTCTTCGCCGTTCGGATAGCGGCGCAGCGCATGCTCGCCGCGGAAGCGCGGCGAGATCGGGCCCTTCTCGAACGGATAGTTCAGCGTCGGCTTCGGCTGGAAGAAATAGCGCATGGCGAGGAAGAACGCCGAGACGAATTCCGACAGCAGGAGCGAGCGTGCAGTGGCGTTGATGTTGATACCCATGACGGCCCTCACTTCGGCGCGATGCCGGCAAAGTGCAGCACACCGGCCACCACGATCACCATCGCCAGCGACAACGGCAGGAACACTTTCCAGCCGAGGCGCATCAGTTGATCGTAGCGGTAGCGCGGCACGATCGCCTTGGCCATCGCGAACAGGAAGAACATGAAGAACAGTTTCAGCGAGAACCAGATGATCCCCGGCACCCAGTTGAAGGGCGGCAGGTCCACCGGCGGCAGCCAGCCTCCGAGGAACAGGATCGTCGCCATCGCGCACATCGTGGCAATCGCGACATACTCGCCGAGCATGAACAGAAGATACGGCGTCGAGCCGTACTCGACCATGAAGCCGGCGACGAGCTCGGATTCCGCTTCGACGAGGTCGAAGGGCGGACGGTTGGTTTCAGCCAGCGCCGAGACGTAGAAGATCACGAACATCGGGAACAGCGGCCAGACGTACCAGTTCAGGATGGTGAGCTGCGGCAACCCGATCAAGCTCGCCAGGCCGCGGACATGCTGCGCCTCGACCACGGCGGAGAGGTTCAGCGTGCCGGCGCAGAGCAGCACCGTGATGATGACGAAGCCGATCGAGACCTCGTAGGACACCATCTGCGCCGCCGAGCGCAGCGCCGCCAGGAACGGATATTTCGAGTTCGACGACCAGCCGGCCATGATGATGCCGTAGATCGACAGCGACGAGATCGCGAAGATGAAGAGAACGCCGACATTGATGTCGGAGATCACCCAGCCGAGATTGGTCGGGATCACCGCCCAGGCAGCGAGCGCGAGCACGCATGAGACCAGGGGAGCCAGGAGAAACACGCCCTTATTGGCGCCGGACGGGATGATCGGCTCCTTCAGCACGAACTTCAGGAGGTCGGCGAAGGATTGCAGCAGACCCCAGGGCCCGACCACGTTCGGGCCACGGCGGATCTGCACCGCTGCCCAGATCTTGCGGTCGGCGAGCAGGATGTAGGCGATCGCCACGAGCAGGACGACCAGCACAAGGACGCTCTCCGCGATCATGATGATCAGCGGCCAAAGGAACCCGGTCCAGAATGCGCTTTCGAAGAATTCCATCAGCTCACTCCGCTGCGGTCAGCATCTGCCCGGAGGCAAGCCGCGAACACTCCGCCATCACGGCGGACGCACGCGCGATTGGGTTGGTCAAATAGAAGTCCTCGACGACCGGCTTGAACGGAGCCTTCTCCGTCGTGCCGCCCTTCCCCGCGAGTTTCTTGATCTGGTCGGCCGAGCCGGCCTCGATCTGGTCGAGACGGATCAGATGCGGCACCGCCTTGAAGATCGCCTGGCGCAGGGCCGACAACGAGTCATAGCCGAGCTTCTTGCCGAGCGCCTCCGACAGCGCGCGGACAATCGCCCAGTCCTCGCGAGCCTCGCCCGGCGGGAATGCGGCCCGTCCGGTCATCTGCACGCGACCTTCGGTGTTGACGTAGATCGCCGACTTCTCGGTATAGGCGGCGGCCGGCAGGATCACGTCGGCGCGATGGGCGCCGCGGTCGCCGTGGGTGCCGATATAGACGACGAAGGTGCCGTCCGACGGCTTGATCTCGTCCGCGCCGAGCAGAAACAGCAGATCGAGCGTCCCGAACGTCGTCATCTGCGCCGCGTTCAGCCCGCCCTGACCGGCGACAAAGCCGATGTCGAGCGCGCCGACGCGCGAGGCGCTCTCGTGCAACACGCCGAAGCCGTTCCAGCCGTCCTTGAGCGCGCCGACATCGAGCGCGAGCTTGGCGGCGGCTGCGAGAATGGCGGCGCCGTCGTGGCGCGAGGCAGCGCCAGCGCCGACCATGATGATCGGATTCTTGGCGTTCTTCAGCACGTCCATGAAGGAGTGCTTGCCGGCCGCGAGCTCGCCGAGGGTCTCGGTGCCTGCGCCGAGATGGTCATAATCGTAGGTCAGATCGGGCTTGGCGCCGATCACGCCGACCTTGAAGCCGCCGGCGCGCCAGCGCTTGCGGATGCGGGCGTTGAACACGGCCGCCTCTTTCCGCGGATTGGCGCCGATGATGAGCAGCGCATCGGCCTGCTCCACGCCGGCCAGCGTCGGATTGAAGATGTAGGAGCCGCGGCCGAGCGCGGGCTCGAAGGCGTCGCCGCCCTGCACCGCGAGATTGCCCGAGCCATACTTGGCCAGCAGATCCTTCAGCGCGAACATCTCTTCGACGCCGGCGAGGTCGCCCGCGATGGCGCCGATCCGCTTGCCGTCGGTGCGCGCCGCCTTGGAGGCGATCGCGGCAAAGGCCTCGGGCCAGCTTGCCGCGCGCAGCTTACCGGCTTCGCGGATATAGGGCCGGTCGAGGCGCTGGGTGCGCAGGCCGTCGACGACGTGGCGGGTCTTGTCGGAGATCCACTCCTCGTTCACGGCCTCGTTGATGCGCGGCAGGATACGCATCACTTCGCGGCCGCGGGTGTCGACGCGGATCGCAGAGCCCAGGCCGTCCATCACGTCGATCGACTGGGTCTTGCCGAGCTCCCACGGGCGCGCGGCGAAGGCGTAGGGCTTCGAGGTCAGCGCGCCGACCGGGCAGATGTCGACGAGATTGCCCTGGAGCTCAGACGTCAGCGCGTGCTCGAGATAGGTCGTGATCTCCATGTCCTCGCCGCGGCCGGTCGCGCCCATTTCGGGGGCGCCGGCCACTTCCGCCGAGAAGCGGACGCAGCGGGTGCACTGGATGCAGCGGTTCATCGACGTCTTGACCAGCGCGCCGAGATATTTGTCCTCGACCGCGCGCTTGTTCTCGGCGAAGCGGCTAGTGTCGACACCGTAGCCCATCGCCTGGTCCTGAAGGTCGCACTCGCCGCCCTGGTCGCAGATCGGGCAATCCAGCGGATGGTTGATGAGAAGGAATTCCATCACGCCTTCGCGCGCCTTCTTCACCATCGGCGAACGGGTGGAGATTTCCGGCGGCTCGCCCTTGGGACCCGGACGGCAATCGCGCACGCCCCAGGCGCAGCTCGCGACCGGCTTCGGGCCGCCCTTCACCTCGACGAGGCACATCCGGCAATTGCCGGCGATCGACAGCCGCTCGTGATAGCAGAAGCGCGGAATCTCGGCGCCGGCCGCCTCGCACGCCTGAAGCAGCGTGTATTCGGCGGGGACATCGATCTCTTTGCCGTCGATGATGAGCTTGGTCATTGTCTCTACTCCGCCGCGACCATGTTCACGGGATCGCGGACGCCGGCATCGTCGATGTCGGCCTTGTGCGAATATTGGTCGATGCGCGCTTCGATCTCATGACGGAAATGCGCGATCAGGCCCTGGATCGGCCACGCCGCGGCGTCGCCCAGCGCGCAGATGGTGTGGCCTTCGACCTGCTTGGTGACTTCCAGCAGCATGTCGATCTCGCGCTTGTGGGCGCGGCCGTCGGCCATGCGGGTCAAGACGCGCCACATCCAGCCGGTGCCCTCGCGGCACGGCGTGCACTGGCCGCAGCTCTCGTGCTTGTAGAAATAGGAGATGCGGGCGATGGCGCGGATCAAATCGGTCGATTTGTCCATCACGATCACGGCCGCGGTGCCGAGGCCCGAGCGCAGCTTGCTCAACGAGTCGAAATCCATCGGCGTGTCGATGATCTGCTCGGCCGGCACCATGCGCACCGAGGAGCCGCCGGGGATCACGGCCTTGAGGTTGTCCCAGCCGCCGCGGATGCCGCCGCAATGCTTCTCGATCAGCTCACGGAACGGGATGCCCATGGCCTCTTCGACGTTGCAGGGCCGCTCGACATGGCCGGAGATGCAGAACAGCTTGGTGCCGACATTGTTCGGACGGCCGATGCCGGCGAACCACGCCGCGCCCCGGCGCAGAATGTCCGGCGCAACCGCGATCGACTCGACATTGTTGACGGTGGTCGGGCAGCCATACAGGCCGACATTGGCCGGGAACGGCGGCTTCAGACGCGGCTGGCCCTTCTTGCCTTCGAGGCTCTCGAGCAGCGCGGTTTCCTCGCCGCAGATATAGGCGCCGGCGCCGTGGGCGACGTAGATGTCGAACGGCCAGCCGTTGACATTGTCCTTGCCGACCAGCTTGGCCTCATAGGCCTGGTCGATCGCTGCCTGGAGATGCTCGCGCTCGCGAATGAACTCACCGCGGACATAGATGTAGCAGGCATGCGCGTTCATCGCGCAGCTCGCGATCAGGCAGCCCTCGATCAGCAGATGCGGATCGTGCCGCATGATCTCGCGATCCTTGCAGGTCCCGGGCTCGGATTCGTCGGCGTTGACGACCAGATAGCTCGGCCGTCCGTCGGTCGATTCCTTCGGCATGAACGACCATTTCAGGCCGGTCGGGAAGCCGGCGCCACCGCGGCCGCGCAGCCCCGACGCCTTCATCTCGTTGATGATCCAGTCACGGCCCTTGTCGATGATGTTCTTCGTACCATCCCAGGCGCCGCGGCGCCGCGCGCCCTCGAGCCCCCAATCATGGAGGCCGTAGAGGTTCTTGAAGATGCGGTCCTTGTCCTCGAGCATGTCAGTGCTTTCCGATCAACGGTTGGCTTGCTTGTAGGCAAGCCCGGCGGCGCAGACGGCGAAGGTCAGCGCCCAGAGCAGACTGGATTCCAGCGACGCGTTCAGGGCGAAGCGCTGAAGCAGGAAAATGAACGTGGCCGCCACGGCGGAATGCATTGCGACGAAGCCCCACTTCTTCACAACACTGCTCCCTTCAACTGGCGGCGAGAGATCACGCATCAGGTGATCTCCTTCAGCGTGGTCGGCCCACCGGTCGGCGCCGAGAACTGGCGGCCGTTCTGCGGACCGGGCTTGGGCGGATTGCCAGACGCAAAGCCGTCGAGCACCTTGCCGAAGCTTTCCTTGGTCAGATCCTCATAGGTGTCCTTGCCGATCAGCACCATCGGCGCATTCACGCAGGCACCGAGGCACTCCACCTCTTCCCAGCTGAAATTGCCGTCCTTGGAGAGATGGAAAGGCTCGTGATGGATGCGGTGCTCGCAGACGTGGATCAGATCCTCGGCGCCGCGCAGGCGGCACGGCGTGGTGCCGCAGACCTGGACGTGGGCCTTCTTGCCGACCGGGGCCAGCTGGAACATCGTGTAGAAGGTCGCGACCTCGAGCACGCGAATATAGGGCATGTCGAGCATGTCGGCGACAGCGCGGATCGCGGCCTCGGACACCCAGCCGTCGTGCTGTTCCTGAACGCGCCAGAGGATGGCGATGACGGCCGAAGCCTGGCGCCCGGCCGGATATTTCGCGATCTGCTGCTTGGCGAACGCGAGGTTCTCCTCCGTGAACGCAAAGCTCGCGGGCTGGACTTCCTTCGGTGCTAATCGGCGAACGGACATCTCTTCAATCTCTCACTGCACGCGGCGCGCGGTTTTCGCATTCAGGGCATTGATCCTGTCCTGCCAGAATGCGCTTGCGGTGCCGAAAACATTGTAGCCGACGTGAGTCGAGACCTTGATGCGGTCGAGGATCGACAGCTCGGTCACCGTCTCCATACGCCTTGTGCTGGGATCGTAGACGATCAGCTTCAGCGGGGTGTGTTCGAGGATGTGGCGCGAGACCGCGTGCGAGCGGTCGCTGCCGTGCTCCTCGCACATGACGACGCTGTCGGCCTGGAGCAGCCGGGCGCCGCCCTTGATCGCCTCGATCTCGACGCCCTCGACGTCGAGCTTGATCAGGTACTTGCCGCTCGCGGCGATCTTGCCGTCGTCGATCAGATTGTCGAGCGCGATGACCGGCACGTCCTCGCCGCCTGCCGACGCGTCGCCGGCGATGCTGAAGGCCTCGTGCTTGGTGCCTGACAGACGCGCGGTGCCACGGGCCGCGCCGATCGCGCATTTCATGGTCTCGAAGCGGCTGCCGTTGATGCGGGCGTTATTGGCGAGCTTCGGATGGTTCTGCCCCGACGGCTCGATCGCGATCGCCTTGTGCGAACCGAACGGCTTGCTCGACACCAGCACCGACCAATAGCCGTAATTCGCGCCGCAATCGAGCAGCGTATAGTCGACGTCGATGGAGTCGGCGAACAACAGCTCCAGCTCGTCCTCGTAATTGTAGGAGCGGTTGAGCAGCTTGCTCCAATAGCCGTCGCCGTAGGGAAATTCGAACACGGCGTCGGGGTTGAGCTTGATCGCGATGTTGCGCTCGGCCAGCGTCTTGCGCAGCAGATTGGCGCAGGCGATGTAGCCCATATGCGAGAAATGCGAGGAGATCTTCGATCCCGTCACCAGCGCCAAGGCAGCCGTCCGCTCCCACAGGTTAGCCCCTTCAAGGGCCCCCGAGGCGCGGTCAAACTGGATCGGCGCCTGCGCCATCACCGATCGACCTCTCCGAACACGATGTCGAGCGAGCCGAGGATCGCGGAAACGTCGGCGAGCAGATGACCGCGGCAGATGTGGTCCATGGCCTGCAGATGCGCAAAGCCCGGCGCGCGGATCTTGCACTTGTACGGCTTGTTGGTGCCGTCCGAGATCAGAAAGACGCCGAACTCGCCCTTGGGCGCCTCGACCGCGGCGTAGACTTCGCCCGCGGGCACGTGGACGCCTTCGGTGTAGAGCTTGAAGTGATGGATCAGCGCTTCCATCGAGCGCTTCATCTCGCCACGGCGCGGCGGCGCGACCTTGTTGTCTTCGACGACGACGGGGCCCTTGCCGTCCGGCGCATTCAGCTTCTGGATGCACTGCTTCATGATGCGCACGGACTGGCGCATCTCTTCCATGCGGATCAGATAGCGGTCGTAGCAGTCGCCGTTCTTGCCGATCGGGATGTCGAAATCCATCTCGGCGTAGCATTCATAGGGCTGCGACTTGCGCAGATCCCACGCCGCGCCCGAACCGCGCACCATCACGCCGGAGAAGCCCCACTCCCAGGCTTCCTTCAGCGACACCACGCCGATGTCGACGTTACGCTGCTTGAAGATGCGGTTGGCGGTAAGCAGCCGGTCGAGATCCTCGACCACTTTGAGGAACGGATCGCACCAGGCGTCGATGTCGTCGACCAGCTTCTGCGGCAGGTCCTGATGCACGCCGCCGACGCGGAAGTAGGCTGCGTGCATGCGGCTGCCGGAGGCGCGCTCGTAGAACACCATCAGCTTTTCGCGCTCTTCAAAACCCCACAGCGGCGGGGTCAGCGCGCCGACGTCCATCGCCTGCGTGGTGACGTTGAGCAAATGCGACAGGATGCGGCCGATCTCGCAATAGAGCACGCGGATCAGCTGCGCGCGGCGCGGCACCTCGATGCCGAGCAGCTTCTCTGCAGCCATGCAGAAGGCGTGCTCCTGGTTCATCGGCGCGACGTAGTCGAGGCGGTCGAAATAAGGGATCGCCTGCAGATAGGTCTTCTGCTCGATCAGCTTTTCGGTGCCGCGGTGGAGCAGACCGATATGCGGGTCGACGCGGGCGACGACTTCGCCGTCAAGCTCCAGCACCAGGCGCAGCACGCCGTGCGCGGCCGGATGCTGCGGACCGAAGTTGATGGTGAAATTGCGGAGTTCTTGCGGTTGCTCGTTCATGTTCAGACCTTCGGCCCCGCTTTTTCATCGCCCGGAGGGACCGGATAGTCGGCGCCCTCCCACGGGGACAAAAAGTCGAACTTGCGGAATTCCTGGTTAAGCCTGACCGGCTCGTACACGACCCGCTTCTCCTGGTCGTCATAGCGGACCTCGAGGAAGCCGGTGGTCGGGAAATCCTTGCGCAGCGGATGACCCTCGAAGCCGTAATCGGTCAGGAGGCGGCGCATGTCGGGATGACCGACGAAGATCACGCCGTAGAGGTCGTAGGCCTCGCGCTCGAACCAGTCGGCGCCGGGAAACACCTCGATCAGCGACGGCACCTGCGTGGTCTCGTCGGCCTGGGCCTTGAGCCGGACCCGCGCGTTCAGGGTCGGTGACAGGAAGTGATAGATCACGTCGAAGCGCTTCTCGCGCGAGGGATAGTCCGCCGCTGTGATGTCGGTGAAATTGATGAAGCGGCAGTTCGGGTCGTCGCGGAGGTACTTGACCACCTCGACGATCTTGCTGGCCTCGACATCCACCGTGAGCTGATTGAAGGCCACCGAATGACCGATGGCGGCGCCCGGAAGCGCGCTAACGATCGTCTGCCCCAGGGCGTCGAGCTTGGCGTCGTCCATGACGTAAAACCTTAGCGTTCGATGGTGCCGGTGCGGCGGATCTTCTTCTGCAGCAGCAGCACGCCGTAGAGCAGCGCTTCCGCCGTGGGCGGGCAGCCCGGCACGTAGATGTCGATCGGCACGATACGATCGCAACCGCGCACGACCGAGTAGGAATAGTGATAATAGCCGCCGCCATTGGCGCAGGAGCCCATCGAGATGACGTAACGCGGCTCGGGCATCTGGTCGTAGACCTTGCGCAGCGCAGGCGCCATCTTGTTGGTCAGGGTCCCCGCGACGATCATCACGTCCGACTGACGCGGCGAAGCGCGCGGCGCGAAGCCGAAGCGCTCGACGTCGTAGCGCGGCATCGAGACCTGCATCATCTCGACCGCGCAGCAGGCGAGACCGAAGGTCATCCACATCAGCGAGCCGGTACGCGCCCAGGTAATGAGGTCGTCGGTCGCGGCCACGAAGAAGCCCTTGTCGGACAGTTCCGAATTGACCTCGAGGAAGAACGGATCATTGGCCCCGACCGGCTTGCCGGTCGACGGGTCCAGGATGCCCTTGGGGGCCGGCGCGAGCACCGGACCGGCGGACGACACAGGGTTCAATCCCATTCCAGTGCGCCTTTCTTCCATTCATAGGCGAACCCGACCGTCAGCACGCCAAGGAACACCACCATGGACCAGAAGCCGGTCGCGCCGAGCTTGCCGAACGCCACCGCCCAGGGAAACAGGAACGCCACCTCGAGGTCGAAGATGATGAAGAGGATGGCGACGAGATAGAAGCGGACGTCGAACTTCATTCGGGCATCGTCGAAGGCGTTGAAACCGCACTCATACGCCGACAGCTTTTCCGGGTCAGGCTGTTGGAACGCCACGATGAACGGCGCGATCAGCAGCACCAGGCCAATGAGGCCCGCTACCCCTATGAAGACGACGAGTGGAAGATAGTTCTGCAGAATGCCGCTCATTGACGAGCCCTTTTTCCCGCAGCCTCGGGACAGCCACGGATTCGTCCAGTTTGGAATTGTTCTGAGCCTTAGCGCAGTGCACCAATGGGCGCAAGACACGCTCTTTTTAGGCCCTTTGTCGCCCTCAGAACGGTGGAAATCCCGGAATCACCCCGCGGCTGGTATGGAGCAGATCGACGGCCCCAGCAAGGGCGCCCCGATCAGTCCACACGCGCTGGGTCGTGACGTCCGTTCTTGGGAAGGCTCACTTTATCTAGGCCGCGGCGCAGCAAAGTCCAGATTACAACGACGACAGGCGCACCCATTCTCGGGCGAGCGATCCGGGAGCCATGCATCACGATCGGACCCGGGCCCGTCTGGCGAATGCGTCGGGCGGGCGGCGCCCGCTTCTGCCGCCCAGGAAAATCAGCGGCGAGCGCGGCGGCAACGTTGGCTAGCTCGTCGCGCGCCGCGCTCGCATGAGCTTCGGGCCGGGGGGCATGGCCCGCGAGCTCATCGATCTCGTGGCGAAAGCCGGTGACGGGCCGGTCAGGCTCTCACGACGGCCTTCCCTCGCCCGTTCTCGTCATCTGCCTCACCACTTGTAGGAGACGCTGGCGGTCACGCGCCGGCGGTCGCCGTAGAAGCAAGAGGACGCCGCCGCGCAGCTCGCGACGTAGATCTTGTCGGTCAAATTGACCACGTTCAGCGCGGTGCGCCAGTTCTGCCACTCATAGTGGAGCGCGAGATCGCCGAGCACGACTGCGGGAACCTCGAGGGTATTGGCGGTATCCGCCCACGACGAACCGACATAGCGGACACCGCCGCCGAAGCCGAACCCCGCGAGCGGCCCGTCCTTGAAGGTGTAGTCCGCCCAGCCCGACACCAGGAGCTCAGGCGTGTTGGTCGGGGTCTTGCCGACCAAAGATGGGTCCAGATCCCTGCTGTTGAACAAATGGTAGGCCGTGAACGAGCCGATCAGCTTCAGCTCACGCGTGGCGTTCGCCACCGCTTCGAGCTCGATGCCGCGCGAGGTCACCTCGCCGGTCTGGTTCTGCAAGGTCGGGACGACAGGATCAGTGGTTGCCACGTTCTGGCGCTTCAGGTCGAACACCGAGGCGGTGAAATAGCCGTTAAATTCCCTCGGCGCGACCTTCACGCCGATTTCGGCCTGCTGGCCGGTCTCCGGCAGGAACAGCTGGTTTTGCGCGTTGAGGCCGATGATCGGATTGTAGCTCGTGGCGTAGGACACATAGGGCGCGATGCCATTGTCGAAATTGTAGATCAGCCCGGCGCGTCCGCTGAACCTGCTGTCGTCGCGGCTGGCGAGCGTGGCGCCAGTATCGCGGGCAGCCTGCGTCGTCTCGACCCAATCATTGCGGCCGCTCAGCACCAGCGTGAAATTGCCGAGCTTCATCTGGTCCTGAAGATAGGTGCCGGCCTGCTTCTGCGTGATCTGGAAGTTGCGGAACGGTGCGCCCGTCAATGGGATGTCAGACCCGTAGCCGGGATTGAAGACGTTGATTGAAGGGACAGTGCCGAAGTTGAAAGCCTGATAGTCGTCGATCTGATAACCCTTCAAATCGACCCCGAACAGCATCGTGTGCCGCACCGCGCCGGTGTTGAAGCGGTACTCCAGCTGGTTGTCGAGATTGGCCTGGTTGGCGGTGTTCTTCGCATACCAATTATAGCGACCGAGACTGGCCGTGTTGATGTCAGCCCAATTATTGCCGACGTAGCCGCGATAGGTCACGTCGACATGGGCAAACCGCGCATTCTGCCGGAACGTCAAATCGTCGGTGAGATTGCGCTCGAACTGATAGCCCAGCATCTCCTGCTCGCGCGTGAACTTGTCGACGCTGGGATCGCCGGCGAAAAAGCTGGTCGGGATCTTGCCAAACCGAGCGTTGGTCACCGTGCCCTCATAGGGCAGGAAGTTGATGCCGCGGGTTTCCTGCCGGGAAGCTGAAGCCAGCACGGTGAACGTCGTGTCGGCGTCCGGCTTCCAGGTCACCGACGGCGCGATGAAGTAATTGTTGTCCGGGGTGAAATTGACCTGCGTCGGGCCGTTCTGGACCTGGCCGACGACGCGGTAGAACAGCTTGCCGTTTTCGGGCTGGGTCGCGACCGGACCGCCGACATCGAAGCCGACATAGGCGTTGCCGAAATTGTTGACGCCGGTCTCGATGAAACGGACGGGCTCAGCGGGCGGCATCTTGCTGATGACGTTGATGATGCCGCTCGGGCTCGACCCGCCATAGAGCACGGCCGACGGACCGCGCAGCACCTCGACGCGCTCCATGTTGGGCGTCTGAAGCTTCCAGGTCGCATAGGACGTGGAGAACAGCTGCATGCCGTCGAGGAACAGTCCGACGTCGTCGGACTTGAAGCCGCGGATCAGCCACCAATCGTTGCGCGTGTCCGCGCCGAAGGTCCCGGCGCGGACGCCGGCCGTGTAGCGCAGGACCTCGTCGAGCTTGTTCGCCTTCTGGTCGCGGATCTGCTCCGCGCCAATCACCGACACCGCCTGCGGCGTCTCCATGATGGGCGTGTTGGTCTTGGTGCCGGACGAGCTTCGGCCGGCGACGTAGCCGTGCACCGGCCCTCGTGGCGTCTCGACGAAACCGACATTGCGCGGCGGCTGCGGCCTGCTTCGGTTGGCTGTCTGCTCGGATGATCGCGGCGGGCGGCGCTGGGCGGAGGTGGCGCGGCGGCGCGCTTCCGGCGCGGTGACGGTCACCGACGGAATGTTCTGCGCGCCACTCTGCGCAGGAGATTGTGCAAGCGATGCCTGCGGCAGCAAAACCCAAGCGGATGCGGTCGCCAATACGGCCGACCGCAGCATTCCAAGACTGTTCAACGCGCAACCCCAAAACTGCGTATTTTGATTTGCACATGCCGTCAGTCCCATGACGGCATGCGCTTGCGGTGACGCTTAGGGGAGCGCGCGCGAATTCCCTAATTGAAAGCCTCTTAGAGAGAGTCCTAGAAAGAGTCTTAGAAAGAGTCTTGGAAGCGATCCAACATGTCCCGGGTTGCCAAAACGTCAGCGCGAAATCTTCTCGCTCTCGAGCAGCTCGGCGGCGATCTTCGTCAATTGATCGACCTGCTGCAGCAGCGTCTCGAACTCGGCTTCGCTCAGATGTTCGCGCAAACGCCGATTGCGCTCCTGCGCACCGGCGACGATCGCATCATGCGCCGCAAGGCCCGTCGCGGTCAGCGAGACCAGCACCTCGCGGCTGTCTTTCGGGTTCGCTGATTTCGCGATCAGCTTGCGCGATACGAGTTCCGCAAGCGCGCGGCTGATTTGCCCCTTGTCCTGGCCGACGGCTTCCGCAAGCCGCGCCACGCTCATCGGCGGCCGCCGGCCGAGCGAGGCGACCAAGCCGAACTCGACCGATGACAATCCGGCGAGGCGCTTGTAGCGCAGGATGGCGCCACGCTTGAGCAGATTGGCCAGCACCATCAGCCGAGACGACAGCATGACGGTGATCGGCGCCGGCGACTGAATTTCGTCCGCATCGGACGATGTGCGCCCGGCCCTGCTTGATGTCTGGCTCATGAGCCACCTCTGCCAAGAAAGCCGCGGCGTGCCAAGTCTTGGTAGCGCAACCTCCCCAGCCCGATCCGAATGCGACTAAGAGGCATTTGGAAATTCGTTGACATTGTCATCAATCGGCCCTTCACTGGTGTTCAAGGCGTCACAAGCCGAGCCAGCAAGGCCGACAGCGGGAGGATCTGCATGACCATCACCCAGCGGGATCGCGATCTCGGCACGGCCTATGCGATGAAGCCCACGCACACCCGCACCGAGCTTACTTCGGTCGTGCGTGGCACGCCGATGGGCGAACTGCTGCGACGTTACTGGCATCCGGTCGGGCTCATCAGCGACGCCACCGACACCCCAAAAAAGGTTCGCGCGCTGGGCGAGGACCTGGTGCTGTTCCGCGACAAGCACGGCCGCGCCGGCCTGCTGCACGCCCGCTGCTGCCACCGCGGCACCACGCTCTATTACGGCAAGGTCGAGGAGGACGGCATCCGCTGCTGCTATCACGGCTGGAAGTTCGACGCCGAAGGTCACTGCCTGGAGCAGCCCTGCGAGCCCGAGGGCGGCCAGTTCAAGGACAAGGTGCGGCAGCCCTGGTATCCGGTCGAGGAACGCTACGGGCTGATCTTCGCCTATATGGGCCCGGCCGAAAAACGCCCGGTGCTGCCGGCCTATCAATGCCTGGAGACCATGGACGACGGCGAGTTCGTCGAGGCCGACGATTCCTCGATCGGCGGCGGTGGTCCCGCGATGATCCCCTGCAACTGGCTCCAGCATTTCGAGAACGTGGTCGATCCCTACCACGTGCCGGTGCTGCACGGCTCGTTCTCGGGTCCGCAATTCACCAACATGATGGCATCGATGCCGGAGGTGACGTTCGACAAGACCCCGCGTGGCATCGCCGTGCGCTCGATCCGCAAGCAGGATGACGGCCGTGTGTTTTACCGCGTCACTGAGGCGGCGCTCCCCACCTTGCGCGTCGTGCCGAACCCGCGCGTGGCGCAGTTCGCCCGCGTCGAGTCGATCGGCTGGACGTTGCCGATCGACGACACCTCGTTCCGCATCTACGTCGCCGGCCGCGTCAAGAACCCCGGCGACATCGGCCGCATGCGCTCGAAATTCAACGGCAAGTTCTGGTGGGACATGACCGAGGAAGAGCACCAGCAATTTCCGGGCGACTATGAAGCCCAGGTCGGCCAGGGACCGCAGACGATCCATTCCGAGGAGCATTTCGGCCAGAGCGACCGCGGCATCCTCATGATCCGGCGCATGCTGACCGAGCAGCTCGAGGCGATGGAAGCAGGCCGCGATCCGATCGGACTCTCGTTCGATTTGAGCGCGCCTCCGGTCGAATTCGAAGCGGGGAACTACATCCGCGACGCGTGAAGCGGCCAACGCCAATCAAAGCTGGACCGACAACGATAACAAAGACTAATTTGGGGGAAGCGATGGTCGATGTGACGTCACAAATGTCGGTGCAAACGGCCGCCGCGACAAAACCCTCGGCACGGCGCTATTACGTGCTCGGCCTGCTCACGATCATCTACGCGCTGAACTTCCTCGACCGCACGATCTTCAACGTCCTGATCGAGCCGATCAAGAAGGAGTTCCAGCTCAGCGACACCATGATGGGCTTGCTCGCGGGCTTCGGCTTCGCGCTGTTCTACTCCCTGCTCGGCATTCCCATCGCGCGCGTCGCCGACCGGCTCAACCGGCGCAATATCGTCGCTGCCGCCTTCGCCTTCTGGAGCGCGATGACGGCGTTATGCGGCGCCGCTTCGAGCGTCACTTCGCTGGCGCTGGCGAGGATCGGCGTCGGCATCGGCGAATCCGCAGGGTCGCCCGCCTCGCAATCGATCGTCGCTGATCTCTTTGCCAAGAATGAGCGTCCGCGCGCGCTCGGCATCTACGCCGTCGGCACCTATCTCGGCGTCTTCCTCGGCTATTTCGTCGGCGGCTACGTCAACCAGCACTATGGCTGGCGGATGGCGTTCTACGTCGCGGGCCTGCCCGGCATCCTGCTCGCTATCGTTGTGTGGCTGACGATCTCCGAACCGAAGCGCGGCGCCATGCAGGAAAAGTTCGTGCCTGAGCCGCTCGGCCCGACGCTGCGCTTCCTGGCCTCGCAACAGAGCTTCATCATCGTGTTGATCGGCTTCTGTCTCACCACTTACACCAACTACGCGACCGCGGCCTGGATCCCGCCGTTCCTGGCGCGCGTGCACCATCTGTCGAGCGCCGAGATCGGCACCTATGCCGGCACTTTCAAGGGGCTCGCCGGCATGGCGGGCACGCTGCTCGGCGGCTTCGTGGTGGCGCAAGTCAGCCGCCGCGACGATCGCTGGAAGCTGTGGGCGCCCGCCGTCACCTCGGGCCTTGCCGGCCCGGTGTTCGCGCTGTGCATGCTGACGCAGGACTTTGCGATGATGGTGGCCACGCTGGCGCTGACCTCGTTCCTGGTCGGCTTCCATCTCGGACCGATCTTCGCGATCGCGCAGACGGTGGCAAAGCCGAGCATGCGGGCGCTGGCCTCCGCCCTGATCGCGCTCACCGCGACCTGCTTCGGCCAAGGCGTCGGGCCGCTCGCGGTAGGCGTGGTCAATGATGCCCTGAAGGGCGCTTACGGCGCCGATGCCGTGCGCTATTCCTTGCTCTCGGCGGCGGTCACGACCACGCTGGGGGCGCTCCTGTTCGTCTGGGCGGCGCGCTCAATCCGGGACGATATCGGCCGGGCGGCCGCCTGAGGCCCGATCCGGGACGCCTCAGCCCGGCGAAACCGGCCGGCGGGGAGATGAAACCATTTTGCGGAACCCGCGAAACCATCCGGAAACAGATGGTCCTTACAAGAAGAGCCATAGACGGCGGCAAAGCCCGTCGGGAGGCTCAGATGAACCACTCCATTCACTCTGCTGATCGTGCGACGCACCTGAAGATCGTGGTGGTGGCGCTGGTGGCCGGCATCACGGTGGCCGGCTTCGGGATCGCAGCCCGCACCAATGCCGATTACAGCCAGACCGCCCAATCCGCCCACGTGATCAAGGCCGGCAAGCCGGTCGTGGTGACCAGCGCGGGGACGTCAGAGATCCGCTGAGGACGAAAAAGGTCCGGTTTGATACCAAACGGCCGCCTTCGGGCGGCCTTTTTGATTCAGGCGACGGCGAGGACGCCAACATGAAGCGGGTCAATAGCTGCCGCAGCAGTGCTTGAATTTCTCGCCTGAACCGCACGGACAGGGATCATTGCGGCCCACACCGCTCCGCCCATAACGCAGCCGGTTGAGGGCCTTCCTGTTCTGCTCCAGGATCATCTTGCGGCGCGTCTCCTGCACGCCGATCACAGCAGCATTGTCGCCGGCGTCCCAGAACGCCTGCGGCTTCAGATGGGCGAGCTTGCCGCCGACATAGACCGGATAGAACCAGCCGAGCGTTCCGTCGCGCAGGCGCTGCAGCGTCGTCAAATCGTAGAGGAAGAAACCTGCGTCCAGCAGCATCGTGTTGATGTCCTGGAAGTCGTCAACGTCGGTCTCGCAGACGACCACGCTGCAATTCTCGAGCACGCCGCGCGCGCCCTTCAGTGCGGCCTGTTCCGCGCCCTGCACATCGAGCTTGAGCAGGAACGGCGGCTTGAGCGACAGCTGCTCGACCAGCGCATCCAGCGTCGTCGCCGGCACTTTTACCTTGCTGGTGGAGAGGTCGTTGACCCGCGACCAGTAGACGTCGCCCGCGGGGCGCAGCGATGACCAGTAGGGATGCACGGATTCGGTGATCTCGATCTCGCCCTCGTGGTCGGTGATGGCGCAAATGCGATAGTGTCCGCCAAGCACCTCCTTGATCGCCTTGAGGGAGTCCTCATAGATCCGATTGGCGTCCACGTTCAGCGGCAACGCACCGCCGAGGCACGACTGATGGTTGAGCACGAAGTGCCCATCGGCGCAGCCCAGATCGATGACGGTCCCGTAGCGCACGCCCTTCGCGAACAAATTCTGCAACGTCGCGCTGAAATCGGCTGCCTGCATCAAATCGATCCGAACAATCCCGGATTGAGCGGTACCATCTGATCAACGGCGCAATCAACTCGATCGCCTGGCGGCCGTCGCGCGGACGAGGAATTTTGCGCAGGTCGAAGACCAAAAAGCAGGCAGAAGCCCGCTCGCGCATGACCCGGGATCGAAGCGAGATCAGGATTTGAAGGTAAGGGTATGAAAGGATTGCCAAAAATGGCGCGAGAGACGGGGCTCGAACCCGCGACCTCCGGCGTGACAGGCCGGCGCTCTAACCAACTGAGCTACTCCCGCGTGACACGCAAATGTCTGCGGAACGAGGGGGGACTTAAAGGCCGGACCTGTTGAAGTCAAGGATGTTGCATCCACTGCCGGAATGACCGGATTTCCGCTGATGGCGCGCACGAACGTGACCCTCGGCCGCGCGGGCTGACGTAGTCAGTCCAGCCCCGAATCGTCTACCCCTCCGGGAACTTGCGGGGTTTGGGGCCCTCATCCCGACCACCGGCAGGAATCGAGGAGGCCAGACATGGCTAAGAAAGACTTGGCCAAGAAGGATTCGGCGAAGAAGGCTGCCGCTCCCGCCACCATCACGCTCAAGCACCTCGCTGCCGACATCGCGGAGAGCCAGGATCTCTCGAAGAAGCGCGCTGAGGCCGTTCTGACCGACATGGTCGACCTCATCACCAAGCACCTGAAGAAGGGCGACCGTGTCCGGATCGTCGGACTTGGAATCCTCCAGGTTCGCAAGCGCGCCGCCCGCACCGGCCGCAATCCCGCCACCGGCGAGCCTATCCACATCAAGGCCAGCAAGAAGGTCGCCTTCCGCCCGGTCAAGGAGCTGAAAGAGGCGATCTGACCCCTCACGTTTCGTTAAGCCTGATCCGCGTCCTCCGGCCGCAACGCGGCTCGGTTTTCTGGTATACCGCCTGTCTCCCCTCACTCGGCGGTTTGACCAGAAATGTCCTCCCTCACCTTTTCGCATACCGTGACCGAGCGCTTCCTGCGCTACGTCACCATCGACACCCAGTCCGACCCGGAATCTCCGGCCTCGCCGTCGACCGAGAAGCAGAAAGATCTCGGCCGTGTGCTCGCCGCCGAGCTCAGGGAAATGGGGGTCGAGGACGCTCATCTCGACGATTACGGCTACGTCTATGCAACGATCCCGGCGAACACGGCCAAGAAGGTGCCGGTGATCTGCTTCTGCTCGCACGTGGACACCTCGCCCGACGTCACCGGCAAGGACGTCAAGCCGCAGATCGTGAAGAACTATCGCGGCGGCGATATCACCCTCCCAGGCGACACCAGCCAGGTGATCCGCTTCGCCGAGCATCCGGCACTGAAGAACCAGATCGGCAACGACATCATCACCACCGACGGCACCACCCTGCTCGGCGCCGACAACAAGGCCGGCGTCGCCGAGATCATGGATGCCGCGCATTTCTTCATCAACAACCCGCAAGTGAAGCACGGCACCATCAAGATCCTGTTCACGCCCGACGAGGAGATCGGCCGCGGCGTCGACAATGTCGACATCAAGAAGCTCGGCGCCGAGTTCGGCTACACCATGGACGGCGAGAGCGCGGGCTGCGTCGAGGACGAGACCTTCTCGGCGGACGGCGCCACCATCACCATCAACGGCGTCAGTGCCCATCCCGGCTATGCCAAGGGCAAGATGGAGCACGCGATCAAGATCGCCGCCGCAATCGTCGAGCGCCTGCCCCGGGAAGGCTGCTCGCCCGAGACGACATCAGGCAAGCAGGGCTTTCTGCATCCGATCGGGATCGAGGGGGCGCTGGAGCAGGCGACGCTCTCCTTCATCGTGCGCGACTTCACCGAGGAAGGGCTGAAGGAGAAGGAGATCCTGCTCGAGAACATCGTCAAGGACGTGATGAAGGAATATCCGCGCTCGACCTACACATTCGAGGTGCGGGAGCAGTACCGCAACATGAAGCAGGTGATCGATCGCCACCCGCACATTCTCGAATACGCCATTGAAGCGATCCGCCGCGCCGGCCTGCGCCCGATGCGCACCGCGATCCGCGGCGGCACCGATGGCTCCCGCCTCTCCTTCATGGGGCTGCCCTGCCCCAACATCTTCGCCGGCGAGCACGCGTTTCACTCCCGGCTCGAATGGGTCAGCCGGCAGGACATGGAGAAGGCGGTGCAAACGATCGTCCACCTCGCCATGATCTGGGAGGAGAAGGCCTAGCTCGCCACAGCGATGTGGCCGGGATCGCTCCCGGCCATCGCTGCATTCTTACGGCACCGGCATCGCGCGCGGATTGCGATGGAAGCGGTTCGAGCTTGCCATCCAGTTCGGCAGCGGCTCTCCATCGCGGTGCCGCCCGCCGGCCACCGCCGCAGCCCAGGCCACGGCAGCGCCGATCAGGGTTGCTGCGGCAACGGAGAAGGCGACGATGATGGAATTACGCCGCGCCCGATTGATGGCCGTCCTCGAATCCGCAATCGCCGCGTCGACCCGTCGTTCCGCGTCGGGTGCCGCGAGGCCCGTCAGCGCGGCCACCTGCTGCACGAGGTAGGCCCGGTCATCGGTGCTGACGCCGCTGTGGCTCGATGACGTCATCAGGATCCGTCCCGCTTCGGCACGAGGTTCCCTGAGGTCGGTGTTGGGAGGCCGCCGCGCTGCGCGAAACAGCTTGTCCAGCTCATAACTCAACAAAGGCTCGGCGGCGGAGGTATTGCTGGCCGAACTGCGCATCGGCGAGCGGTCAATCGCTGCGGCGCCGAGGATCGCGAGCAGAGCGGCACCAAGCAGCACGGCAAGCGCCCAGGACATCAGGCCATGCAGCCCGTCCCGCCGTTCGCCGTCGTCTTCGATCGTTGTGACCGCCGGGGCTGGTCGCGTTGTCCGGCCGGCGACATAGCCGCCGAAGCCGAAGCTGATCATCGCCTGGATGATCAGATACAGCCCCGACAGCAAAGCCAGCGCCGCCGATGCATCGCGCCATGTCGGCGAGGCTGAACTGACGCCCAGGCCGACGGCGACTCCAAAGCCGACCAGGATGAACGACATTGCGCCGGCAGCCAAAGCGCCTGCGATGACCGAGCTCCACTGGATGGTGCGCCGGTCGTCGGCAGCGACGCCGCCGCCTTCCATGATCTCTTCCCGTATGAGAGTTTCCATCGTCATCGCCGCTCTCTCAGCGCAGGCCGAAGAACGACAGGATCGCCATGACCACCACGATCAAGCCGATGAGATAAATCAATCCGTCCATGGTCCGTCCTCCTCGATTTCTCCTCGTCGCTAATCACAACGAAGAAAGAACGTTCCAAACTGGACCGAGCCTGCGGGAACGAACCGGCGCGATGCGGATTATCTGTCCAAGTCCCAAAGGATGAAGTTTGTGAGCACGAAAGCCCCAGCCGGTCAGTCCCGGCTGGGGCTTTCTTTTTGGGCGGCGGTTCCTGTCCTATGTTAACGACGCCGGCTCTCCGATCATCAAGGATGCGATCGGGGCGGAACCTCCGGATCGGGAGAGCCGCGTGGATCGCAGAACCGCGTGCCTTCATCAGGCAGATGCATTCCGGGAAAAGGCAATCGCCGATCCCGAGCACCACGACCAGTGGATCGATGAAGCCATCAAATGGCTGGAACGAGCCATGGAAGCGGGCTGTCGCGCCGTCGTCACGCTCGAAGCCGGCGATGCTGGCGACATAGCGGACGCAGCACGCGGTGCGGCAGCCGATGCTCGACTGAGCTTGATCACGCGCCAATGAGAAGCACCGGCGTCTTCGCGGCCGCTGCGGCAATTGTTCCAGGGACGTAACAATGTTGCGGGTCGACACTGTTCTCGCCCCCATGCTAGGCCGGGCGCAGACCGCAACGAGAGTGACGTCGTGCTCCCGAACCGCCAGCCCTCAGGATCATGCCGGCCGCGCAACTGGCGCGGGCTGCTGTCTGTGCTGATCGCGGTTGTCTACCTGCTCGCGGGAGCGCTGCATGGCCTGCACGACATCGACGTCACCACGCCCGGTGGCGGCTCGGAGATCAGCGCGGTCCTTGACGGCTCCACAGATCACAACGAGCACAAGGCCGTCGGCGGGCATCATTGCCATGGCTGCTTCTCGGTGACGGTGGCGCAGCCGGCGCCACCGGCCGGATCGATCGGGCTCGTGTCCGCATCGCGCCCGCAACGCGTAGCCCGGCTCGCCGGCATTGTCCCCGATACCGACTCCCCGCCTCCCAAACAGATGGCCTGAACGGATTTGGTCGGGCGCCCCGCGCGCCCATTGGGTTCATCCTTTACAGGTCGGTTTCATGTTTTGCAGGGGAATGGCCGCGCGCCTGGCGTGCGCGGCAGCGTGTCTGATTGCCGGATTGGCGCTTGCGCCGTCTCACGCCCAGACACTGACGATGCGGAGCGCGCTCTCGCGCGCGCTGGCCACGAGCCCGCGGCTGACCGCGGCGGAGCGCGATGTCGGCATCGCCACGGGCCAGCGCATCCAGGCAGGTGCGCTTCTCAATCCGGAACTGACCTACGAAAAGGACAATTCATTCGGGTCCGGCATCTATCGCGGCACGCGATCGGCCGAGACCACGCTCCAGATCAGCCAGGCCTTCGAGCTGTTCGGCAAGCGCGACGCGCGCATTGCAGCGGGTGTCGCCGGCATCGAGGTCGCCGCGATCCAGCGCAAGGCCGTCAGGCTGGAGGTGCTGTCGGAGACCGCGATCGCCTTCCTCAGCGTGCTCGGCGCACAGCGGCGCATCCAGATCCTCGACGAGCAGATCACCGCCATTGACCGGCTGACGCCGCTCTTGCGCCGCCGCGTCGAGGCCGGTGCCTCCTCGCCGGCCGAGACCGGCCGCGCGGAAGTGGCTTCCGCCCTGGTGAAGGCCGACCGCGAGCGCTTCAAGGCGACGCTGGCCAGCGCCCGGCGCGAGCTTGCGGTCCTGATGGGCGACGCCGCACCGAAATTCAGCGAGGTCTCCGGACGGCTCGACACCATGGGCCGGCCGCCGACATTCCAGTCGGTCGTCGCCGCGATCGATGCCAATCCGCAGCTGGTGCGCTGGACCGCGATCTATGCCCAGCGCAACGCCGAGCTGTTGCTGGCGCGGCTGCGGCCCTATCCCGACGTGCGGATCGCCGCCGGCTGGCGCCACTTCAACGAGACCAATGACGACGCTGCACGCCTCACCGTCTCGGTGCCGATCCCCGTGTTCGACCAGAACCAGGGCAATATCCTTTCGGCGCAGGAAAGCCTCGCCAAGACCAAGGCCGAGCGCGAGGCCAACCGCAACACGCTGATCGTGGTTGCAGGTCGCGCCTACGACTCGCTCCAGGGTTCGCTGCGCGAGCTCGCGCTGCTGCGCGAGAGCGCCATTCCCAAAGCCACCGAAGCCTCGGACGCCATCGCTCAAGGCTACGGCCAGGGCCGCTTCAGCCTGCTCGAAGTGCTCGATGCCCAGGCCAGCGTCACCCAGGCGCGGCTGCGCGAGCAGGAGGCGCTGCAGAATTTCCACGCGGGGGTGGCGACCATCGAAGGCCTCGTCGGCAATCCCTTCACGCTGGCGCGGGAGAGCGCACGATGAAGACGTCCTCCACCATCCTCGTCGCAATCGTTGCCAGCGCACTTGGCGCTTACGGCTATTCCCTGCTCAGTCCGTCCAGGGTCGAGCAGGCCGAACACGCCGCAGACAAGAAGCCGGAGAAGCCGAACGACCATGTCGAGCAGGACGAGCACGGCGCCGACCGGATCCGCATCTCCGACGTCAAGCTCGCAGCCGCGGGCGTGACGCTGGCGGAAGCCGGGAGCGTCACGCTGACCGACACGCTTGCCTTCAACGGCATCCTGCGCGCCAACCAGGAAGCCGTGGTGCAGGTGACGCCGCGCTTTCCCGGCGTCGCCAAATCGATCCAGAAGCGCATCGGCGATAGGGTCGGCAAGGACGATCTGCTCGCCGCGATCGAGAGCAACCAGAGCCTCACCGTCTACGAGCTCAAGGCGCCGCTTGCCGGCACCATCATCGAGCGGCAGATCTCGCTCGGCGAATACGCCTCCGAGCAGAAGCCCGCTTTCGTCGTCGCCGACCTCACCACCATCTGGGTCGATCTGTCCATCTACCGGCAGGATCTGCGGCGCGTCCGCCTCAACGACGAGGTGCTGATCGATCCCGACGACGGCCGCGGCGAGATCAAGGGCACCATCTCCTACATGGCCCCGATCGGCTCGAGCGAGACCCAGACCGCGCTGGCGCGCGTGGTGCTGGCAAATCCGGACGGACGCTTGCGTCCCGGCCTGTTCGTCACGGCACGGCTGATCCTCGCCGCGCGCGACGTCGCGGTCGCCGTGCGCAAAAGCGCGATCCAGACGCTGGAGAACAGGACCATCGTGTTCGTCCGCGAGGATGGCGACAAGATCGAGGCGCGCCCGGTGGAGCTTGGAGATTCCGATCCGCGCCATGTCGAGATCAGAGCCGGCCTTTCGGCCGGCGAGCATTACGTCGCGGAAAACAGCTTCGTCGTGAAGGCGGAGATGGGCAAGGGCGAGGCCGAGCATGATTGAGCGCCTCATCGCCGTCTCGCTGCAGCAGCGCTGGCTGGTCCTGCTGCTCGCGCTTGGCGCCGTCGCTTTCGGAGCCTGGAATTTCCAGCGCCTTCCGATCGACGCCGTTCCTGACATCACCAACGTCCAGGTCCAGATCAACACCCGCGCCCCCGGCTATTCGCCGCTGGAAACCGAGCAGCGCATCACCTTCCCTGTCGAGACCGCCATGGGCGGCCTGCCGAAACTCGACTACACCCGCTCGCTGTCGCTCTACGGCCTGAGCCAGGTGACCGTCGTCTTCAAGGACGGCACCGACATCTATTTTGCCCGCCAGCTCGTCGGCGAACGGATCAGCCAAGTGAAGGACCAGCTTCCGGCCGGCGTCGAGGTCGCGATGGGACCGGTCTCGACCGGCCTCGGCGAAATCTTCATGTACACGGTCGAGGCCAAGGCGGGCGCGAAGACCCAAGGCGGCCACGATTATTCGCTGACCGATTTGCGCACCGTGCAGGACTGGATCATCAAGCCGCAGCTTCGCAACGTGCCGGGGGTGATCGAGGTCAACACCATCGGCGGCTTCGAGCGGCAATTCCATGTGCTTCCCGATCCCGGCAAGCTGATGGCCTACCGGCTCGGCTTTCGCGACGTCATGACGGCGCTCGCCGCCAACAATACCAACGTCGGCGCCGGCTATATCGAGCGCAATGGCGAGCAATATCTGGTTCGCTCGCCGGGCCAGGTCGGCAATGTCGGCGAAATCAGGGACATCGTCATCGGCTCGCGCGGCGGCAATCCGGTCAGGATCAGGGATATCGCGATCGTCACCGAAGGCCGCGACCTGCGCACCGGAGCCGCGACGCGGGATGGCGAGGAAACCGTGCTCGGCACCGCCATGCTGTTGATCGGCGAGAACAGCCGCACCGTGGCGCGCCGTGTCGCGGCCCGGCTCGAGGAGATCGCCAAGTCGCTGCCCGACGGCGTCGTGACGCGGACCGTCTACGACCGCACTGATCTGGTCGAAGCCACCATCCGCACCGTCGAGAACAATTTGGTGGAGGGCGCGGCCCTGATCGTGGCCGTGCTGTTCCTGATCCTCGGCAACATTCGCGCCGCGCTCGTGGTGGCCTGCGTCATTCCGCTGTCCATGGCCATGACGGTCACCGGCATGGTCGAGACCAAGGTCAGTGCGAACCTGATGAGCCTGGGCGCGATCGATTTCGGCATCATCGTCGACGGCGCCGTGATCATCGTCGAGAATTGCCTGCGCATGCTGGCCGAGGCCCAGCGCGAGAAAGGCGGGCTGCTCACGATCTCCGAACGGCTGCGCGCGATCCGGCGGGGGTCGCGCGAGGTCATCAAGCCGAGCCTGTTCGGAACGCTGATCATCGCGGTGGTCTACCTGCCGGTGCTGACGCTGACCGGCGTCGAAGGCAAAATGTTCACGCCGATGGCGCTGACGGTGCTGATGGCGCTGGGTGCAGCGGTGCTGTTCTCCATCACCTTCGTGCCGGCGGCGGTCGCGATCTTCGTCACCGGCAAGGTATCGGAACACGAAAACCTGTTCATGCGGCTGGCGAAGCGCGCCTACCTCCCCCTGCTCCGGCTTGCGATCGACCATCGCCTCAGCGTCGCAATCATGGCCGCCATCATCGTGGTTGCAAGCTGCGTTGCGGCCGCGCGCATGGGCGGTGAGTTCATTCCGAGCCTGGACGAAGGCGACGTCGCGCTGGCTTCGATCCGGATTCCCGGCACCAGCCTGACACAGTCGCTGGACCTGCAAAAGGCGCTGGAAAAACGCATCAAGCAGATTCCGGAGGTGAAGGAGTTCTTCACCCGCATCGGCACAGCGGAGATCGCAACCGACCCGATGTCGCCGGCACAGACCGACGGCTACATTATGCTGAAGCCGCGCGCCGAATGGCCCGACCCGGGCAGGTCCAAGTCGGACGTGATCGAGGCCATCGACCGTGCCGCCGACGACATCCCCGGCAGCGCTTATGAAATCTCCCAGCCGATCCAGTTCCGTGTCAACGAGCTGATCTCCGGCGTCCGCAGCGATGTCGGCGTCAAGATCTTCGGCGACGACCTCGACATCCTGCAAGGCGCGGCGAAACAGGTGGAGGCCGCGATCCGCGGCATACGCGGCGCCAGCGACGTCAAGATTGAGCAGGTCTCGGGCCTGCCGATCCTCACCGTCCGTCTCGACCGCCAGGCGCTCGCCCGGTACGGGCTCAGCATCAGCGAGGTGCAGGGCATCGTCGAGATCGCGGTGGGTGGCAAGTCGGCCGGCAAGCTGTTCGAGGGCGACCGCCGCTTCGACATTGTCGTGCGCCTGCCGGAACATCTGCGCGGCAATCTCGAGGCCATCCGGGCGATCCCGATCCCGCTGCCGCCGGGTGAGGAAGCAACAATCGGTGCGCCGATCCGGACGGCACTGCCCGGCTCCCTCCTCGCCCAGATGCGCTATGTGCCGCTGTCGTCGGTTGCCACCGTCGATGCGACGCCCGGCCCGAACCAGATCAGCCGCGAGAACGGCAAGCGGCGCATCGTCGTCACCGCCAACGTCCGCGCACGCGATCTCGGCTCCTTCGTCACCGAAGCCGAGGCAGCGGTCGCGGAGAAGGTCAAGCTGCCGCCGGGCTACTGGATCGGCTGGGGCGGGCAGTTCGAGCAATTGGTCTCGGCGACCAAGCGGCTGACGCTGGTGGTGCCGGTGGCGCTGCTGCTGGTGTTCCTGCTGCTGTTCATGGGCATGGGATCGGCGGCGGATGCGGCGCTGGTGTTCTCCGGCGTGCCGCTGGCGCTGACCGGCGGAGTCATGGCGCTGCTGCTGCGCGGCATTCCCCTATCCATCAGCGCCGGTGTCGGCTTCATCGCGCTGTCGGGCGTGGCCGTGCTCAACGGGCTGGTGATCATCGCCTTCATCGAGCGGCTGCGCAGCGAGGGGCACCCCGTCGCCGACGCGGTGCGCGAGGGTGCGCTGACACGCCTACGTCCGGTGCTGATGACGGCGCTGGTGGCGTCCCTCGGCTTCGTGCCGATGGCCCTTGCCACCGGGGCCGGGGCCGAGGTGCAGCGGCCGCTTGCGACCGTGGTGATCGGCGGCATCATCTCCGCGACCGTGCTGACGCTGCTGGTGCTGCCGGCGCTCTACGTGCTGTTCCGCCGTGACGTGGCAAACGAAACGCCTACAATGGCGCCTGATTTGGCAGCGTCCGGGGAGCGGTAGAGGTGGGCAGCCACGACCATCACGGCCATCATCACCATGATCATAGCCACGGCCATGATCACGATCATGGTGGCCACGCGCATGTCCATGCCCCCGCCAGCTTCGGCAGGGCGTTTGCGATCGGCATCTCGCTCAACACCGCGCTGGTCGTGGCCGAGGCCGTCTACGGCTATATCGGCAACTCCACTGCCCTGCTTGCGGACGCCGGCCATAATCTTAGCGACGTGCTCGGCCTGGTCGTGGCCTGGTGCGCATCGATCGCGGCGCGGCGCGCGCCGAGCGGCCGCTTCACTTATGGCTTGCGCGCCTCCACCATCCTGGCGGCGCTGGCGAACGCGGTATTCCTCCTGGTCGCGACCGGCGCGATCGGCTGGGAAGCGTTTTTGCGCCTGCGCGAACCGGAGCCGGTCGCCGGCATCACCGTGATGGTCGTCGCCGGCATCGGCATCCTCATCAACGGTTTTACGGCCATGCTGTTCGCACGCGGACGCAAGGACGACATCAACATCGAAGGCGCCTATCTGCACATGGCGGCCGACGCCGCGGTCTCGCTTGGCGTCGTGGTCTCGGCGGCGCTGATCATCTGGACCGGCTGGCTCTGGCTCGATCCCGTCACCAGCCTCGTCATCTGCGCCACCATTCTCTGGAGCACCACCAGCCTGCTCCGTGGCTCCATCGACATGTCGATGGCAGCGGCTCCCAAAGGCACCGACATCGCCGCGATCAGGGTGTTCCTGCTGGCACGTCCCGGTGTGTCCGCGATCCACGATCTCCACGTCTGGCCGATCTCGACCACCGAGACGGCGCTGACCTGCCACCTCGTCATGCCCACCGGCGCTGGCGATGCATTCCTGATGGAGACGGCGCAAATGCTGAAGCGCTCCCACCGCATCGGCCACACCACCCTTCAGGTCGAGACCCATCCCGACAATGGCTGCGCTTTGGCGCCGGATGATGTGGTGTGAGGTAGTTGCGTGCGGGCTCCAATCTCCGGTGTCGTCCCGGACAAGCGCAGCGAAGCGGAGCGCTGATCCGGGACCCATAACCACAGGGAGTAGTTTAACGAAGGCTCGTGATTATCAGCCTCGTGCCGCACTTCTCCCTAGGGTTATGGGTCCCGGCCCCCGTGCGCAATTGCGCACTAGGCCCGGACGACACTGACTGTTTGGCGCGGGGACGCGTGAACAGCGACGCCTACGCCGCCTTCGCCGTCACGATCCAGATCGCGCCCTGGAGCGCCACGCTCTGACCCTTCAGGAACGGCGCGAGCATTTCGCGGATCGAGGCTTTTGCCGCGGCATACGTCTCCGGCGGATGGCCCTGCAGCGCGCGGCTGGCGGGGCCGATCTGGAGCGAGCCCTCGACCGCGGCATCGAGCCCGCCGCCGATCGCGACATCCATCGCGAGATTGTGCGGCTCCATCGCGACGTCGACGAAGCCCGCGCCTTTCAGGATGCGCGTCACGCGCTCTTCCGAGGCGAAGGCGAACGGGCCCGGCTCTTCAGGCCCGACCGGCGGCATCTTGGCCACGTGTTTGTAGACCGCCATCAGCGGCGCCATCATCCACGGATTTTCCTTCGGCTCGCGCCAGCAGGCAAATGCCAGTCGCCCCGTCGGCTTCAGCGCGCGGCGGAGGTTGGTGAAAGATGCGATCGGATCGGCGAAGAACATCACGCCGAACCGCGAGGCCAGCAGGTCAAAGCTCGCCGGCTCGAACGCATGCACCGTCGCATCCGCCAGCGCGAAATCCAGCGGCAGGCCTTTTGGCGCAAACGCGCGCGCCTGCGACAGCATCGGCTCGGAGACGTCGAGCCCGAGCGCGAAGCCATCAGGCGCGACAGCCTTCGCGAATGCGAACGTCGTCGCGCCGGAGCCGCAGCCGACATCGAGAACGCGCTCGCCCGGCTTCGGCCTGGCGCGGTCAATCAGCACATCGGCGATGGAGCCAAGCAGGCTCTCCTGCGCCGCATGGCGATCGGCCCAGCGCTGCCCGCTGGGGCCGTTCCAGTAAGCGATCTGGTCGGCGTTCTGCTCGTGTCCGCTTGGTTGTTGCATCAGGGCCTCTGTGTCTCGGTATTGCCCGCCTGCGCCTATCGGCTTCTGCGCGGCAGCCTTCGTTCGCTTCGCGCCAATAACGTGTGAGGCTGGCTCGCCGAGCCGAAGCTCGCGAAGCGAGCAAAGGCTGGTGGGCGGTGAGAGATTCGAACTCCCGACCCTCTCGGTGTAAACGAGATGCTCTAACCAGCTGAGCTAACCGCCCCTCGCCGCTTCTTTATCCCCACCTGCCCCGAACGGGCAAGCGCGGAACTGCACTTCCTCGGCCTCAATCCCCCGGCCGTCCCGGCAGCAGTGGCACCGCGTCGATCCACACCGCCGCCGACTGGCACCAGATCTGCCTGACGGGCCGCAATTTATCGCGCTGGCGGATGCTGCCCCAGCGGATGCCCCAATCGTCTTCCTGGTCGCCCTCGCCGCTCGTGAACAGCGGGGAACCGCACTCGGCGCAGAAGTGCTGGAAGCGCATCCGGCCGTTGTCGCCGCGCTTGCCGTAGATCCTGGGCGTGCCGGCGGTCAGCTTGACGTCGGCCTTGGTGCAGATCGCCGTCACCCGGAACGGCGACCCCGTTAGGGTCTGGCAGTCCCGGCAATGGCAGACCGACACCGTCTCCGGGTCGATCTCGGCTTCAAAGGTGATCTCGCCGCAATGGCATTGCCCGTCGATGTGCATCGTCGTCATCCGCTGCCCAAAACAAAATGCCCCACAACAAAAACGGCGCCCGAAGGCGCCGTTTTATCATCTTTTCGAGCTGCGATCTCAGTGAGCGGTCAGGCCGCCGGCGGCTTCGTCGCCGTCCGGCTTCACCGTCACCTTGGTGTCCTCTTCCCAGACGATCGGCACCGGCTTCTTGACCAGCGCCTTGGCGACGACATCGTCGAGGCGCGAGACCGGGATGATCTCCATGCCGCCCTTGATCGCATCGGAAATCTCCGTGAGATCCTTGGCGTTGTCCTCGGGGATCAGCACCGTCTTGATGCCGCCGCGGGCAGCAGCCAGCAGCTTCTCCTTCAGGCCGCCGATCGGCAGCACGCGGCCGCGCAGCGTGATCTCGCCGGTCATCGCGACATCGTGGCGGACCGGGATGCCGGTCATGACCGAGATGATCGCGGTGGCCATCGCCACGCCCGCCGACGGACCGTCCTTCGGCGTCGCGCCTTCCGGCACGTGCACGTGGATGTCGCGCCGGTCGAACAGCGGCGGCTCGATGCCGTAGACGATCGCGCGCGAGCGGACGTAGGACGCCGCCGCCGAGATCGATTCCTTCATGACGTCACGCAGATTGCCCGTGACCGTCATCTTGCCCTTGCCGGGCATCATGACGCCTTCGATCGTCAGCAGCTCGCCGCCGACATCGGTCCAGGCAAGGCCGGTGACGATACCGACCTGCGGCTCGCTCTCGATCTCGCCGAAGCGATACTTCGGCACGCCGAGCAACTCTTCCAGAGTCTTCTCGGTGACCTTGACCGACTTCTTCTTGGAGATCATCAGCTCCTTCACCGCCTTGCGGGCGAGTGTGGAGAGCTCACGCTCCAAATTGCGCACGCCCGCTTCGCGGGTGTAGCGGCGGATCAAAAGCAGCAGCGCGTCGTCGTCGATCGAGAACTCCTTGGAGTCCAGACCGTGCTTGGACACCGCGTTCGGGATCAGGTGCTTGCGCGCGATCTCGACCTTCTCGTTCTCGGTGTAGCCAGCGATCCGGATGATCTCCATGCGGTCCATCAGCGGTCCGGGAATATTGAGCGTATTCGCGGTCGTGATGAACATCACGTTGGACAGATCGTAGTCGACCTCGAGATAGTGGTCGTTGAAGGTCGCGTTCTGCTCGGGGTCGAGGACCTCGAGCAGCGCCGAGGACGGATCGCCGCGGAAATCGGCGCCCATCTTGTCGATCTCGTCCAGCAGGAACAGCGGATTCGACGACTTCGCCTTCCGCATCGACTGGATGATCTTGCCGGGCATCGAGCCGATATAGGTGCGGCGGTGACCGCGGATCTCGGCCTCGTCGCGCACGCCGCCGAGCGAGACGCGCACGAACTCACGCCCGGTCGCCTTCGCGATCGACTTGCCGAGCGAGGTCTTGCCGACACCGGGAGGGCCGACGAGGCACAGGATCGGGCCGGTCAGCTTGTTGGCGCGCGACTGCACGGCGAGATACTCGACGATGCGGTCCTTGACCTTCTCCAGCCCGTAGTGATCCGCATCCAGAACCGCCTGCGCGGCTTCCAGATCCTTCTTCACCTTGGACTTCTTGTTCCACGGGATCGACAGCAGCCAATCCAGATAGTTGCGCACGACGGTCGCTTCTGCGGACATCGGCGACATCTGGCGCAGCTTCTTCAATTCATGCTGCGCCTTCTCGCGCGCTTCCTTGGAGAGCTTGGTCTTGGAGATCTTCTCTTCGAGATCGGCGAGCTCGTCGCGACCGTCGTCGTCGCCGAGCTCCTTCTGGATCGCCTTCATCTGCTCGTTGAGATAGTACTCGCGCTGGGTCTTCTCCATCTGGCGCTTGACGCGCGAGCGGATGCGCTTCTCGACCTGGAGCACCGAGATCTCGCTCTCCATCAGGCCCAGCACCTTCTCCAGGCGCTGCGTGACCGACAGCGTCTCCAGGATGCCCTGGCGATCCGCGATCTTGACGGCGAGATGCGAGGCGACGGTGTCGGCGAGCTTGGCGAAATCGGTGATCGCCTGCACGACGCCGACGACCTCGGCCGAGATCTTCTTGTTGAGCTTCACATAGCTCTCGAAGTCGGACACGACCGAGCGCGCCATGGCCTCGGCCTCGACCGACTTCGCATCGGTGTCGGCGAGCGCAACCGCGGTCGCTTCGTAATAGTCGGCGCGATCGGTGTACTTCTGCACGCGCGCACGCTCGAGCCCTTCGACCAGCACCTTCACGGTGCCGTCGGGAAGCTTCAAGAGCTGAAGCACGCTGGCAAGCGTACCGGTCTCGTAAATGGAATCGGGTGCCGGATCATCGTCGGACGCGTTCTTCTGGGTCGCGAGCATGATCAGCGCGTCGTTCTTCATCACCTCTTCGAGCGCGCGGATCGACTTCTCGCGGCCGACGAAGAGCGGAACGATCATGTGCGGGAAGACGACGATGTCGCGCAGCGGCAGCACGGGATAGGCGTGCGTTTCGCCATGAACGATGGTTGGCCTGGGTTTTGGATTGGTCATGGCCTTTTCCTTTTGCTTTGCCCCCTTGCACGCAGCCCGCCATGCTCATGCGCAACCGCCACAAGGTGCCGAGGTGATCCGCTAAACCGGTCGGTCCTTTTGAGGTTGGACCGGCCTGCCGGATCGGAACTGAGGCGAATCTTGAAGAGAATTTTTGCTCGCCGCCGACATTAGGTGGCTATCGACTGGGGGGGTGTCAAGTCATTGAAAGACGCGCGCCATCAGGCGCTTACGCACGCGAATAAAGCGACGCAACACCGGCTGCGGAGATACCTTCCGCAGCCTTGCTTGAGGAGACGATTGGAGCGTTCCAGCGCCGAAATCAGGCGCTGGCGTTCTCGACGGCGCGATCGGACCGATCGGCGTAGATGTAGAGCGGACGCGCCGTTCCTTCCACGACTTCGCGGGAAATCACGACTTCTTCCACACCTTCGAGGCCCGGCAGGTCGAACATGGTCTCGAGCAGGATCGCCTCCAGGATCGAGCGCAGTCCGCGCGCACCGGTCTTGCGCTCGATCGCCCTGCGGGCAACCGCGCCAAGCGCCTCGTCGGCGAAGGTCAGCTCGATGTTCTCCATCTCGAACAGCCGCTGGTACTGCTTCACCAGCGCGTTCTTCGGCTCGACCAGGATCTTCTTGAGCGAAGCCTCGTCCAGATCCTCCAGCGTCGCCACGACGGGCAGACGGCCGACGAACTCAGGGATCAGGCCGTACTTCAGGAGATCCTCCGGCTCGACGTGACGGAAGATTTCGCCGGTACGGCGGTCTTCCGGCGCGAGCACCTGAGCGGCGAAACCGATCGAGGTCGACCGACCGCGTGCCGAGATGATCTTTTCGAGGCCCGAGAACGCACCACCGCAGATGAACAGGATGTTGGTGGTGTCCACCTGCAGGAATTCCTGCTGCGGATGCTTGCGGCCGCCCTGCGGCGGGACCGAAGCCACCGTGCCTTCCATGATCTTGAGCAATGCCTGCTGCACGCCCTCACCCGACACGTCGCGCGTGATCGAGGGATTGTCGGACTTGCGGCTGATCTTGTCGATTTCGTCGATATAGACGATGCCGCGCTGGGCACGCTCGACATTGTAGTCGGCGGCCTGGAGCAGCTTCAGGATGATGTTCTCGACGTCCTCGCCGACATAGCCGGCTTCGGTCAGCGTCGTCGCATCCGCCATCGTGAACGGAACGTCCAGGATGCGGGCGAGCGTCTGCGCGAGCAGCGTCTTGCCCGAGCCGGTCGGACCGATCAGCAGGATGTTCGACTTCGCAAGCTCAACGTCGTTGTGCTTGGTCTGGTGGTTGAGGCGCTTGTAGTGATTGTGCACCGCGACCGAGAGGACCTTCTTCGCATGGTTCTGGCCGATCACGTAATCGTCCAGCACCTTGCAGATTTCCTTCGGCGTCGGAATCCCGTCGCGCGACTTCACCAGCGAGGATTTGTTCTCCTCGCGAATGATGTCCATGCAGAGCTCGACGCACTCGTCGCAAATGAAGACCGTGGGACCCGCGATCAGTTTGCGAACTTCGTGCTGGCTCTTGCCACAGAACGAGCAATACAGCGTGTTCTTGGAGTCGCTCGTGCCGACCTTACTCATTCATGTCTCCGTCCGCGGTTCGATCCCGTCCGCTCGATCGCCCTATTCCGGCACGACAGCCGGTACAGTCCTTCAAATAGAGCAAATTCCGTACCAAAAAAGACCCTACGCGTTGCATGCCGTGCGAATCACGGTCACTCGATTCTCCGCGATCATAGCCGATCAGTCGTAGCGAACCATGCTGTCACCCGACTATCAAGAATTCGCTAATCGGGGGGCGCCGGCTACCCGTGACAATACCGTGATTTCCGGTCTTGGCACGGGCGAAGTGATCGAAATCACCCCGGCGTTGCTGGATTGCCACGAAAAACAAGCACGAAAGCGGAACTTTCTGCCTGTCGCAGGGCGCAAAACCGCGTTTTGCGACGCGCGCACGTGTCCTTAACGTGAACGCTCCCTGATGATGCCGGCGATCCCACAGGGATTGCCGGCACAGTAGTGCTACGGAGTCTTCGGCGCGGCGGTTTCCTCGGCGCGCTTGTCGATGACCTTGTCGACCAGGCCGAACTCCTTGGCGTCGCTCGCGGTCAGGAACTTGTCGCGTTCCAGCGCGTCCTCGATCGCCTTGTAGGTCTGGCCGGTGTGCTTCACGTAGATCTCGTTGAGCCGCTTCTTCAGGTTCAGGATTTCCTGGGCGTGCAGCATGATGTCGGTGGCCTGGCCCTGGAAGCCGCCGGAGGGCTGATGCACCATGATGCGCGCGTTCGGCAGCGAGAAGCGCATGTCCTTCTCGCCGGCGCAGAGCAGCAGCGAGCCCATCGAGGCAGCCTGGCCCGTGCACAGTGTCGAGACCGGCGGACGAATGAACTGCATGGTGTCGTAGATCGCAAGGCCCGACGTCACCACGCCGCCCGGCGAGTTGATGTACATCGAGATTTCCTTCTTCGGATTTTCCGCCTCAAGGAACAACAGCTGCGCGACGATGAGCGTCGACATGCCGTCCTCGACCGGCCCGGTCAGGAAGATGATGCGCTCTTTCAGAAGGCGCGAGAAAATGTCGTAGGCGCGCTCGCCACGGTTGGTCTGCTCGACCACCATGGGCACGAGGTTCATGTAGGTTTCAACCGGATCGCGCATGAGTCACCTAGGTTTTGAAGAGGCGGACATCGCCAGGCCCGGCTGCCAGTCGGAGCTGGATCTGCCGGAAGGCCGATGGACGTCCCGTGATGCAGGAACTTGATAGTAGAAGAGCTTGGTAGAAGCAGAAGGCGTAGCGACAGATATAGCCCAATTCGCGCCTGACAAGTGCGGAGCGAATTAAGGCTTAATCCGTGAGGCAGTTGAAGCTGATTCGTACAAAGAGGCCCAGCCGGCCAACTGGCTAGCTCGACCTCTTCGCTGATCATCCTTAATGCAAGGCTATCCCAAAGGCTCTCCTAAAGGCTCTTCGGGAGCCCTCAGGCGGCGGTCTTTTCCGTCTCGTCGTCCTTGTAGAGATCGTCGCGCGAGACCTTCTTCTCGGTCACCTTGGCAAGCTCGAGGATGAAGTCGACGACCTTGTCCTCATAGATCGGTGCACGAAGCTGGGCCAACGCTTGGGCGTTGCTGCGGTAATAGTCCCAGACCTCCTTCTCGCGGCCCGGCATCGAGCGCGCCCGCTCGATCACGGCGCGGCCGACCTCGTCGTCGGTCACGGAGATCTTGTTCTTCTCGCCGATCTCGGAGAGCACGAGGCCGAGCCGCACGCGGCGGTCGGCGATCTTGCGGTACTCTTCCTTGGCGGCGTCTTCAGTGGTGTCTTCGTCGGCGAAGGTCTTGCCGGCGGAGTCCATCTCGGCCTTCACCGAGTTCCACATCAGATTGAACTCCTCGTCGACCAGCGAGGGCGGGGCTTCGAAGCGATGGGCCTCGTCGAGGCGGTCGAGCAGCGCGCGCTTGACGCGCTGGCGCGTCGCGGTCGCGAACTCGGCGACCAGCCGCTCGCGCGCCGCTTCCTTCAGCTTGTCCAGCGATTCGAGGCCGAGCGTCTTGGCGAACTCGTCGTCGATCGCGAGATCCTGCGGCGCCTCGATCAGCGTCGCGGTGGTCTCGAACTCGGCTGGTTGGCCGGCGAGCTTTTCGTTCATGTAGTTCTTGGGGAACGCCACCTTCAGCGTGCGGGTCTCGCCCGCGCCGATGCCGGTGAGCTGCTCTTCGAAGCCGGGGATGAAGGTGTTGGATCCGATCACCACCTGGATGCCCTCGCCGGCGCCGCCCTCGAAGGCTTCGCCGTTGATGGTGCCCTTGAAGGCGACGGTGACGCGATCACCCGACTCGGCCTTGGCGCCCTCGTCCTTCGCGGCATACCCGCGGTTCGAATCGGCGATGCGCTTGATCGCCTCGTCGACGTCGGCGTCGGTGACTTCGGCGACGGGCTTCTCGACCTCGAAGGTCTTGAAGTCGGCGAGCGCGATCGACGGCACCACCTCGATCGCAACGGTGTAGGTCAGATCGGTTTTGCCGTTGAGCAGCTCCTCGACCTCGGCCTGCTCGGTGGGCATGGTGATCTTCGGTTCGGTCGCAAGGCGGAAGCCGCGCTCGGAGAACAGCTGCGTGTTGGTGTCGCGGATGGTCTGGTCGATGGTCTCGGCCATCACCGAGCGGCCATAGACCTTCTTGAGGTGCGTGACCGGCACCTTGCCGGGACGGAAGCCGTTGATGCGAACCTTGTCCTTGAGATCGACGAGCTTGGCACCGGCCTTGGCGTCGAGATCAGACGCGGGAACGCTGATCTTGAACTCGCGCTTCAAACCTTCCGAGAGGGTTTCTGTGACCTGCATGGTGTCCAATCTTCTTTTCGTTCGGTCCCGGCGCGCATGCGTCGGGACGCTGTCATTAATCGATCCGGCGCGAGGCGAACGCCTCAACGCCGGTGGTTCATCGGACCGGCTTCCGGCGGACAAACATCCGCGCGGGAGCAGATCGCGTAATCCGTGCAAACGCTGAAAGCGCTTGGTGCGGGCGGAGGGACTCGAACCCCCACAACTTTCGTCACTGGAACCTAAATCCAGCGCGTCTACCAGTTCCGCCACGCCCGCGTAAATTTGCATCAAGACCGGCCGCGATGCCGCGGGCGGCGGGCTTATAGCATGTGCCCGCCTGTTCGCAGCAAAAAAATGGCCCGATAGAGGCAGGCTTCACCTAGGCACGACGGCTGGACTTATCCAGCACGGCGTGGTCCGGATCGGCCATGAAAACTCGGATCTTCGACCCGACGAGGCGCGAGATTTTGGCCGGACTTGGCGCCGGACTTGGCGCCGGACTTGGCGCCTCTGCGGCCGGGCTGATGGCGGGCGGCGCAGTCCCGGCCATGACCGCCCAGCTCGCCCTTCAGGCAAGGCCGGCGACGCTGGCTCTGAGGCCGGGGCAGCCGGCTACACCCATCTGGGAGCTGGCCGCCGTAAGCCACCTCGGGGATGTCCGTCTCAAACGTGGCGACCGCTGCGAGGTGGTCTTCCGCAACGGCCTGCCTGTACCGCTTGCACCAGTCTGGTACGGCCTCAACGGCCCGGCCGCCGCCGACCCGCTTCGGGGACGCGCCCCGACGGCCCCGGAAGCGACGGAAACATCAATCGTTTCAGTGCCAAACGCGGGAACCCTGCTGGCCGACTTCCGGCTGTTCGAGGACGGCCTGAAGCAGCCCGCCCGCCCGCTTCCGATCATCGCCACCGAGACCAACGCGGTCGCCGCCGATCGCGACGTGGTGCTCTTGATCGAGGAATGGCGGCTGCGGCCGGATGGGACCGCGCTTACCCCAGGCCGGGACCCGAAGGACACATCCCCGCTCTTTACAATCAACGGAACGACTTCATTCGAACTCTCAGCTTCGACGAATGAGCGGCTGCGGTTGCGCTTTATCAACGGCTCGCAACGTTCTGTTCTGGCGATCAAATTGGAAGGTCACGAGGTCCAGGTGCTGGCCCTGGACGGACAGCCGGCCGAGCCGTTTCCGGCTCGCAACGGCGCGCTGGTGCTGGCTCCCGGCGCACGCGCCGACGCCTTCGTGGATGCGGCCACGTCGGCCCCATTCCTGCTGCATGACGGCAAGGAGGCGCGCCAGGTCGGCCGCCTGACCGTCTCCGGCAAGCTTGAGCGGCGCGCGCCGCTGTCGCCGCCGCAGCCGCTCCCTCCGAATGACCTGCCCGACCGGCTCGATCTGAGGGGCGCCCTGCGATTTGATGTCGCGCTCGGGGCGGCCGACGCCGGGTGGGTACGGCCCGCAAATTTCTCGACGTCCTCCGCCCCCGCCTTTCGCACCAAGGCTGGCCGCACCGTCGTGTTGGCCCTCAAGAACCCCGCACCCGTCGCCACCGTCTTCCATCTCCACGGCCACCATTTCCGGCTGCTCGACAAGCTCGACGACGGCTGGAAGCCCTATTGGCTCGACACGCTCGCGATCGAACCCGGCCAGACCCAGCGCATCGCGTTCGCTGCGGCCTCCCCCGGGCGGTGGCTGATCGAATCCGTCGTAACCGATTGGGCCGCGCCGCGGTTGGTGCGCTGGTACGGGGTGGAGTGAGCTATCGGCCTGGACGCATCCAAAGATAGCAAGCGTCCGGTTCTTTCTCCTCGTTTCGGGTCCCGTTGGTCTGCTCGATCAACGTAAACCCGCGCGCTTCATAGAAGCGCCTTGCGCGCGTATTGCGCTGAAAGGTCCAGAGCTCCAGCCGTTCGCTGGCTTGCTTGGCGACGTCAAGGAGTTCGGTGCCAGTCCCCCGCCCTTGAACAGCAGGAAGCACGTAAAGCTGCTCGATCAAGCCGTCACGGAAAGCGATGATCCCGCTCAGTACATCGGCATCGAAGCGTCCCCACACGCGGCACCTGGCGAACACACGCTCGGGGTAGAACCAGCGATCCTCGTCCGGCGTATGCAGCCCAGCGAGCCTGGGCATCGCATGGTCGAATGCGGCCCGGTGAACCTGCGCCGCCGCGCCCATATCGGTGAGCGCGAGCTGCCTGAGCATTAGTACTCGATCCCCAGCGCATGATAGATTCGTCGGTGCACGGCGGGCAGCGTCTCGGTGAGATCCTCCGCGATCAGGCCCGGCCCCGCCTCGCTCGCCGCTTCGCCATGCATCCACACGGCGATGCTGGCGGCTTCAAACGCCGGGACGCCTTGCGCGAGGAGGCCTGCGATGATGCCGGCGAGCACGTCGCCGGCACCCGCGGTGGCGAGCCAGGGCGGTGCGTTGGCGGCGATGGTGGCGCGGCCGTCGGGCGCGGCAATCGTGGTGTCCGCGCCCTTCAGCAGCACGACCGCGCCTGAGCGCTCGGCGGCGGCGCGCACGCGCTCGATCTTCGAGCGCCCCGGATGTTTATTGCTGAGGTCGGAGAACAGCCGCGGGAACTCGCCCTCGTGCGGCGTCAGCACCACCGCCTTGTCCTGCGACATCTTGATCGATTCGAACAGGCGCTCGGGATTGGCGGCAAAGCTCGTCAGCGCATCCGCGTCGAGCACCAGGCGCCGCTGCGCATTAAGCGCCGTGTGGACGAGATCGCAGGTGCGCTCGCCGACGCCCGCGCCGGGGCCGATGATGCAGGTGTTGTAACGCTTGTCGCCGAGCAGCTCGCCGAACTCGATGGCGGTATCGACGGGGCGAACCATCACCGCGGTGAGCGCAGCCGCGTTGATCGCGAGCGCATCACGCGGTGTGGCCAGAGTCACCAGGCCCGCGCCGGCGCGCAGCGCCCCGCGCGCGGCGAGCCGCGCCGCACCGGTCGCGGCCGCATCGCCCGAGACCGCCAGCACATGGCCCCGCGCGTATTTATGGCCGTCGATGCGCGGCACCGGAAAGGCGGCGCCCCAGAAGTCCGGATCGTTCTCGAATATCTTCGGCGCGATCTCGTCCAGCACCTGTGCCTCGATACCGATGTCGGCGACACGGACGTGGCCGCAATGCATGCGCCCCGGCAGCAGCAGATGCGCCGGCTTCTTGCGGAAGAAGGTGACGGTCTCGGTGGCGTTGACCGCCACGCCCAGCATGGCCGCGCTGGTGCCGTTGATGCCGCTCGGCAGGTCGACCGCGAGCACCGGCGCACCGTTGGCGTTGATCGCCTCGATCATCTCACGCGCCTCGCCCTCGACCGGACGGCTGAGGCCCGCGCCGAACAGCGCATCGACGATCAGCGCCGGCCGCCCGATCGCCTGCGGGTTGAACGGGAGCACCGGGTGTTTCCAGCCCCGCGCGGCCGAGGCCGCATCGCCCTGGAGCTGGTCGCGCTCGCACATCAGGATCACCGAGACCTCGCGGCCTTGCGCGGCGAGCTCGGCGGCTGCGACAAAACCGTCCCCGCCATTGTTGCCGGGGCCGGCCACGATCAGGATCGGCCCCTGCTCCACCAGCGCGTTGGCGGCCTCGGCGACCGCCTGGCCGGCACTGAGCATCAGCTTGAAGCCGGGGGTGCCTGCCGCAATGCTGAGCTGGTCGGCACGCTGCATTTCGGCGTTGGTCAGAACTTCCATGCCACTTCCCTGTCCAAAAGCCTTCTCAACAGGCACGTTCCGCGCCGGCCCATGCAACGGAACAACGATCTGCACAGATATTGAACCGTTTGCCTATTTCGTAGTCTGCGGTATTTTGTGCGGGTCGGCGTCACCTATCAGAGCTGCACGTTAAAAGGCTGATAACGCTCCAATAATCAGGGCATTTGCAACTTGGCATAGACCCTGCTTTCGCGGAAGTCGCTTCGGTTCGTCGTGCTCACTGGCATTTATCAGGGTGTGGCCGGCCGTTGTTGCCGGACTGGTCAGGGATCCCGGCATAGCGAAGACAAGATCGTGCGTCATGAAAAGCGCATCCTGACGAAGACGTTGCTATTTGTTCGAAAGGCCGGGAGGCGCGCAGTGAAGAAAATCGAAGCCATCATCAAGCCATTCAAGCTCGACGAGGTGAAGGAAGCGCTTCAGGAAGTCGGCCTTCAGGGCATCACCGTCACCGAAGCCAAGGGCTTCGGCCGGCAGAAGGGTCACGCCGAGCTGTACCGCGGCGCAGAATACATCGTCGACTTCCTGCCCAAGGTGAAGATCGAGATCGTGATCGGCGACGATCTGGTCGAGCGCGCCATCGACGCAATCCGCCGCGCCGCGCAAACCGGGCGCATCGGCGACGGCAAGATCTTCGTCTCCAACATCGAAGAGGCGATCCGCATCCGAACCGGCGAATCCGGGCTGGACGCTATCTGAGCCGGGTGCTATCCCGCATTTTGCGACATTCTGACAAGAAATAGGCTGCTTCGGCGGCCTCATTTTGTTTGTGCCTCGCGCGCCTCAAGAAGCGTGAACACGGTCGCTCGAAGTTTGGAAACCGACCCGCAGAGCCAAAAGGGGTATGCATGAAGACCGCCAAAGACGTCCTGAAATCGATCAAGGACAACGACGTCAAATACGTCGACCTGCGCTTCACCGATCCGCGCGGCAAGTGGCAGCACGTCACCTTCGACATCAGCATGATCGATGAGGACATTTTCGCCGAAGGCACGATGTTCGACGGCTCCTCGATCGCCGGCTGGAAGGCGATCAACGAGTCCGACATGTGCCTGATGCCCGATCCGGTGACCGCGACGATCGATCCGTTCTTCGCCGAGACCACCATGGTCATCACCTGCGACGTGCTCGAGCCGACCACCGGCGAGCCCTACAACCGCGATCCCCGCGGCATCGCCAAGAAGGCCGAGGCGATGGTGAAGTCGATGGGCGTTGGCGACACCGTGTTCGTCGGCCCCGAAGCCGAGTTCTTCGTGTTCGACGACGTGCGCTTCTCCGCCAATCCCTACAGCACCGGCTTCCGCCTCGACTCCTCGGAGCTGCCGACCAACTCCGACACCGAATACGAGGGCGGCAATCTCGGCCATCGTGTCCGTACCAAGGGCGGCTACTTCCCGGTGCCGCCGCAGGATTCCGTGCAGGACATGCGCTCGGAGATGCTCGGCGCCATGGCCAAGATGGGCGTCAAGGTCGAGAAGCATCATCACGAAGTCGCCTCCGCCCAGCACGAGCTCGGCATGAAGTTCGACACGCTGACCTTGATGGCCGACCACATGCAGATCTACAAATACTGCATCCACCAGGTCGCGCACATCTACGGCAAGACCGCCACCTTCATGCCGAAGCCGGTCTTCGGCGACAATGGCTCGGGCATGCACGTGCACCAGTCGATCTGGAAGGACGGCAAGCCGGTGTTCGCCGGCAACAAATACGCCGACCTGTCGGAGACCTGCCTCCACTACATCGGCGGCATCATCAAGCACGCCAAGGCGATCAACGCCTTCACCAACCCGTCGACCAACTCCTACAAGCGTCTGGTTCCGGGCTATGAGGCCCCCGTGCTGCTCGCCTATTCCGCGCGCAACCGCTCGGCCTCCTGCCGCATCCCCTACACCGCTTCGCCGAAGGCCAAGCGCGTCGAGGTGCGTTTCCCCGATCCGCTCGCCAATCCCTATCTCGGCTTCGCCGCGATGCTGATGGCCGGCCTCGACGGCATCAAGAACAAGATCGATCCGGGTCCGGCGATGGACAAGGACCTCTACGATCTGCCGAAGGAAGAGCTGAAGCAGATCCCGACCGTGTGCGGCAGCTTGCGCGAGGCGCTCGAAAACCTGGACAAGGACCGCGGCTTCCTGAAAAACGGCGGCGTGTTCGACGACGACTTCATCGACGCTTACATCGAGCTGAAGATGACCGAAGTCGCCCGCTTCGAAATGACCCCGCACCCGGTCGAGTTCGAAATGTACTATTCGGGCTAAGCGGCCGGAACGACTACGATGCACGAAAGGCGCCCCACGGGGCGCCTTTTTTGTGGTCATCAAGTTTCGTTCTGCGTCTGACTCCACCTCGTTCTCAAGGAACGAATCGGAATCGAGAAAACCGGCGCGCACCATTTCTTGATAGCTGGTTTATTCCGCCCGAGAGATCGAGGTCGCCTCCACGCCGTCACCCGACAGCGACTGGATTTGCTTCGCTGCGCTCACAATGACGATGGTTATAGGCCTCGGCGCGCCCTGCAGCTACGCCGCCGCGCGCTGCTTCGCAACCATGGCCTGACCGAACGCCTCGAACAGCTTGCGGTTGATCGGATTGTGCTGCGGATCGTACTCGGCGTGCCATTGCACGCCGAGCGCAAAGGCCTTGGCTTCCGCGATGCGGATCGCCTCGATGGTGCCGTCCTCGGCAATGCCCTCGATCAGCACGCGCTTGCCGGGATCGAGAATGCCCTGGCCGTGCAGCGAATTGACCCTGATCTTGTTACAGCCGAGCAATTCTGCGAACGCGCCGCCCGGCGTCAGATCGACATCATGACGATCGGCGAACACCACTGTCGGGTCGGGGTGGATCTCACCGTTCTCGAGCCTCGGCATGCGATGGTTCATGCGGCCCGGGATCTCGCGGATCTCGGGATGCAGCGAGCCGCCGAAGGCGACGTTCATCTCCTGGAGGCCCCGGCAGATGCCGAACAGCGGGATACCGCGGGCAACGCAGGCGACCGAGAGCGCCAGCGCCACCTCGTCGCGGTGGATGTCGTAGGGCTCGTGCGCCTCACACGGATCGACGTTGAAACGGGTCGGGTGCACGTTGGCGCGGGCGCCGGTGAGCACGATGCCATCGACGGTATCGAGCAGCGCGCCGATATCGGTGATGTCGGGCGAGCCCGCGAACATCACCGGCAGGCCGCCGGACACCTCGGCCACCGCGCGCAGATTGCGCTCGCCGACCATCTGGACCTGAAATCGACTTTCAACGCGATGGGCGTTCCCGATCACGCCGACGACCGGCTTTCTCATCTCCCGTTCAGACCTCTCCCGTAAGAAGATTCCCTAAACATGCCCCTGGGATGGAACAAATTCAACAGAAGGGTACGCGGGACGGCAATGCTATTTTCGCGCAAATGCCTCCCGGGGCTCGATCGCGCCGCCGAGGGGCAGGCCGGCGGCCTTCAGCGCGGTCGCCGCCGCGTCGCCCGGCGCGGCCAGCCAGGGCAGTTTCGCCTCGATTCCGCGCGTCACGGACTCCCCGAGCACGCCACCGAAATCAATCGGCCAAAGCCCGTTGGGCACGATTTCGGCGGTAAGGCCACGGAGTGCATAGCCGTCGCCCAGGACCGCCTCCGCATGGTCGCCGGTGACAAGCCGCGCGGTTGCAGGGTCGAGGGGATCGCCAAAGCTCACGAGCACGGGCATTAGATCCCCCTGCACCGCGACGACGCCGGTCTGCCGGTTGAGCTCGTTGAACGAGACGCGGTTGCCGCGCGCGGCGCCATAAGCGCGGAGCGCGACATAGTTGATGTCGTCGAGATCGAGCTTCGCGCCCTGCTGATGCGCGAGCAATGCCACCACATTCTTTCCCCGGCCGAGGTCGACGAACACAGCCTCGCCGCGCATCGTGGTGCGGCCGCCCCGGCTATAGCCGCGATCGGGCACGACGGACAGAATGCCCGAGCCGGTCTTGATCCCGTCAGGCGTCGTCACCTCGACCGTGAGGCGATATTTGTGACCGGGCCGGTTGATCCGGATCTGGTCGCCTATCACGAGCACGGCGAGAAGGCCGAGCAGACCGGCCCACTTGCTGATGAAACTCAAGCGCCCTCACCTGTTCTTTCCTCATCGCTCTGCACCGTTCACGCACCAGCGTCAAACCAGCGCGTTGACGCGGTCTTGATCCGGATCGCGTTTGTCGAAAGAGTGCGGTGCGCACCGCGCTGAAAAGGACCCGATGTGACCATTCCCGCAGATGAACGACCCCGGACCCGCACCGATCTGGCCTGGTCGATCTCGGTCGGGGGCATCGGAATCGTGCTGTTCACGGCAATGCTGGTCTTTACCTGGTATTTTGCCGCGACCCTGCTCCTGATCTTCACCGGAATGCTGCTCGGCGTCGGCCTCAACGCGCTGATCAACGCGCTTGGTCGCCGCGTGCACCTGCCCCACGCGGTCCGGCTCGCCATCGTCTGTGCCGCGCTGGCCGTGATGCTTGCGGGCGTTGCCTATCTCGGCGGCGCCACCATCGCCGAGCAGGCCTCGCTGCTGAGCAAGACGATCAAGTCGCAGATCACCAACGTCCGGTCCTTCCTCGAAAACCATGGGATCGACACCAGCTTCTTCGATCTCGGCAACGCCGCACCCGCTGCCTCCACCGATGTGACGCCGGCGCCGGCCCCGAACTCGGGCTCGCACGGCGGATTGCCGGGCGCTGGCGCGCTGGCCTCGAGCGGTGGGGCGATCGTGAGCCAGACCTTCAAGCTGCTGCTCGGCACCATCAGCGCGGTCGGCAACATCTTCATCGTGCTGTTCCTGGGGCTCGCCTTCGCCGCCCAGCCCGGCGTCTATCATGACGGCCTGTTGTTTCTCGCGCCGGCCAGGCATCGTACTCGCGTAGCCCTGATCATCGACCGAATCGGCGAGACGCTGGAGCGCTGGCTGATCGCGCAGATCGTCGTGATGCTTGCGGTCGGCGTGGTGACCTGGATCGGACTCGTCCTCATCGGCATTCCCGGCTCGTTCATCCTGGGGATCCAGGCGGGCCTGCTCGCCTTCATCCCGACCGTCGGCGCCATCATCGCCGGCGTCGTGGTCGTGCTGGCGAGCCTCGCCTCGGGATGGATTCCGGCGCTGTCGGCCTTTCTCCTCTTCATGGGCGTGCACGCCATGGAGAGCTATGTGCTGACGCCGATCCTCCAGCGGCAGGCACTGGACATTCCGCCGGCCACGCTGTTCGCGTTCCAGATCCTGCTCGGCGTCGTGTTCGGAATCTGGGGCCTGGCGCTGGCGCTACCACTGGTCGCCATCGCCAAAGTCATGATCGACCACTTCAAGACGTATGAAGCACCGCCTCTGGCTGAGGCGGCCTGAGCCGCCTCAGGTGGTGAGCACCGTTTCGGTGTGCTCGACCTCGGGGGGTGCCGCAAAATACTGGCCGACAAGGCCGCGCCACTCGGTGAAATTCTCGGAGCCGCGAAAATCGACGGTGTGGTTCTCCAGCGTTTCCCACTTCACCATCAGGCGATAACGCTGCGGCTTCTCGATCGACTTGTGCAGCTCGAAACCATGAAACCCCTTGGAGCGGCCGAAAGCGGCCTTGGCCTTGGCGACGGCGGCCTCAAAATCCTTCTCGCTGCCCGGCTTGACGTCGATTTGCGCGATCTCGGTGATCATCTGTTTCCACCCATTTTTGTTCGATGGGCGTGTCTACCGCAGCCCGCGACAAAGAAAAAGGCGCCGAAACGGCGCCCTGCCCGGTCCAGACATGCAGATCACTCAGGCGAGCAGCAGAACGGTGCCAGCCACCGTCAGCGCACAACCGGCGAACAGGGCGAGCGGCCAGTAGCTGCGGCCTTGCGTGTAACGCCCCTGGGCGCGGCGCTCGGTGATCAGCGCGCTCTCGTATTCGTCCGCGGTCGAGAACAGGCAGGCGAAGCCGCCGCGTGCCGAAGTCGCAGCGGCTTCGAGCGACATCAAGGCGGCCTGCGGATTCTGTCGACGGATCGATTCCATGTCCGCAATGGTAGGGATCGAATGGTAAACAGGGGCTTACCGCGAGGCCTCCTTAGCCTAAGCGGTCGCCGGTTGTGTCTTGGATTGCGTGTTGGGCATGCCGATCCGCGCCGCGCTCTGGCGGCGCCAGTTCTCCAGCGACAGTGGCAGCTCCTCCGCCGCCTCGACGCGGTTTCGGCCGCCGCGCTTGGCCTGGTAGAGCGCGGTGTCGGCCGAAGCCAGCAGCACTTCGAGCTCGGTGCCGGCCGGACCGCCGGCCACGCCGATGCTGACGGTGGTGTCGACCGGGCCCTCGTCGACGACGATGCCGGAGGTCTCGAAGGCCTCGCGCACGCGCTCGGCGACCAGCACGCCCTCCTCCAGCGAACACGGCAGGAGCGCTGCGAACTCCTCGCCGCCGATGCGACCGGACATGTCGCTGATGCGCAGATTGCTGACGACGACGGTCGAGAACAATTTCAGCATCTCGTCGCCGGCGGGATGGCCGAAGCGGTCGTTGATCGACTTGAAATGGTCGATGTCGAAGATCATCACGGTCACGGGACGGCCGGCCTTGGCCTCGCGCTCGATCACGCGTCCGCAGGCTTCCGAGAAGCCGCGGCGGTTGAGCATTCCAGTCAGCGGATCGGTGGAGGCGGCGGTCCGGTGCGCGGTGACGGTGCGCTCGGACACCAGCATGAAGATCACGAACACGGTGCCGACGGCATAAAGCACGAGTTCGACCGCGAACACGGTGACCCAGATGCTGTTGGCAAAACCTGCATCGTGCGGGCGCAGGAAGCTGCCGAGCAGGATCGGCAGCATCAACACGCAGCCGTGCATCACCGGGACCACGAAGGCCGGCCAGCGCCGCTGCAGGCTCTTGCGCCGCTCGACCCAGAGCTCGCTCGCGGTCAGCGCCGCGTAGATCGAGACGATGCCGGCGCCAACGATCATGCGCAGCATGGACGCGGAGGGATCGAGCAGCGTGGCGGCAGCGGCCCAGGCAAGCGCGCCGATCAGGAGACCCGGCCAGTTCGGCTTGCGACCATGAAAGACGCGCGCCGCGTTCCACACCATGCCGCAGGCGACGAAGCCGACCGCGTTCAGCGCAAGGTAAAGATGCGGCCCCAGTCTGTCGCCGGCCGCCGTCCAGAGCGCCACCGATGCAGCGCCGAGCAGATACGCGGTGCCCCACCATTTCAGCGCAGCGCTATTCTCCTGCCTTCCGAAAAACACCATCATGGCGCCGAGCAGTGCGGCAACCATGGTGGCGACCAAATAGAGCGTGATGCTATCGAGCGACATCATGTCGGCCCCCTTCTAGACATAGCAGTTACGCGATCGGCTCAGCCGATTTGCGCGCCCTTCCAAATGCGACGCTATGTCCAGCGGGTTCCATTCAGGTTTTCATGCGAGCCCAAGTTTTCAGGAAACACGCCATCAATTTGCATACAAACGAACAGCAAAAAGGGCGCTGAAATCAGCGCCCTTTTGCATCTCATTGAAGCCGCTTTCGCGGCGAATGCGACCGAAGCGATTAACGCTTCGAGAACTGGAAGGACCGGCGGGCCTTGGCCTTGCCGTACTTCTTGCGCTCGACCACGCGCGAGTCGCGGGTGAGGAAGCCGCCCTTCTTGAGCACGGTGCGCAGCTCCGGCTCGAAATAGGTCAGCGCCTTGGAGATGCCGTGACGGACGGCACCGGCCTGGCCGGACAGACCGCCGCCGGCGACGGTGCAGATCACGTCATACTGGCCGGACCGCGCGGCCACGGAGAACGGCTGCTCGATCATCATGCGCAGCACTGGACGGGCGAAATAGACCTCGACCTCGCGCGCATTGACCGTGACCTTGCCGGCGCCCGGCTTGATCCAGACGCGGGCGACCGCGTCCTTGCGCTTGCCGGTGGCGTAGGCGCGGTTGAACTTGTCGACCTTCTTCTCGTGCTTGGGCGCGTCGGGCGCGGCCGCCGTCTTGAGCTGCGAGAGCTGGTCGAGCGACTGGATGGATTCGGCCATGTTATGCGGCCCTCGTGTTCTTGCGGTTCAACTTGGCGATGTCGATCTTCTCGGGCGTCTGGGCCTCGTGCGGATGATCGGCGCCGCCATAGACGCGGAGGTTGCCCATCTGGACGCGACCGAGCGGGCCACGCGGGATCATGCGCTCGACGGCCTTCTCGAGCACGCGCTCGGGATGCTTGCCCTCGAGGATCTGGCGCGCGGTGCGCTCCTTGACGTGGCCGACATAGCCGGTGTGCTTGTAATAGGTCTTCTGCTCGCGCTTGCGGCCGGTGAGAACCGCATGCTGCGCGTTGATGATGATGATGTTGTCGCCGCAATCAACGTGCGGGGTGTAGGTCGGGAGGTGCTTGCCGCGCAGGCGCATGGCGACGATGGTGGCGAGACGGCCGACGACCAGACCCTTGGCGTCGATCAGTACCCACTTCTTCGTCACCTCAGCCGGCTTTGCCGAAAAGGTTTTCATGTCAGAGTTTCCGTGAACGGGGAGCATCGGCGCGAACACCGCACCGGACTGGCGGTTTTCTAGAGAACACAGGCGCCGCGGTCAATGCCCAAAGGCGGAATTTACTTGTTAAATATCAATGACTTAGAAATATGGTATCACGATACCCGCGAAAAGCTCAAACGTTTGGAATGGAATAGGTCGAGGTGACATGCGCAATCGGATCGGGCGAGGTGCCGGACAATAGCTTCACCTCACCGACTGCGAGGCGCTTGCCGAGCTTGAGCAGCCGCGCCTCCGCCAGCACGTCCTGCCCGGGCTGCCCCTTGCGCAGGAAGTTGATGTTGAGATTGGTGGTCACGGCGAGCCCGATCGGCCCGATCGCGGACAACAGCACCACGTACATCGCGAAATCGGCGAGCGCCATCAGGGTCGGGCCAGAAACGGTTCCGCCCGGCCGCAGCATCCTTTCGCTGTAGCGCTGACGCAAAAGGCAGGCCTGACCGTCCGCGCTCTCGATCGTGATGTCGTCGCCGCTGAAGGCCTGAGGAAACTCGTTGCGGAGGAACTGCTCGAGCTCCGCCACGCTCATTTTCGCTAACGCCATGCTCCCCCTCACCCTCGCTTCACGTCCCCTGTTACATTAAGTTATCTGCGTCATCCAATCGCAATAATCCAACCGGAAACACTTTGATGTCCGTCCAGGCCGCCCGCGCCCCCTCCCCGCAACCGCCGATCCTGCTGCGCGAGACCGTGGGCCCCATCGCGGTCCTGACCCTCAACCGCCCGGCCGCCCGCAACAGCCTGTCGGAGAGGATGATCGCAAGCCTGCATGCCGAGCTCAACGAAATCCGCGACGACAAGGCCGTCCGCGGTGTCGTGATCGCGGCCAACGGTCCCGCCTTCTCCGCCGGCCACGACATGAAGGAGCTGACCGCGCGCCGCGCCGACCCGGATCGCGGCCGGGCCTTCTTCGCCGAGATGATGACCGCCTGCAGCGCGATGATGCAGGCGATCGTGCGCCTGCCCAAGCCCGTGGTCGCATCGGTCCAGGGCATCGCCACCGCCGCCGGCTGCCAGCTCGTGGCAAGCTGCGACCTCGCGATCGCCTCCGAAGCAGCACACTTCGCTACCCCCGGCGTCGACATCGGCTTGTTCTGCTCGACGCCGATGGTGGCGCTGTCGCGCAACGTGCCGCGCAAGCAGGCGATGGAGATGCTGCTGACGGGCGAGCCGATCCCGGCCGCGCGCGCCCGCGAGATCGGGCTCGTCAATCGTGTCGTCGCCGCCGGCACCGAGCGCGACGCCGCCATTGCGCTGGCTGAACAGGTCGCACTGAAATCCGCCTATACCGTCAAGCTCGGCAAGGAGGCGTTCTATCGCCAGGCCGAGATGAGCCTTGCAGACGCCTATCGCTATGCGGCAGAGGTGATGACCGAGAACATGATGGCGCGAGACGCCGAGGAAGGCATCGGCGCTTTCATCGAGAAGCGCACGCCGACATGGCGGGACGAGTAATTCGTCATTGCGAGCGAAGCGAAGCAATCCAGAAATCCCACCTCGGAGGCGGACTGGATTGCTTCCTCGCTTCGCTCCTCGCAATGACGGCGAAAAAGATGAGCCCGAAAAGATGAGCCAATGAACCACGACGCGTATCCCGACAATTACATCCGGGGCATCCTCAACAACGTGAAATCGATCGCGATGGTCGGCGCTTCGCCGGCCAACGTGCGGCCGAGCTATTTCGCGTTCAAATATCTGGCCCAGCGCGGCTACGACATGATTCCGGTCAACCCCGGCCATGTCGGCAAGGAGCTGCTCGGAAAACCCTTCGTCGCCTCGCTGTCCGACATCGACCGTCCCGTCGACATGATCGACATTTTCCGCAACTCCAGCCACATCATGCCGGTGGTCGAGGAAGCCCTCACCCTCGATCCGCTGCCGATGGTGATCTGGATGCAGTTGGGGGCGCGCGACGATGCGGCGGCGCTGAAGGCGGAATCGGTCGGTATCAAGGTGGTGATGAACCGCTGCCCCAAGATCGAATATGGCCGCCTGTCGTCGGAGATCTCCTGGATGGGCGTCAATTCCCGCACGCTGAGCTCCAAACGCGCACCGGTGCCGACGCAGGGCATGCGCTTATCCCTCAATCGGATGAGTGTCGGGGGCGGAGACACCGCGGCATCGGACCGCGCCGCCAAAAACAAGAGCGAGCAAAGCTGACGCAATTGCGAAGGTTCATTTCGCGAACGCGGCAATGCGTAGCACGATCGTTCCGATGTGAAGCCGCGTCTTGACGGCAGCCGCGGCGCCCATCAGCATGCCGCGCGATTTCAGACCACGAGAACAGGACGCCCTCAATGAGCGATCGCCTTCCGGGATTTTCGACCCTCGCCGTGCATGCCGGTGCACAGCCCGATCCCACCACCGGTGCGCGCGCGACTCCGATCTATCAAACGACGTCGTTCGTCTTCAACGACGCCGACCACGCCGCCTCGCTGTTCGGCCTGCAGGCATTCGGCAACATCTATACCCGCATCGGCAATCCCACCAACGCGGTGCTGGAAGAGCGCGTCGCGGCCCTCGAAGGCGGCACGGCCGCGCTTGCGGTGGCCTCGGGCCATGCCGCGCAGGTCGTGGTGCTGCAGCAATTGCTCCAGCCCGGCGACGAGTTCATCGCCGCGCGAAAGCTCTATGGCGGCTCGATCAACCAGTTCACGCATGCGTTCAAGAGCTTCGGCTGGAATGTGGTGTGGGCCGATCCCGACGACATCGCGAGCTTCGAACGCGCGGTCACGCCGCGCACGAAAGCGATCTTCATCGAGTCCATCGCCAATCCCGCCGGCAGCATCACCGACATCGAGGCGATCTCGACGGTGGCGCGCAAGGCGGGCGTCCCGCTCATCGTCGACAACACGCTGGCCTCACCCTATCTGATCCGTCCCATCGACCACGGTGCCGACATCGTCGTGCACTCGCTGACGAAGTTTCTCGGCGGCCATGGCAATTCGATCGGCGGCATCATCGTCGACGCCGGCACCTTCGACTGGTCGACCGGCGGCAAATATCCGATGCTGTCGGAGCCGCGGCCCGAATATCACGGCATCCGGCTGCAGGAGACGTTCGGCAATTTCGCCTTCGCGATCGCCTGCCGCGTACTCGGCCTGCGCGACCTCGGACCGGCGCTGTCGCCGTTCAACGCCTTCATGATCCTCACCGGCATCGAGACATTGCCGCTACGCATGCAGAAGCACTGCGACAATGCGAAAGCGGTCGCCGAATTCCTCGCCGGCCATCCGGCGGTGGCCGCGGTGAACTATGCGGGCCTTGCAAGCGACAGGTACAACCAGCTCGCGCGCAAATACGCGCCGAAGGGTGCCGGCGCCGTGTTCACCTTCAGCCTGAAGGGCGGCTACGACGCCGGCGTCAGCCTGGTGTCGAAGTTGCAGCTGTTCTCGCATCTGGCCAATGTCGGCGACACCCGCTCGCTGGTCATCCATCCGGCCTCGACCACACACAGCCAGCTCGACGACGCTGCCAAGATCAAGTCCGGCGCCGGCCCCGACGTGGTGCGGCTCTCGATCGGCATCGAGGACAAGGAAGATTTGATCGCCGATCTGGAACAGGCGCTGGGCGCGTAGCCATCCTGGTCATTCCGGGGCGCCTGAGTGCGCCCCGGAATATGGCTCCAGTTAACAGTCATTAACCATATCTGCCGCATACATCGTCACTGGATCGCCCTTTTGATTCGGAGCCGACGATGCTGCGCTGGATGGTGCCTGCCCTTGCGGCGATGCTGACGGTCTCAGCCGCGATTGCTGCCGATTTGCCGGCCACGCCGAGGCGGCGTGCGGCCGCTCCGCCGCAGGAGCCGCCGCGGGTTTATGTCGAGACCGATCCGGATGCGCTGATCTCGCCGGCCTACGGCATCGGCAGCTACATCCGCAATTTGCCGGGTACGCCACTGCTGCCGGGCTCGCACACGCTGCCGGGCTATTACGGGCGCCCCTGGGACTACGATTACCAGGGCGCGTATTACGGCGGGAAGCAGGTCGATTATTTCTGGCGTCTGCCCTACTCGTGCGGCATCTACGGCTATTGCTGATCAGCCGGGCTGATAGTGATCAGCCGGGCTGACCGACGGGAACCGCGCGCGGCTGCGCTTCGGTGGAATGCCGTGGAGCGAGCCGCTCTGTCTGCATCACCGCAAGCGTCAGCACCACGATCGCGACCGCCTGATGCGCGAGCGCGAGATCGATCGGCACCTGGTTGAGCAGCGTGAAGATGCCGAGCAATGCTTGCAGGCTGACTGCGCCCAACAGCAAAAGCGCGCCGCTCGCCGCAGACCCCGCCCGTGAACTCATCGCATCGAACGCGTGCAACGCCGCCAGCGCGAACAGCGCATAGGCCGTCATGCGGTGCTCGAACTGCACTGTCAGCGCATTGTCGAACATGTTGCGCCACCACGGCGTCTCGAACCACAGCCGCTCCCCTGAGGGAATGAACGCACCGTCGATCTGCGGCCAGGTGTTGTAGGCGCGGCCGGCGCGCAGGCCCGCGACCAGCGCACCGAAATAGATCTGGATAAAGGTCACGACGAGGAGCAAGGCGCTGGTGAAGCGCAGCCGCGACGATGCCGCGATCTGCGGACGCCCGGCGAGCCGCCGCACCGTCCAGACAATGCCGGCGAAGATGACGAGCGCGAGCACAAGATGCGTCGCCAGCCGATATTGCGACACCTCGACGCGTTCAGACAGCCCCGAGGCCACCATCCACCAGCCGACCGCGCCCTGGAGCCCGCCGAGGCTGAACAACAGCCACAACCGCCGCTTCAACTCACCGGACAGGCCGCCGCGCCAGAGGAAGAACAGGAACGGCAAGAGATAGGCGACGCCGATGAAACGGCCGAGCAGCCGGTGGCTCCATTCCCACCAGAAGATCTCCTTGAACTCGGACAGGCTCATGCCGGCGTTGAGCTCGCGATATTGCGGGATCTTCTTGTAGGCCTCGAAGGCCGCCGTCCACTGCGCTTCCGAGAGTGGCGGCACGCTGCCCGTGACCGGCTTCCATTCGACGATCGAGAGCCCGGATTCCGTCAGTCGCGTCGCGCCGCCGACCAGCACCATCAGCGCGATTAGCGCAGCCACTGAGATCAGCCACCAGCGCACGGCGCGATGCGGTTCGGACGGGGCGGAAATCGTCGTCATTCGAGGCAAAACCAGAGCTTGAACCGACAAGGCTTGAACCAAACTGCGTGCCCCTTATAGTCCCCCGCTCCCGCAGCGCAAGTTTACGCGAAAGCCGCGATATTCCGTCATGACAATCCGCACGCGCAAGTTCCTCGGCACCATCCTGCTCCTGGTGCTCGCCACCGTCTGGGCCCTGCTCGGCATGGCGCTGGCGCAGATGCCGTGGATCGCCGAATCCGGCTGGCGGCAGGCGATCTATTACGTGGTGGTCGGCATGGGCTGGGTGCTGCCGGCGATGCCGATCGTGAGCTGGATGCAGCGGCCCGACCGGGCGAAAACTAATTCGTAGTTCCACCGGTCGGCTTCACCGGCGCAAAGGCAACCCCCGACACCAGCACCCGCATGATGCGCAGCGAGCGCACCCGGCCATCCCAGGAAATGCGCGGCAGCGCGCGCAGATTGGTGCGCCCCTCCGCATCCACGACGCCCGGGATCGTCGTCACCGCGCCGGCAAAGCCGGCCTCCTCCGCCATGATGACATGGCTGCGCCGGAACGAGGCGCGATCGCCGAACGGAAAGGCGAGATGCCGGATATCGCGATCGAAGGCCGCCTCCGCCACCGCCTTGCCCATCGTCATCTCGCGCAGCGCCGCCGCGTCCTTCATGTTCGCGAGAACGGGATAGTTCACGGTCGCACTGCCGATCGTCACCAGCGGATCGGCCGCAAGCCTCGCCAGATCCTCCCACTTCATCGATGCCTCGCGCGAGAGCGCGGCAAGGTCGATCCGGTAGCGCGTGCAGAGGTCTGCGATCGCAGCCGACACATCCGCCGGCGGCAGCGAGCGCAGCCAGGCATCGAGGAACGAAAACAGCGCCTGCTTCTCCGCGTTGCCAGTCACAGTGAAGCGCTGCTCCTTCTCGCCCATCATCAGGCTGACACGGCTCTCGCGCGCGATCACCTGTTCGAGTCCGAGCCACCACGCCTCACCGACACCGTCGGGAAACGCCGTGGGCACATAGACCGTGAAGGGCACGGCGTGGCGCGCCAGCACCGGACAGGCAAACTCGATCAGATCCTTGCCGGCGCCGTCGAAGGTGAGTGCCACGAAGCGCCGCTGTTCCGACAGCGTCACCGCGCGCCGGCAGACCTCGTCCATACCGAGAAAATCATACTTCCACCGCTTCAGCGCGCGAATGGCACGATCGAGGAAATGCGGCGTGATCTCGTTCTCGCGCAGCGGCTGAAACCCGCCGCGCCGCCTCGGCCGCACATGCGCAAAGCGCAGGATGGCGCCGGCACCACGGCTGCGCAGCGCAGCCTGGCCCGTGAACCAGGTCAGCTCGAGGCGCAGCCGTTCCAGCCATCTGTCGTCGGATGCCAATGTCCCACCTCGCGCCCGTCGGCGGCCGTTCCCCCTCTTATAGTCATTACTCTTTGTTGACATTTCTTTGCAAAGGTCGGCCACAGGCCGAATTACGCATATTTTTGATTTCTCGACAGGTTCGCGAATGACCATGGCTGCGGCGATGCAAAGCCGGACGGCAGAATTGCCAGCGCGGTCGAAAGCGGGCCGCATCGCGCATGTCGATATTGCGACAGATCTCGGCGCGACCGAGGCCGTCTGGCGCGCCTTCGAGCAGCCCGGTCACCTCTTCACGCCCTATCAGCGATTTGATCTGCTTAGTCCCTGGCAGCGTCTGGTCGGCGAGCACGAAGGCGCCCGCCCTTTCATCGTCGTTGCCCGCGACGCCGAGCATCAGCCGCTGCTGCTGCTGCCGCTCTCGCTGCGCCAAAACCACCGCGTGCGCACGGCCTGCTTCATGGGCGGCAAGCATACGACCTTCAACATGGGCCTGTGGAACGCCGAATTTGCAGCGCAGATCACCAGCGGCGATCTCGACGCGCTGTTTGCGCCGCTCGGCGAGCATGCCGACGTGCTCGCATTGACCCAGCAGCCGCTGCACTGGAACGACCAGCAGAACCCGTTCGCGCATTTGCCGCGCCAAAGCGCGGTCAACGGCTGTCCGCTGCTTACGATGGAACCGGGCGGCCCCCCGGCATCGCGGATCAGCAACTCCTTCCGCCGCCGCCTCAAGAGCAAGGAGAAGAAGCTCCAGGCGCTCGCCGGCTATCGCTATCATTTGGCGACCGCCGACGCGGACATCACCCGCCTGCTCGACTGGTTCTTCCGCGTCAAGCCGGTCCGGATGGCCGAACAGAAGCTTCCCAACGTCTTCGCTGAGCCCGGCGTCGAGCAATTCATCCGCAGCGCCTGCCTTGCGCCACGCGGTGACGGCCGCGTCATCGACATCCATGCGCTCGAATGCGACGACGAGGTGATCGCGATCTTCGCCGGCGTCGCCGACGGCCAGCGCTTCTCGATGATGTTCAACACCTACACGATGTCCGAGCACGCCCGCTACAGCCCCGGGCTGATCCTGATGCGCTACATCATCGACCGCTGCGCCGAGCGCGGCTACCGCTCGCTCGACCTCGGCATCGGCTCGGACGAGTACAAGCGGATGTTTTGCAAGGACGACCAGGACATCTTCGACAGTTTCGTTCCGCTGACGTCACGCGGAAAACTGGCGGCAATGGCGATGTCCTCGCTGAGCCACGGCAAGCGGCTGGTGAAACAGAACCAGATGCTGTTCGATTTGGCGCAGCGGCTGCGGCGGGCGTTCGGGTAAGTTCTCAGCCTCTTGATCTCTCGCCACTTGCGAGCTGCCCTCCCTTCTCCCCTTGTGGGAGAAGGTGGCGCGAAGCGCCGGATGAGGGGTATCTATCCTCACACTCAAAAGACGGTGGGACTCGCGGAGAGATACCCCTCACCCGTCTCGCCGCTATCGCGGCGAGCCACCCTCTCCCGCAAGGGGAGAGGGAAAAACAATCACGCCGCCACGACGCGCGGCGCGTCCCTCGCATCCGACGGCTGCACGGGTCTGCTCAGCATCGTCACTTCGCTGAAGCCGACGGCGCTGAGCTGCTCGCGCATCAGTGCGCGCGCATCCGGCGCCATCGAGGCGTCGGGCACCACGACGGCGCGGGCATTCGCCGTCAGGAGCTCGGCCGGGAGGTCGGAGGCACTGCCGGCATCGAGCAGCACGTGGTCGTAGGCGCGCAGCAGCGCGTCGACCGCGAGCGTCACGCGCGGCGACTGCAACAGGCTGCGATCGAAACCGGGGCGGCCGGCCATGACCAGATGCAGCCGCGAGAGCTTGTCCCGGGTGATGATCTGCGCGAACGACGCTTCGCCCTGCATCAGTTCGGCAAGGCCGGGCGCCGAGGCATCGACGGACACGGCGGCCATGGTCGGCGAGGACGCGGCGAGATCGACCACGACGACGCGCGCGTCGCGCGCCAGGTGCCGGGCCAATGTCAGCGTCGACAGCGTGATGGCTTCGCCGCTCGCGGTGCCCAGTACCGTGACCTTCTTCGCCAAGGCCCCGGCGGCGCGCAGGCTGTCGGCCAGACGCTCGATCTCCGCGAATTCGGTGACGTCGCCATCGGCCGTCATCTCCGGCTGCAGCGGCGCGGGTTCTACCATGACTGGATCGATGACCGGATCGACGAAGGGCTCGACCACCACCGGTTGGACGATCTGTTCCTGGCGAGCCGACGCCCGCGTCAGCGCTGGCGCGAACACCGCCACCGCACGGGGCGCGGTCTGGCGCAACAGCTCTCCGGTGACGACGACGCCGGACGAGAGCAGCAATGTCGCGATCGTCGCGATCAGCACGATCGGCAGCTTCTTCGGATAGGCCGGCGTGTTCGAGACGATCGCGCGCGAGATGATGCGGCCATCCGTCGGCGCGGTGTCGATGGTCTCGCGGGTGTTGGCTTCGCGGTACTTCGCGAGATAGGTTTCGAGCAGGTCGCGCTGGGCCTTGGCTTCACGCTCGAGGGCGCGGAGCTGCACGTCCTGGCCGTTGGTGGCCGTCGCCTGTTTCTTGAGCTGCTCGAGGCTCGCCGACAGTTCCTGGACGCGCCCGCTGGCGGCACGCGCATCGTTTTCGAGCGTGCGGGCGAGCTTGGCGGCCTCGTCGCGGATCTGGGTGTCGAGGTCGGCGAGCTGCGCCTTCAATTCCTTGATGCGCGGATGGTTGCCAAGCAACGTCGAAGATTGCTCGGCCAGCTGCGCCCGCAACGCCACGCGCTGCTGCGAAGGCGTGCGCATCGATTCCGAGTTCAGCACTTCCGACGATTCGATCGGCTTGCCGCTCTGGATCATCTCGCGGATCAGGCGCGCCTTGGACTCGGCGTCGGCCTTGAGCGCGCGCGCATTGTTGAGCTGGGTGTTGACCTCGCCCATCTGCTGGTTCGACAGCGTCGTGTTGTTGGTGCCGACGAACAGGCTCGACTTGGAGCGGAAGTCCTCGGCCTTCGCTTCGGCCTCGGAGACATTCCGCCGCAGCTCGTCGATCCTGCCGGCATACCACTGGCTGGCGTTTCGGGCCTGATCCTGGCGCGCATCCTGCTGGAGCACGAGATAGCCGTCGGCGATGGAATTGGCGACGCGCGCTGCGAGATCGGGATCGGCAGACTGGAATTCGATCACGATGACGCGGGACTTGTCGACGGCGTAGGCCTGGAGGCGCTCGTAATAGGCGTCCAGCACGCGCTCTTCCGGCGTCATCGAGAACGGATCGCGGCCGATGCCGACCAGCGCCGCAAGCGATTTCAGCGGCGAAATGCCTTGCAGCACAGGATCGAACTCCGGCCGTTCCGCAAGCTTGTTCTTCTTGATGATCTCGCGCGCGAGATCGCGCGACAGCACGAGCTGCACCTGGCTGGTGACGGCTTCGGCGTCGAGCGCCTGCCGTTCCTCGGCGCGATCGCTGTTGGGGCGCAGAAACACGTTCTCGCGGCCGTCGATCAGGATGCGGGATTCGGACTTGTAGCGCGGCGTGATGAGATTGACGATCGCGACGGATGCGACGAGCGCCAGCACTGTCGGCACAATGATCCAGCCGCGCTTGCGCGCCAATGCCGCGCCGAGCGCGTGCAGGTCGATGTCGCCGGATTCGACTGGCGCGGGGCGCGGAGCAACCGGCGCAGCCTTTGCTTCAATCCGGGGCTCGAGCTCGGCCCGCTTGGCTGCCGCTTTCGAGACAGCCCGCTCGACCACCGCCTTGTCCTTGCCGGCACGCCAGAACGCTAAACGCATCGAACACTCCCGCAGGCGCAACGCCACGAACCTACCTCAACCAGGGCGATTACACTCCATTAAGGTTGCCGCTGGGTTAATCGCGGCGTGCAGCAGCTCGCGCGTGCACGTCCGTCACCGTTTGTTAACCACGAGGGCTCTTAATCCGCCTCGATATTTCGTCAGATTGTTCGAGCATTCGCCGTCGAGCGCTGGTTTTGATCATGCCCCCCTCTCCCGACCAGCCGCTTCGCATCCTGCACGCCGTACGCGCTCCGGTCGGCGGCATCTTCCGCCACATCCTCGACGTCGCCAACGGCCAGGTCGATCGTGGCCATCATGTCGGCATCCTCGCCGACAGTCTCACCGGCGGTGAGCGTGCCGACAAGGCCCTTGCCGAGCTCGCACCGCGGCTGAAACTCGGCGTGCACCGGATGGCGATCCGCCGCGAACCGTCGCCTGACGATCTCCTGGTCTGGTTCCGCTTGCGGCGCCTGATCGCTACGCTCAAGCCCGACGTCATGCATGGCCACGGCGCCAAGGCCGGCGCTTTTATCCGCATGCGGCGACGATCCGACGACACCATCCGCATCTACACCCCGCATGGCGGCTCGTTGCATTATCCCCTCAACACCCTCAAGGGCGAGTTTTACGCGCGGCTCGAGCGTACGCTGATGGACGCTACCGACCTGTTCCTGTTCGAAAGCGCGTTTGCCCGCGACACCTATCAGCGCATCGTCGGCAAGCCGAAGGGCGTGGTGCATTGCGTCTTCAACGGCGTGACGCCGGAGGAATTCGAACCTGTCGTCATGGCCGACGACGCCACCGACCTCGCTTATGTCGGTGAGTTCAGGCACATCAAGGGCGCCGATCTGCTGGTCGACGCGGTGGCGCGCCTGCACGAGGGCGGCAAGAAGGTCACACTGACGCTCGGCGGCGACGGCGAGGAGACCGCGGCGCTGAAAGCGCAGGTCGAGAGGCTCGGCCTCTCGGGTGCCATCCGCTTCATCGGTCATGTCAAGGCACGCTACGGCTTCTCCAAGGGGCGGCTGCTGGTCGTTCCCTCGCGTGGCGATTCCATGCCCTATGTCGTGATCGAGGCCGGTGCCGCCGGCATTCCGATGATCGCGTCCAAGATTGGCGGCATTCCCGAGATTTTCGGCGCGGAGAACCCGGCGCTGTTTGCGCCGAGCAACGCGGAAGCCATGGCGGAGGCGATTGCGGCCGCGCTCGACAATCCGCTGGGAACAGCGCAGCGCGCCTCGTCGCTTCGCGAGCGCATCTCCGCGCATTTCTCCCAGCAGGCGATGGTCGAGGGCGTCCTCGCGGGCTATCGCGACGCGTTTACCAACCACTAACCATTCTTAAGACCGGCTTTAGAGAATCTTCCGATTTGTCCGATAATCCAAGGCCCAGGGGATGCTCGCCCGGGGCGCAAGGACGCGGTCCGCGGGTTTTTGGAATGGACGTGGACGCCCGTGGAACCGCTCAACGCACGCTCGATGCTCGATGCCGCGACCAGCGCCGCGGCGAAGCCGGCTGACCGGCCCTTTGTGGAGCGCCGCCAGCGGCTCTCGCCCGCCGCGCTCGACGTCGTCAACCAGAAGGTCGCCCGCGCCTATTCACCGATCGTGATCGCCGGCTTCGTACGGCTCGCCGATTTCGCGCTGCTGAGCCTCGTCGGCATCGTGCTCTATCTCGGCTATGTCATGCCGCACGCCGGCTCCTTCAGCTGGATCTATCCCGCGCAGGTCATCGCCGTCGCGGTTTCCGCCGTGGTCTGCTTCCAGGCCGCCGACATCTATCAGGTGCAGCTGTTCCGCGGTCAGCTCCGGCAGATGACGCGGATGATCTCGTCCTGGTCTTTCGTCTTCCTGACGTTCATCGGCATCTCCTTCTTCGCCAAGTTCGGCAGCGAAATATCGCGGCTGTGGCTTGCCACCTTCTACGTCCTCGGGCTCGCCGCGCTCCTCTGCGAGCGTCTGGTGCTGCGCTCGCTCGTGCGCGCCTGGGGGCGTGAGGGCCGGCTCGACCGCCGCACCATCATCGTCGGCTCCGATCGCAACGGCGAACAATTGGTCGGGGCGCTGAAGGAGCAGGAGGATTCCGACATCCACGTGCTCGGCGTGTTCGACGACCGCAACGACAGCCGCGCGCTCGACACCTGTGCCGGCGCGCGCAAGCTCGGCAAGGTCGACGACATCGTCGAGTTCGCCCGCCGCACCCGCGTCGATCTCGTGCTGTTCGCGCTACCGATCTCCGCCGAGACGCGGATCCTGGAGATGCTGAAGAAGCTCTGGGTGCTGCCGGTGGACATCCGCCTCTCCGCACACACCAACAAGCTGCGCTTCCGCCCCCGCTCCTATTCCTATATCGGCGAGGTGCCGACGCTCGACGTGTTCGAGGCGCCGATCACCGACTGGGACCTGGTGATGAAATGGCTGTTCGACCGCGTGGTCGGCACTCTCGCGCTGCTCGTGGCCTTGCCGGTGATGGGATTGGTGGCGCTGGCCGTGAAGCTCGACAGCCCCGGCCCCGTGCTGTTCCGCCAAAAGCGCTTCGGCTTCAACAACGAGCGCATCGACGTCTACAAGTTCCGCTCGATGTACCATCATCAGGCTGATCCGACGGCCTCGAAGGTCGTGACCAAGAACGACTCGCGCGTCACCCGCGTCGGCCGCTTCATCCGCAAGACCAGCCTCGACGAGCTGCCGCAGCTCTTCAACGTGGTCTTCTCCGGCGATCTCTCTTTGGTCGGGCCGCGTCCACATGCAGTGCAGGGCAAGCTGCAGAGCCGCCTGTTCGACGAAGCCGTCGACGGCTATTTCGCCCGCCACCGGGTCAAGCCCGGCATCACCGGCTGGGCCCAGATCAATGGCTGGCGCGGCGAGATCGACAATGAAGAGAAGATCCAGAAACGCGTCGAGTTCGACCTCTATTACATCGAGAACTGGTCGGTGCTGTTCGATCTCGTCATTCTGCTGAAGACGCCGATCTCGCTGCTGACCAAGAACGAGAACGCGTATTGAGTTGTGGTCTTCCGTCGTGCCTCGCGAAGGCGGGCACCTGGCGGTGTTTGTGTATGAGTTGCGTAAACGTATGAGCGTGTGATGGCGTATGCGGCAACAGCCGGGGAGATGAATGCAGCGGTTCGCGCTGCGCCCGGCGTGCTGGCGCTCCAGCGCGCGCTGGTATGGCTGGTCGGCGCCTCCGGCGCGATCGTCTTCATCGAGCCGAGCCCCTACGAGATCGTGACGCTGCTGGCCACCGTCACCTTCTTCGCCACCGGCCTGCGTCTGCGGCTCGCTTTGATGCCGCTGCTGCTGATGCTGGTCCTGCTCAATATCGGCTACACGATCAGCGCGATCCCGCTGTTTGAGCAGTCCGAGGTGGTGAGCTGGATTGCGACCTCCTGGTACATGGCGGTGACGGTCGTGTTCTTCGCCATGGTCACGTCGGAAGACACCGCTGCCCGGCTCGACATGCTCCGCCGCGGGCTCGTGGTCGGCGCGATGGTCGCCTCGCTATTGGCGGTCGCCGGCTACTTCCACCTGGTTCCCGGCGGAGACGACCTCCTCACGCTGTATGGACGCGCGCGCGGCACCTTCAAGGATCCGAACGTGCTCGGCGCCTTCCTGATCCTGCCGGCGCTGTTCTCGTTGCAGAGCGTCGTCTCCGACAAGGCCGGCAAGGCGTTCCGCAACGTCATCGCCTTCGGCACCATGTCGCTGGCGATTCTGCTCGCGTTCTCCCGCGCCGCCTGGGGCGGACTGGTGCTGACATCCGCTTTCATGCTGGCGCTGATGGTGCTGACCAGCCGCACCAACGCGCAGCGCTCGCGCATCATCGTCATGGCGATCCTGGCCGCGGTGCTTGGCCTTGCGCTGATCGCGGTGTTGATGTCGTTCGATTCCACCGCCGAGATGTTCAAGCAGCGCGCGAGCTTCGACCAGAGCTATGACGAAGGCCGCTTCGGCCGGTTCGGCCGGCACATCCTGGGAGCGGAGATGGCGCTCGACCTGCCGTTCGGCATCGGCCCTCTGCAATTCCACCGCTTCTTCCCCGAGGACACCCACAACTCCTATCTCAACGCCTTCATGTCGGGCGGCTGGTTGTCCGGCATCTGCTATCCCGCGCTGGTCTTCACCACCGTCATCATGGGCGTCAGGCACATCTTCGTGCCTGTGCCCTGGCAGCGCGCTTATCTCGCGGTGTTCTCCGCCTTCGTCGGCACCGTCGGCGAAAGTTTTGTGATCGACACCGACCACTGGCGGCATTTCTGGATGATGCTGGGCGCGATGTGGGGCATGATCGCGGCGGCGCAGATCTACAAGTCTAGGGCTGGCGACGAAGCTTCTTCAGCTTGAGAGTGGGCCGCTTTTCCGGCGGCGTATCGAGCAGGCCCTTCAGCGCTGCGGTCGCCGCGAGCACGCCCTGGTAGCCCTCATTGGCGAAACGCAGCAGCAGGCGCAATTCCTGGTCGGAATAGCCGCCAAAAACCTTCTCCATCGCCTGCTGCATCGGCACGTAGAACTGGCCGAGCCTTTGTATCGCCTCCGGCACGACGGTAATGAAAACCTTGCGACGATCGGCATCGTCCCGTTCTCGGCGCACCAGCCCCGCCTTTTCGAGGCGGTCGACCACGCCGGTGATGGCGCCGGTCGTGAGCCCCGTCACGTCGGCGAGACGGCCGGCAGTGACGCGGCCTTCGAGATATAGGATGTCCATGCATTCGAGATCGGAATTGGCAATTCCGGCAACGTTCGCAACGGTCTGCCCATAGAGCACGCCCTGCGCTGACGACCTGCGCATCGCCTCCTCGAGCTCCTGCAGCAGCGCGGCGCGCGCCTTCGTCCTTGACAAGGCAGACCTCGTATCTTAGTGGACATATATCTTAGTCACTAAGAGATTTAGCGACCGTAATTCTCATAGCACCACGGAAACGTCGGGAGCAAGCCATGTCCTATCGTCCCCGCAAGGCCCTGATCATCGGCGCCGGCATCGCCGGGCCCGTGGCGGCGATCCTGCTGCGCCGCGCCGGCATCGAGTCCGCGATCTACGAGGCCTGGCCCTATTCGAAAGGCATTGGCGGCGGCCTTCAGATCGCACCGAACGGCATGCAGATCATGGACGAGATCGGCCTTTCGAACGAGCTGATCAGCCGCGGCTCGATCGCGGAATCGTTCGACTTCTATTCGCAAGCCGGAGAGAGGCTCGGCTCGATCAACCGCGACATGGCGCGGCGCTTCGGCCAGCCCGCGGTCAATGTCTGCCGCGCCGCGCTGAACGACATGCTGATCGACAAGGCCTGGTGCGCATGCGTTTCACTCCATTTCGAGAAGCGCCTGATCAAGATCGAGGATCGCGGCGACCAGCCGATCATCGCCTATTTCGCCGACGGCACCACGGCCGAAGGCGACTTCCTGATCGGCGCCGACGGCGTGCACTCGGTGACGCGCCGCCAGGTGGTGCCGGACGGGCCGCAGCCGTTCGATACCGGACTGATCGGCTTCGGCGGCTTCGTGCCGCACGCCGTCCTCGACGGCCGGCCGATCGGCCGGCACGTCGAGACTACGTTCGGGCAGAGCGGCTTCTTCGGCTACGGCTATTGCAGCCCCGATCCGACCGACGGCGTGATGTGGTGGAGCACGCAGCCGGCGCACGGCATGGACGCGGCGATGTTCCGCGCGCTCGACCACGCGACGCTGAAGCAGCACCTGCGCGGCTTCCACCGCGGCTGGCACGATCCAATCCCTGGCATCATCGAGGCAGCCGAGAACATCGTGGTCACCGACACGCTCGACGTCGCCACCCTGCCGACCTGGTCGCGCAAGCGCTCGCTGCTGATCGGCGATGCCGCCCATGCAACCAGCCCCCACGCCGGCCAGGGCGCTTCGCTCGCGCTGGAGGATGCGATGCGCCTTGCCCGGTTGATGCAGGAGGGTCAGGAGCTCGGCGCCACCTTCAGGGAATTCGAGGCCGAGCGCCGTCCGCGCACCGAGAAGATCGTCGCCATGGCGCGACGCAACGGCAACAGCAAGCGCGAGTTCAGCGCCACCGGCGCCTGGATGCGAAATCAGATGATGAAATGGCTGCTGCCGCTCGGCGCAAAGGGCATGGATTTCATGTACGCCTACGACGCGCGGGCGGTGTAAGCGCATCAGGTCGAAACGAACTCGGCACAGGCGGCGCGAGAAGGACCAGTCGCAGAGCGTCACCACATAGTCGATGTCGGCACGACGATTGATCAAGCCTCTGTCGCACTCTCTTCGTCTTCAAGCTTCTTGCGCAGTGCCTTCATGAGGCGACCGGCGGTCCTGAGCTCTTCCATCGGCAGACCTTGCACGAGTGCGTTGATTCTGGGGTCGTACAGGCGGATGGCAGCGTCGTAAGTCTTCCGCCCCTTGTCCGTCAGCACCACGAGGTGGGCGCGACGGTGATGTGGATTGGGCTCGAACGTAACGAGCCCTTCCTGGGCCAGGTCATTGACGATGCGCTGAACGTTCTGCCGGTTCGCTCCGAGGTCTCGGGCGAGCCAGGCGACCGGCTGGGCGCGGTCCGCGGCTACGATTGCCCCCAGAATTTGCCAGCGCGCGCTGGTCAGGCCGAGCGGAGCGACCAGCCGGTCGCCCCACGTCACGGTCAGGTTGTTGACCCTGAACAGATCGAGAATGAGCTCAGTCAAAGCATCACCGGCCGGGGATCGCTTGGTAGCGCGCATATTGTTACCATACCTTAATTGACATCATAATGTCAATATGGCTCTCTGCAGCATAGATATCGACATCATCATGTCACATTGAACAGGCTGGCCGTCTTCGGTCAAGGGAACCCAATTATGATCAAGGTGATTCATCCCATCGCTGGCGCAATCGCGCTTCTGACCATCTCGACATTTTGGCTGTCGACCGCACTCAGCGAGCTTTTCGCATCCCAAGCCGTCATCACCGCCGTCAAGACCGCCATACCATGGGGCTTTCTTTTGCTGGTCCCGGCGCTGGCGGCGGCGGGGGGCACGGGCCTTACGCTGGCACGGGGTCGGCGAGCCGGCCTGGTCGGCGCCAAGATCAAGCGAATGCCGCTGATCGCCGGCAATGGCGTCCTGGTCCTCGTCCCCGCCGCACTGTTCCTCGCACATAAGGCGAGCGCCGCCGAGTTTGATGCAGTCTTCTATGCGGTGCAGGCTGTCGAGCTTGCCGCAGGAGCTGTGAACATCACCTTGCTCGTGCTCAACACGCGAGACGGCTTGAGGATGAAAGGTCGGTTTCGCCGCCCGGGAGAGGCGAAGGTGACGGCTACTCCTCCACAGCGAACGTCAGCCCAGCATTCTCCTGCAGCCGCTTGATCAGCTTGTGCTGCATCGCTGCGCCCGGCGTCCAGAAGCCGGCTGCGACGTCGGTCGTGTCGCGCAGCATGCAGATCGCGCATTCGGAGATCATCTTCGAGGTCGAGCCGTAGCCGGGATCGCGATCGCCGGTGACGCCGGCGCGAACCATGCGGCCATCGGGTGCGATCGCGATATAGAGCAGATCGAACAGACCGTTCTCGCGCTCTTCCTTCGACGGCCCCTCGCCCGGCTTCGGTGCGTCGGGGCCGGTCTTGCCCGCATTGGCAGCCATCACGAGCTTGGCGTTGGCCTCGCCCTTCTCGCCGGGACCGGTCAGGACCATCTCGTCGTAGACGAAGTCCTGGCCGTAGGGAAATCCCATCAGCATGTTGGAGCGGTGAACGTTGCGGGTGTTGATCAGCGCCATCATGAACGGCGCCGCCCAGGATTGCAGGTCCTCCTCGAAGGCGGCCCTGTTGCCTTTCGGCTGCTTCGGGCCGCTGAAGCCGGGCGTCAGCGCAAAATGATCGTTGAGAATCGCGACAAGGCTGAGATCCTGCGCCACGGCATCGAAGGTCGCCTTCGCGCTCGCGGCGGTGCCGCCCGAAAGCGTGCCGCGCATGTCGCGCACGCGGCCCTTCACGCGCGGGGCCGGCGCGCCGAAGGCACGTTTGGCCTCTTCCTGCACGAAGAACGTACCGAGCTCGAACGGCACGGAATCGTAGCCGCAGGAAAACACGATCCGCGCGCCGCTCTCTTTTGCAGCCGCCTCGTACTTGTCGATCATCTGGCGCATCCAGATCGGCTCGCCGCAGAGATCGAAATAATCCGTGCCCGTGGCGACGCAGGCGGCGAGCAGTTCCTCGCCATAGAGCTGATACGGGCCGACGGTGGTGATCACCGACATCGTCCGTTCCGCCATCGCCTTCAGCGAGGCCGGGTCCGACGCATCCGCGACAATAAGCTCCGTATTCCCGGGTGCGCCGATCGCATCGCGCACCGATTTCAGCTTGCCGAGGCTGCGGCCTGCCATCGCCCATTTGAGCGAATGGTCGCTCTTGTAATGCTGGGTCAGGTATTCGGCGACGAGCTGGCCGGTAAAACCGGTCGCGCCATAGACGACGATGTCGAATTTCGCAGAGCTCATGGTCGGCCTTCGCTTTACTTCTTCGCGTAGCTCACGCCCATGCCGGCACGGACGTCGCTTTGAACCCCATAGGGCGGGATCGGATAACGCAGGCCGTTCTTCGCCAGCGCCTTCATGCCCACAACTGCCTTGGCGAGATGTTCCGGCTTAAGGGCCATCAGCATCTCCTCGTCCGGCACGCCGCCATAGCGCCGTTCGGCATAGCATGGCAAGGACAGGCTGGGCTCGCCCGTCTTGAGCGCCCTGCCCCACGAATCGGCGCAAGCGGTCTCGCCGACCACGCCCCATTCGAACTTCTTGTAGCCGGTATATTGCAGCCCGTTGATCAGGATGATCATCTGCCCCGGGGTCGCATAGACGAGACAGATGTCCGGCGGATCGAGCCGGCCGCTCGCCAGCGGACTGACCGCGAGCGCCTGATATTGTCCGAACGGAACCACGTCCAGCGCCTCCTGGCGCTTGCGTGCGTCCTCCGCCGTGCCGTGCCAGACCCCGACATAGTTTTCGCCGGCGAGCCATTTCTCGTCCTGCGGTGCAAGGCCGATCACCGCGCGGCATTGCGCGCCGACGAGATCGTCGGCTGTGATGCCGACCGTCCAGCCCAGACGCGCCGCCATGCTGACGATCTGGTCGGTGGTGTGGACCGCGTTCGGCCGCCGGATTTTGGGGATTGCCTCCATGTCCGCGGTCCGCGCGAACAGCTTCATGCCGATCACCGTGGTCTTCAGCCGCAACAGGCTGTTGAGATCGGCGACGAGGCCGGCAAGATCGATGCGGTCTGCACTCTGCTGTTGCATGGCGTCCTCCCGGCCGGCAGTCGCGCGCCGGCGCTGTTATTGTTTCTTGAACGGTTCTAGTCCTTCGCCGGTCCCGGGAGCAACTCGCCAGTCCGGCCCATCAGGCGGTAGGCGACGAGTCCGATCCATTCGCGCACGGCGACCTCGGTTCGGCCGAGCCCGTCCGTGCCGACATTGGTGAAAGAGAAGAGATCGTCACGCCCGCCCATTCGCCAGTCCACGGGATAGGCTTCCACGTCAAATCCCGCCTTGCGAAAGATCCCCATCGAACGCGGCATGTGAAAGGCCGAGGTGACCAGGAGCCAGCGTTCGCCTGGCTTGGGCGCCACCAATTGTTTTGTAAAGATGGCATTCTCGTAGGTGTTGCGAGAGTCCCGCTCGAGGATCAGGCGCTGCTTGGCGATGCCCAGATTCTCCAGGATCGGCGCGGAGTAGTCGGCCTCCCGAGAGTCCGTCGAAACCAGGTTCGCGGTGCCCCCGGTGAAAACAACGCGCGTGTTCGGATAGCGGCGCGCGAGCTCGGCCGGCGCAAACAAGCGATCGGCCGCGTGCGCGACGACGGGCGTGCGGTGCGCCGCCGAAAGATCGGTATCGACCGAGCCGCCGAGCACGATGATGCCGTCGGGCGCACCGCGCGACGGATCCCACGGCGGGAAACGCGACTCCAGCGGATAGAGCAAAAGGTTGCCGACCGGCGAAAACGCGGCGAGCGCAAGCATGATCAGCGTGGCCGCGGCGAGCTTGCGGCCGAATGCGGCAAAGCGCGTCGCCATCAGGACGACCGAGACGATCCCGAGCTCGATCATGAAGTTGATCGGCAGCACCGCGGCGCCGAGGGTCTTGGACAGGACAAAAAGCAGGGGAGCCTCGCTGGAATGATCGTGCCTGTTGCGCGCGGGCTTGACCCGCCCGTCGATCTTCAGAAAGCTTCTTGGAAGAGGATCGATTGCCTGGTCAAGCCCGGGCCTGTGAAACGGAGGGACACCCCATGACCCATCACCACCTGCATTCCAGCCCCGAGACCTGTCATTGGGGCTTCTTCGAGGCCGCGCTCAAGCCCGTCCTCACCATCGCGAGCGGTGACGAGGTCACGGTCGATACCATCAGCGGCGGTCCGGACATGCTGCCCGACCGCAGCAAGTTTCACATTCCGCCCGAGATGCACGAGGTTCATGCCAGGAACGAGCGCATGCTGCCGGGCCATATCCTCACCGGCCCGATCGCGGTCGAGGGCGCCGAACCCGGCGACGTGCTCGCGGTCGAGATCCTCGACGTCCAACTCCGGCAGGACTGGGGCTGGAACATGATCAAGCCGCTGTCCGGCACCCTGCCCGACGATTTCCACGAGACGCGCATCCTGAACATCCCGCTCGACCGGTCGCGGATGGTCGCCCGCATGCCGTGGGGGCTCGACCTGCCGCTCAAGCCGTTCTTCGGCGTGATGGGCGTTTCGCCCCCTCCCGCCTGGGGCCGCATCTCCTCGCTGGTCCCGCGCGCCATGGGCGGCAATCTCGACAACAAGGAGCTTGGCGCCGGTGCGACGCTGTATCTGCCGGTGTTCGTCCCGGGCGCGCTGTTCTCCTGCGGCGACGGCCATGGCGTGCAGGGCGACGGCGAGGTCTGCGTCACCGCGATCGAGACCGCGCTTCAGGGCCGCTTTCGCCTGACACTGCGCAAGGACCTCAGGCTCGAATATCCCCGCGGCGAGACGGCGACGCATTACATGACCATGGCGATGGACCCCGACCTCGACCAGTGCGTGGTGCGGGCGCTGCGCGACATGATCGTGCTGCTCGGCGAGAGGCGCAATTTGTCGCGCGAGGACGCCTATACGCTGTGCAGCCTGGCGGCCGACCTGCGGGTCACCCAGACCGTCAACGGCTCAAAGGGCATCCATTGCATGATCGAAAAGACGATCGTGCACGGCTGAGCCGACCTGCCCACGCCTGACCTGTCGAGGCCACACCGCCGCCTGCCTGCCGCGCGGCGTGTCCTACCATGCCTGATTTCCCTCGCGATTCCAACGAGCTGACCAAGCGCCGCGGCCTGCATTTGACTTCCGCCCTCAAACCTAAATAGAGTCTTAATCGTTACTTTTATGTACCCAAGTAAGAGGCTAGCGTTTCGTCCATGGCCACCGAAAAAGCCGAGACTGACCGCATTCCCGTAACCTTGGCGCTCTCGACCATCACCTATCTGGAGAAGCTGGTGAGACAGGGCACCCACGGCACCAGCGTTCCCGGCGTCGCACGTACCCTGATCGAGGAAGGCATCCGTCTCGCCATCAAGGACGGGCTTTTGTCGATTCGCGACAATGGCAGGACGTGAGCGCGCGCCGAACGTGAGGCGGACGGATCTCGAGAGGCGGATGGCCGCCATCTGCAACCTGGGACCGCACCAATGCCTGTTCTCTCCCCGACCTGGACCGACGAAAGAATCGAACTTTTGAAGCAGCATTTCGAGGCCGGGCTCTCCTGCCGCGAGATCGCCGCCGACATCGGCGTCAGCCGCAATGCCGTGATCGGCAAGCTGTCTCGCCTCAATCTGACGCGCGGCCGGACCATCGACGATCGCAAAGTTCAGGACCGGGGCTTGGCGCCTTCGCGCACATCGCGGACCGTGCCGCGGCTGCAATACGAGATGCTCGCCACGATCTATGGCGAGCCTAGCGCGCCCGTAGTCACTGGCCCTATCGACGACGCCAACCGCTGCTCGCTGCTGGAGCTTGCCGAGAACCGCTGCCGCTGGCCGATCTCGACGCCCGGCGCGGACGATTTCTGCTTCTGCGGCAACTCCGCACCCGACGGCCAGTCCTATTGCGCCGGCCACAGCCGCCTCGCCTACCGGCCGAATTCCCGCGCGCGCGTCATGCGCGCTTAGAACCGTATTCTAGAGCCGTGTCCTCAAACGAAAAACCTCCGGCAGGGCATTGCCGGAGGTTTCTGGAGGTTTAGCATCAAGTCAGAGCCGCAACTTTCGTCATCGGCTGCGAGTTATATAGCTTAGTAACTCAGGTAAGTAAATAAATTTGGGGCGGTCGAATCGCATGGCTCGTCTTCGTCGCCCGCACAGGCCGCGGGATTTTCCGAAAGCCATCGTCGTACAAAAGCTCATCTCATAAAAAAGCCCCGGCGGTGTCCCGCCGGGGCTGCGTCATATCCGAAGATCAAGGCTTACCAGTTGCGCTGGGCGCGAACCAACAGGCTGTAGGTGTCCTGGTCCTTCAGCTCATAGGTCGCCGCAGGCTTGGCAACGCTGGTGAGCGCCGGCGTCGTGATCACGCCCGAGTACTTCTGGTCAAGATGGCTGTAGGTGAAGTCAGCCGAGAAGGTCAGGTTCTTGACCGGGGTCCAGCGGGTGATGACACCGATCTGGCCGATGTTGAAGTCCGGGTTGCAGGTGCCGGTCAGGGTCGCGAACGCGGCGCTGCCGCAGATCATGCCCTTGGCCGTGCCGCTGTAGTTGACGGCGGCCCACGCACCATAGAGCGCCGAGTTCCAGTACGGGCTCCAGTTGTGGGTGTAGGCACCACGGAAGCCGTAGGTCTTGGTCAGCTCGAGGCCGCTGCCGGGTGCGAACACCGCGTCAGACACGCCGGCGAAGCCGATGCTCTGATACGCGCCGCCCGAACCGCCGAACATCGAGTAGCTGGTCGCTGCCAGCTCCTGGAAGTTGTAGCGGCTCGCACCTTCGGTGTAGACGCCCGAGATGTTGATCACGTCGCCGGCACCGGTCGGGATGTTCTTGATCCCCAGAGCCAGCTGGACGGCCCAGCCCCACTTGTCTTCAGGGTGACCGGTGGCTTCGCTCGCGCCGTAATAGCCGACATGGTTGTCGTGCGCTGCGACCGAGGCCTGGAACAGGCCCCAGGCCTGGTCGACGCGGAGCGTGCCGACGAGATCGGGAGAGCGGGTGCCGCCGAGATCGTTGGAGCCGTAAGCACCGCCGAGGACGCCGGTGGTGGACATGCCGGCCGTATTCCAGAGCGCGGTCTGGAACACCTGCGTCTGGTCCTGGGCCGAGACGATCGCCGTCACGCCCTGGCCGAGATCGGCGGTGTAGGTGAACTGGGCAACACCGTTGGTGCTGCCGCTGCCGCCGACGAGCTGGTCGAAGTTGTTGCCGGGATAGTTGATCCAGGGCGCGTCGAACTGCGACACGGCCTTGCCCATGGTGAAGCCGGCGAACTGGATGAAGGCGTAGTAGACGCCGAGCGCGCCGCCGGAGGTCGTGCCGTCGGTGCCGTTCACCGCGCCGCCGGTCGAGCCGATCAGGCCCGTGCCTGCGGCGTTGAGCCCTAGCGTGCCGCTGTACTGGGTGGCACCCGTTCCCGAACCGGCGCCGACATAGTTGCCGGTCGTCCAGGTGAAGACCGCATCGAAATAGGTGCGGACAACGCCGTATTCGGTCGCGGTGCGGGTGTCGATGTTGAGATCTTCACGAGCGCGCATCGAGTAATAGTTGGTCAGGCGGTTGTTGGCCGCGAAGACGTTGTTGTACTGGGCGCTGTAGTTGCCGCCGGCATTGAGCGCCACTTCGGCACGCAGATAGCCGCCCAGCTTGATGCAGGTGTCGCTGCCCGGGATGTAGTAGAAACCCGCGCCGTAAAGCGAGCAGACCTTCACGTACTCGACCGCCTTGGCCTTCACCGGAAGATCAGCCGCCTGAGCTCCACCGACGGCGATCAGACCCGCCGCAGTGCCGAGCAAAAGGCTCTTCACCAATTTCATATTAAAACCTCCAAGTTGCTCATGTTACGAAGACCGGACCGTGAGGCCCCCCAGATCCCCGTCTTTCAAATCCGCTCGGCCGCTTTGCGCTTTCGGACACACCCTCTTTCCACGCGAGGGCCGTGAGCAAACCACCTGCAACGGGACGATCGAGTACCCCCCACCGTCAAGGAGCAATATGCCTGCGCCGTTCACTAATCAAAATACCTTATTTGGTAAGCTTTGTGGTTTCGCTAAACCTGTGCCCCCTGAGCAACACCGCTGCGAGGCGATTCCGTGAGCTGATCATCTTTGTAGTTTTAGTGACGAAATTACCCTGCTCTGCACTTGCGTCAGAGCAGGCTTGCGTGGACTATGGCTTGCACGACACCGGCCGCATACAAATCAGATCACGGGAGTGACGCTGTGTCAGCGACGAGGAAAGAAGGGGCGCGCCTCCGCTCCATCGGCAATCTGGATATCATCAGGCGCTTCACCTGGGAGATATCGTCGATCAACATGTACCTGGAGGAGCTGCGTCAGTTCTGGGCGAGAACGCTCGGCATCAGCGGCCCGCAATGGCTGATCCTGATGGCGATCTCCGACCTCGACAAGGACGACGGCATTCCGGTCAACGTCGTCTCGAAACTGCTCCACGTCGACCCGTCGTTCGTCACCACCCAGTCCAAGCTGCTCGAGAAGAAGGGCCTGTTGCGCCGTCGTCCCTCGCCGACCGACGCACGGGTGGTGCGGCTGTCCCTGACCGAGAAGACGCAGAAGCACCTGGCGAGCCTCAACGAGCAGTACAAGACAATCAAGGAATTCGTCTTCCAGGAGTTCGACGAGAAAGAGCTGACGGAATTTACCACCAAGCTCGCGATGCTGAAGACCCGTCTCGAAAAGGCCTGCGTCCGCCTGACCCTCGACTTCTGAGTCGACGTCCTCAGATGTGCCCCGCGGCGCCGAGCCGGGATTCGAGCCAGTCGAAGATGTATTCATTGGCGAGGCTCGGATTATCCGCATGGCCCTGCGCCGCGCCGGTTTCGGCCGCGGTGAAGACCTTCAACATGACATCCGAACTGCCGAGCCGGGACGTCTGGACGATCTGACGCGCCCGATCGGCCTTGAGCCAGCCGTCCTCACCCAGCGTGATCAGCACCGGACAGTCTGCGCTGGAGGCCATCAGCGGCGCATGCGGCACCGGAACGATGCTGACGTCGCTCATCGCGAACCGGCTGGCAAAGAAGGCCCGCTCGTGCAGGTCCCACAGGCCGCCATCGCAGACGGCGGCGGCAAGCCGCGGCTCCTGCAGCACCGCGCGCGCCACGAAGGAAGAGCCCCAGCCATCGGCGACGATCGCGACGCGCTCGAAATCGACGTCGCTGCAGGTCTCCAGATAGTCCATGACGCACGGAATCGCGCTCTCGAGATCCCGGCGCCGCAACAGCGCGTCGAGATAGTCGTCGCGCTGGTCGCCGAACAGATCCAGCGCCAGCAGCGAGAAGTCGCGCTCGCGCGCATGCGGCGCGAGCTTGAACAGAAACTCCTCCTTGCGGTGGCCCGGCTCGCCGATGCAGATCACGGTCGGGGCTCGCACGCGTCCCGACGGCGCGGGCAGGAAATAGCCCTGCAACGAATGGCCGTCGAGCCAGGGGATCGTCACGACTTCGCCGGCAGGCTCGCGCGCGGCGAGGAAGCGGCGGGCGCAATCCTGCATCGCGAGGACCGCGACCCAGCGGCGCTCGTCCGCCTGATCGAGCGGCATCGCGGCCGCACTGTAGTAATTCATGGCACGGAGCCAGTTGCGTTGCGCGGTCGCCCTGTGACCTTCCGCGAACGCGGCCTCGGCACGATGTCGATTGGTCTGCGCCAGCTTCTTCCACTCGCGGTGCCAGGACTGGTCGTCGCCCCGCTTCAGCTGCCGCGCGATCATCAGGCATTCCGCGATCGTGGCGCCGCCCTCCTGGGCCGCGGTCAGGAGCCGCGTGAACTCAGCGGAGATGTCCTCTCGCTCCGGGCAAAGGATCCAGTCGTCGGAGAGGCATGCGGGTATCATCGGGAGCTACGCTCTGGTCATCGCCTTACACATGACTGACTAAACTATTTTGGTTCCCTGACCAAGCTGCCGTGCGCCGAATGAGAGCCGTTGGAGATCACCATCGCTTGAACGCAGGGACGGGTCGCATGCGTGACATTCCTGTCCGTCATGAATGGCCGAACACGGGCAGGACGCCGGCAGCGAACTGGCAAGAGAACTGGCAAGAGGTGGCACGCGAAATTGCCTGCGCGCCTCTTGCTATGATGAGCATCATACCTATATCGGCGCGCCCGGCGGCCGCCTCAGCCGAGCCGCCAGCCGACCTCCTGCGTGAAGCTTTCGTAGAAGGATCTTTCGTAGGCCTGTTCCGGTGTAGCACGAACGCGCTCGTCAAGGCGCTTTGCGTCCTCGCCCACGAGAATGCGCCATTGCTCCGCCTTGACCCCGTCGAGAATGATCCGGGCGGCCTGCGCCGCCGTCGTCGGCGCATCCTCGAGGAAGCTGCGGGCGCGCTCGGTGAACACCGCCTGGATGTCTTCGTCCGACATCTTGTCGGCATCCGGCACGCCGGCCGCGACCATGCGCTTGCGGGTCAGCGCGACCTCGTCGGCGTTGAGCCGCTCCGAGCCGTCGGCGCTCTGCACCTTGCGCGAATTGGAGACGATCGAGGTGCCGATATGGCCGGGCATCACCACCGAGCATTTGACATGCGGCGCGTGCAGTCGGAGGTCGTTGATCAGCGCTTCGGTAAACCCCTTCACGGCGAACTTCGCCGAGCTGTAGGCGGTGTGGGACTGGTTCATGCCGATCGAGGCCCAGAAGCCGTTGACGCTCGCGGTGTTGACGATGTGGGCCTCGTCGGCCGCGACCAGCATCGGCAGGAAGGTGCGGACGCCGAGATAGACTCCGCCCCAGCAGATGTCGAAGGTGCGCTCCCACTGCTCGCGGGTGTTGGTGAACAGGCTGCCGCCGCCGCCGATGCCGGCGTTGTTGAACAGAAGATGGATCCGGTCGGTCTTCTGCTGCTCGGCGAGCTCGTCGCGGAATCGCTTCAGATGATCCTCGATCGAGACGTCGGCGACATGGGTCGTGACGCGCAGGCCCTGCGGCAGCTTCTCGACCTCGCACAGCCGCCTGGTCTCGGCCATCGCGCTTTCCGAGACGTCGCACATCGCGACATTGCAGCCCTCGGCGACGAGCTGCCGCGCAAGCTCGCGTCCCATTCCCGTGCCGCCGCCGGTGATGACGGCGATCTTTCCTGCAAAATCCTTCATGGGACTTTCGGCCCCTCCCTTGTCGGTATGTTTCTTCACAGCTCGCGCCGCGCGCATCTGAGCGCGCGCAAAATGTAGCAGCGCCGCATCCGCAGGTAAAAGCGGATCGGCGCTGCCGTGCTCACAGTTATTTCGGGGCGTGGACTATTCGGCCGCCTCGACGCGCCGCCCGTTCAACGCGCCGAGCCCGTCCAGCGCCTTGCGGATCGCCGCCTGCTGCACGGGCGATGCCTCCGGCATCGGTGCGCGCGGATAAGTCCTGGGCAGGCCCTGCAGCGTCTGCGCATAGCGCGTGCAGGCCGGCAGATTGTCGGCGATGACGGCGTTCCACAGCGTCAGCAGCTTCTTGTGCAGGTCGAGCGCGCGCGGATGGTCACCCGCCTTCACCGCATTCCACAGCGCGACCGAGGCGTGCGGCGCCGCGGTCAGGATCGCGGCGATCGAGCCATGGGCCCCCAATGTGTAGGACGGATACATCAGGGCATCGACCGCGCTGTAGATCAGCTTGTCAGGCGCCATCATCATGAGGTCCGCGAACAGCTTCAGGTCCCCCGCGCTCTGCTTGACGCCGACCACCAGCGGCACCTCGGTCATGATCCGCGTCAGCAGCGCCGGCGACAGATACGACCACGGCACCACGTTGTAGATGATGATGGGCATGCCGGTCTCATCAGCCATGGCGCGGAAATGCGCCACCATCGCCTCGTCGTCAGGCTTGAACAGATAATGCACCGGCGTGACCTGGAGCGCGGCGACATTCATGTCGCGCACCAGCTTGCCGCGGCGGATCGCATCGCGCGTGGAATCGACGATGATGCCGGCGATCACGGGAATGCGCCCCTTCACCGCCGCGACCGTCGCTTCCATCAGGTCGCGATATTCCTCGTGATCCAGCGTGTGCCCCTCGCCGGTCGAGCCGCCGGCCGCGACGCCGTGCGCGCCGGCCCCGATCATCCAGTCGACCTGGGGCGCCACGAGCGTGTAGTCGATCTCGCCATCCTTGCGGAACGGCGTCGTCATCGGCGGGATCACGCCGGTCGGTCGTGCCTTCATGGTCTGCCCTCGCGTTTCCATATCCCTTGTGGCGGTCCCGCTCTTTTGGCGGGTGCCCACGGTCCTTCCGAGCCTACCGGCTGCAAGCGGCCTGTGAAGCGCCCCCGGCGCGGCGCTGCCCCCACAAACGATCATCCCTGCGACTCACCCCTTACTCACCCCTGCCGGTTCCCGTATTTGCCCGGCTTCGGTTTAAGGGCAATTTTTTTACAATCCGAATCTTCAATGGACTCCGGACGCTGGGTCGAGTCGGCCAGGCCAGCGTGTTGTTTGTGTCACAGGCTCTGGCACTCCGCTTGCATCCTCTTCGTGGTCAGAAACTACCGATGAGGTGACTGGAATGTTCGTGACCGTCGTTGCCGTGCTCTGCCGGCTGAGTGCAGCCAGCTCAGGCAGTTGCATCGAGGAAATCGTGACCGACAGCAACATGACGCCCGAGATGTCGATGATGCAGTGTGCGATCGGCGCACAGGCCCCATTGGCGAAATGGATGGGCGAACATCCGATCTACCACGCCAACTGGCGGCTCGATCGCTACAAATGCGTTCCGGGCCACTACGAGATCAAGGGCCACGCCTAAGGCCCCGCAAAACTACTGATACCAAGACGACGGACCAAGACTAAAACGAGGAAACGCCCCGGAGGCCGACTGGCTTTCCGTGCGGGCACCGACAGCGCCAGACCCCATTGCGGCGGCGCGCTTTGTGACAATCACACCCACTCCTTAAGCCACTGCTCGCAAGATGATCACACGCGCACGCCGCCCATCCGGCGTCAGCGCGGGAAGCCGAATAGCGGTTGCCCGACGCTGGGGCCGAGGCCATACTTGGCGCCTCGATAGTCGTCGATGGCGAGCCCGGTGTCGAAGCGCTCTGTTCTTCCCCCCAGCCGCGGACCTCATCAAACCGATTTACGCGAGCACGCCACGCTCGCGCTGCGGATGCAGAATTTCGCCGAGGCTGAGCGGCTTGCAGCCGAAGTCTTGAAGACGAGCCGGAACGATATCGTCGCGACATGGGTTCTTGGCCGCGCCTTGCTCGCTCAGAACCGCGCAGCGGAGGCCATCCTGCCCTTGGACAAGGCGGCGCGCCGCACGAGTGATCCGGGCATTGAAACTCTACTTGGCGCGGCCTTGGGCGAATCCGGACGTCGCACGGAAGCCGTCGAACAATTGCGCCGGACCGCGGCGCGTCGCCCGCCTTTCCTGCCGGCGTTCCAGGAACTCGCCGGCCAGCTTGCCAAGGATCGGCGCCTCGATGAGGCCATCGCGGTGATCGGCAACGCTCTCGCGCTCGCGCCGGAAAGCATCGACCTACAACTGGATCTTGCGCGCCTGCATCTCGAGCGCAATACGCGCGGTGAGGCGCGCGCGATTCTCGTCAAGGCCCACGAGGTCGCGCCTGGGCGTCCCGATATCTCGACCCTACTTGCACGCGTGCTGCGCCAGGACGGTGACTATGCCACGGCCGCAGAAATGTACCGGCTCGCGCTGGCGCTGCGCCCTGACGATGCCATGGCACGCACCAACCTCGCGGCCTGCCTGTTCGAGTTGGGTGAGCGCGAAGCGGGCGAGGCGAGCCTTCGTTCGGCCTTACACGGCCGCCCTCGCATGCTGGCACAAGCCGCCTACACGCTCGTCCATTCATCGCACGGCCGCTTCTTCTTCCGCCCGAGCGCGCTCAAGAAGTTTCTGCAAGGCGAGGTACCGTAACGCGGCTCACGCACGGAACTGCCGTCGATAGGCGCCGGGCTCCTGCGCGACCGACTTCGTCACCTCGAACACCCGCTGCATCTCCTCTGCAGTCAGTGGTGCGGTCTGAGCGACCCAGGTTTCCCGCTTCACCGCCATGCATTGCGCAATCGGTGTCCCCTTCTGCAGCACGCCGTTGAAATTCACGTCGTGCCAATGCACCGGGAAGTGGATCCAGCTGTCACGATATTGATCGCAATCGACGAGGCCCGTCAGCGTCGTGAAGGGCAAATCAAACCGATTGATCGGATGCATGAACAGAACCGAATAGCCTTCCGGCGCTTCGATCAGCCATGGGTTACGAAACTTGATGAGAAGCCGGTCCGGCTCGAACAACGGCGATCCCGTGACCTGACTGGAGTCGTGAAATCCAACGGGAGAGCGCGGGAAATCGAGCTCACCACCGGCTGGCAGGTCATTGTCCCAGGAAATTTCCCCGTTCTCAAACCTGACATCGCACATCAATGGGATCAGGAAGCCGCTCGTCATGGCGTCGACGACCGGAGGACACCGCTTGACCGTATCCTCCTCGCGCTGATTGATCGCGTTGAACGCCTGCGTCGGCATCGCCTTCAGCCAGGCAGGCAGGCCTAAACTCGCAGGGACCGGCGGCGGCAATTTGTCTTCAAGACCCGGCGGACAGCGGAACTTGAGGGTCATCGGCTCGTCGGGCACTTCTGATGCTCTCATTGTCGCCGGGCGAGCCCTAGGCCTGATCGCGAACAGACAATGCATCCGTTGCGATGCTTTTCGCGCGTGTGCTCAGCCAAGCCTACGAACAAATGGTCGGAGCGAGAGGATTTGAACCTCCGACCCCTAGTCTCCCAGACTAGTGCGCTAACCGGGCTGCGCCACGCTCCGAACGTCGTTCCATTAGCTAGGATCGCCGGTTTGCGCAAGGCGAGGTGACACCATTTTGCTGCCTCCGCCGAAAGGCGCCGGAACTGACCCACAGCCGGGGAGATCCGGCGTCAGGCGTCCTTCAGCGCCTGATCCAGCATCTCGCGGCAGGCGATCAGTTCGGCGAGCACCCGCCCGAGGCGCTCCCGGTCGATGGCGCTGGGGCCGGCGGGCGCGGGGGTGCCGCCCTTGCGGAAGGTGGTGAGGATTTCCTCGTCGTCGGTCTCGGAGAAGCGGAAGTCGATGCCCTCCTCCTCCTCGCCCTGGTAGTCGTCATCGTCGCTGTCGCGGGCGCCGCGGACGCCGGTCTCCTCCTCGGGCTCCATCAAGCTGGCGCCGACGGCGTCCTCGATGGCGCCGAACGAGACCGCGGCCGCGCTGTCGGCGAGGCCCTGCACTGATTTGACGCCGTGTTCTTTCAGGATCCGCTGCACCCCGCGGATGGTGTAGCCCTCCCCGTAGAGCAGCCGGCGGATGCCCTTGAGCAGGTCGACGTCGTCCGGGCGGTAATAGCGGCGGCCGCCGCTGCGCTTCATCGGCTTGATCTGGGAGAATCGGGTCTCCCAGAACCGCAGCACGTGCTGCGGAATGTCGAGTTCCTGCGCTACTTCGCTGATGGTTCGGAACGCATCCGGCGCCTTGTCCAAATGCCAAATCCTTATCCGGAGGGCGGATTACGCCTCGGGTTGCGCCTTGCTGGCGTCGCCATTGGTGCGGTGCTGGCCGTTGATCCGCTGCTTCAGGATCGCCGACGGCTTGAACACCATGACCCGGCGCGGCGAGATCGGCACCTCGGTGCCGGTCTTGGGATTGCGACCGATGCGCTGACCCTTCTTGCGGACCATGAAGGAGCCGAACGAGGACAGCTTCACCGTCTCGCCTTTCTCAAGGCAATCGGTGATCTCCTTCAGCACGAGTTCCACGAAGGCAGACGATTCCGTGCGCGACAGCCCCACCTTCTGGTAGACGGCCTCGCACAGATCGACACGCGTTACGGTTTTACTTTGATCGGTCATCGCCCTGCCCCACATCACGGCGAACAATTGTTGTCTGAAATTATGAGCTTACGATACGGCGGTCAACAGCGCTCATCAATGCAGGCGCATCGATAATCCGATCTGATTCGGGCAAAATTTTATCGACTGTGGCTTACCAGCGCACCAGCGCGGAGCCCCAGGTGAAGCCGCCGCCCATGGCTTCCAGCAGAACCAGGTCGCCACGCTTGATGCGGCCGTCCTTGCGCGCCACCGACAGCGCCAGCGGGATCGAGGCCGCCGACGTGTTGCCGTGAAGGTCGACCGTCAGCACCACCTTCTCCGGCGCGATATGGAGCTTGTGCGCGGACGCGTCGATGATTCGCTTGTTGGCCTGGTGCGGCACGAACCAGTCGATGCTATCGGCATTGAGCCCGGTCGCCTTGAAGGCATCGACGATCACGTCGGTGATCATGCCGACCGCGTGCTTGAAGACCTCGCGGCCCTCCATGCGCAGATGGCCGACAGTCTGGGTCGAGGACGGGCCGCCGTCGACGAACAGCTTCGCCTTGTGGCGGCCGTCGGAGCGCAAATGCGTGGTCACGATGCCCCGGTCGGTCGCGGCATTGCCCGGCTGCTCCTGCGCCTCCAGCACCACCGCGCCGGCGCCGTCGCCGAACAGCACACAGGTGCCGCGGTCGGTCCAGTCGAGGATGCGCGAGAAGGTTTCCGCGCCGATCACCAGCGCGCGCTTGAAGGCGCCCGTGCGCAGGAAATTGTCGGCGGTGGCGAGCCCGAACACGAAGCCCGAGCACACCGCCTGAAGGTCGAAGGCCGCGCCATGATTGATGCCGAGCCCGTGCTGCACGGCGACCGCGCTTGCGGGGAAGGTGTTGTCGGGCGTCGAGGTCGCGAGCACGATCAGGTCGATCGACTGCGCGTCCACGCCGGCATCGGCGAGCGCAGCTTGCGCCGCCTTGAGCGCCAGATGCGAGGTGAACTCGCCCTCGGCCGCGATATGCCGCTCGCGAATGCCGGTGCGCTGCACGATCCACTCGTCGGACGTGTCAATGCGCGCCGCCAATTGGGCGTTGGTCACCACCTGCTCCGGCAAATAAGAGCCGCAGCCCAGCACGACCGAACGAATTTGAGTCACGAAACAGCCTCCTGCGCGGCCTGCACGGAATTGAGTGCACCACCTTCGCGGTTGAGCATCTGATTGATCTTGTTGAGGAGATCGAATTTGACCATCTCATAGCCAACATCAATCGCATAGGCAAAGCCTTCGGCAGCGATTCCGCCATGGCTCTTGACCACGATCCCGTTCAACCCCAGCAACACGCCGCCGTTGGATTTGTTCGGGTCCATCTTGTTCCGCAGGGCCTGGAAGGCGTTGCGCGCAAACAGATAGCCGAGCTTTGACAGCCAGCCCCGTTTCATCTCGTCCCGGAGCAATTCCGCCATCTGCCGCGCGGTTCCCTCCGCGGCCTTCAGCGCGATGTTGCCGCTGTAGCCCTCGGTGACGATGACGTCGGCCACCCCCTTGCCGATGCCGTCGCCCTCGACGAAGCCGAGATAGTCGAGCTCGGGCAGGTTCCTGGCGCGCAGGATTTCGCCGGCCTCGCGGATCTCCTCGTGCCCCTTGATCTCCTCGACCCCGATATTGAGCAGGCCGACCGTGGGACGCTTCTTGTTGAACAGCACGCTGGCCATCGCCGCGCCCATGATGGCGAGCGACACCAGATGATGCGTATCGCCGCCGATGCTGGCGCCAAGGTCGAGAACCACGGAATCGCCGCGCCTGGTCGGCCACATGCCGGCGATGGCCGGACGGTCGACGCCCGGCAGCGTGCGTAGGTGGAAGCGCGACATCGCCATCAGCGCGCCGGTATTCCCGGCCGAGACCGCAACATCCGCCTCGCCCTTTTTCACCGCATCGATGGCAAGCCACATCGAGGAGGTCCTGCGGCCGCGCCGCAGCGCCTGGCTCGGCTTGTCCTCGCCGCTGACCGCGACATCGGTATGAATGATCTTCGAGGCGGCCTTCAGCGCGGGGTGGCGGTCGAGCTCGGGCTCGATCTTGGCGCGGTCCCCGATCAGCAGGAATTCGATCTCGCGATGCCTAGCGAGCGAGATGGCGGCGCCTGGAATGACCACGGCGGCGCCGGCGTCGCCCCCCATGGCGTCAAGCGCGATGCGAACCTTGCTTGGCATAAAAGTCCTGGAAACCTGGTCTGGTGCGGTCTTGAACGAGCGGGGCCGCAAATGGGTTCGCCACGAACATGGCGGTCGGTCAAGCGCCACGCCGCACCCGGACCGGGGCGCGACAATAGCGTTTTGTTATCCCGAAACAACCTCTTGCCCCCAGCCTTTTGCATTCGGGAGCATCGGGCCGCGGACGGACTAATTCACGAGAAACACATCAAAATCAAACAGATAATTCGACCTTTCAAACCACCACCGCAAACACTTCGCGCCCCGTAGCAAAGCGGTCCTCTGGGAAAGACGGCAGCTATTGGTCTTTCTTCTTGCCCTGGAGTGCCTTCAGGACCGCAAAGGGATGGTCCTCCGGATCGGGGGCGATGACCTCGGGCTCAAACACCACCCCCGGCTTCCGCGGATAGGGATCGACCGCCAGAAACAGGGCGTCGGTGGCGAGCCGGCCGAGGTCGATAATTCCATTGACGATCGCCTCCGGGGGGTCGGCGACCTGCTCCTGATCGTCCTGCCCCTCCTCCATCAGGTCGGCCAGGCGGCGGACCTCCGCCTCGGGGGCAAATATCAGGTCCACCGCCTCGTCGATGTCGCTCTCCATCGGGTCAAGCGTGACCACACAGGTCTGGCCGATCCGGGCACGAACGTGGCCCGTAACCTGGATCCGGTTGCCGCTTTTCGGCACGACATCGAAGTCGGCCTGGACCGACACAACCTCGCGCAAGCCAGCCGTCTCGGCCATGGCCTGCCGCTCGGCGGCCGAGGCCTCGAGCTTGCGATGCAGGCCGGTATCCGGGATCTGTGCAACGATGACGGGCACCCGCCAGGGATCGGGCCCGGTTGCTGGTATCGGTCGGGTCATGGCGTGACATCCTCGGGAAGCGCTGGAGGAAACTTGAAGGACGCACCCAGCAGTGCGGCCTCGCCGGTCCGGCCGAGCTCGGCCTCGACAGCCCTGGCATAGGCCGCGAGCCGCTGCGCCTGGTCCATGCCGACCCCATTCAAGATATTCTTGCAGATCGCCGATGCCAGCGCCTCGCCGCCGCTTTCCATGGCCTGATCGTAGGCCTGGACCCGGCCGTAAAATGCCTCGCCGAAGGCTCGCATCCGCTTCGGAACGGTCTGGTCGCCTATCCCCATCTCGCGCAGATTGTCGTCCATGTCCTCGCAGAAGCGGTCGAACAGCGCCTGCGACAGCTCGGTGGCGCCGTGTCCGGGAGCGCCCTGGACCGTGCGCAGGCGGCGCAGCAGCAGCCAGAGGTGCAGCAGCAACAGATCGAAACGCCCGTTAACGGTATCCGGCACGCCCAAGTCGCGGTAAAATATGGGTTCTCGCGCCTGCGTCACGATCATGCCATAGATGGCTTCAATGGTGCCCGGCGAGGCTAGGCGGGGTTTCCTGAAGTGATTGAACGGCCAAAGCATTGTGGTTTCCGCAAGCGGGCGCGCGCGTGTTGCATTCAGAGCCTCCGCCCGGTACTTCAGCGCCTCGCGCGACGCAAGGGGACGGAATCAGTTCCGCTATGACGATAACGAACCAGACCAGCCTGCGTGCAGACAAGCGGCGCGGCCTTCATGCACATTGGCGCTGCTTGCGCCTGCTCGCGGCCGCGGCCCTGGTTGGCGTTGCGCTTGCCGGCTGCACCGGCGAGCAGTTCCAGAAGGGTTATATCCTGCCGCCTGGCGCGCTGGAGCAGATTCCGATCGGCGCGAGCCAGGACCAGGTGCTGATCGTGATGGGCACCCCCTCCACCGTGGCAACCCTCGACGGCGAGGTGTTCTATTACATCTCGCAGCGCTCCGAGCGCATGGTCGCCTTCATGAACCAGAGAGTGGTCGATCAGCGCGTCATCGCGGTCTATTTCGACAAGAACCGGCGCGTGCGCCGGCTTGCGAATTACGGTCTCCAAGACGGCAAGATCTTCGACTTCATCAGCCGGACCACGCCGACGTCGGGCCAGGAGATGAGCTACCTCACGCCGATCTTCAAGCTGCTCAGCTTTAACTGAGCCTTCAGCCTGCGGCTTCGTGCGGCTTGCCGTTGCGCGTCCTGTTCCATACGCTCCCTGCAAAACAAGATGCAGGGAGTGGATTCGTGCCCAATCAATTGCTGTCCCGCCGTCGCGTGCTCACCGGCGCTGCCGCCCTCTCGACCGCAGCGATCCTGCCGCGATCGAGTCTGGCGGACTGGAAGCCCACCGAAAACGTCCGCCTTGTCGTGCCGGCGGCCGCCGGCGGTTCGACCGACGTGATGGGTCGGCTTCTGGCGGCGCATCTGCAGACCGCCTGGGGCCAATCGGCCGTGGTGGAAAACCGGTCCGGCGGCGGCGGTACGATCGGCACAGCCGAGGTGGTCCGCGCCAAGCCTGACGGCCACACGATCCTGATAGGCAATCCCGGGCCGAACGCGATCGCCTACAGCATTTTCAAGAACCTCACCTACAAGCCGGACCAGCTCCAGCCGGTCTCCAACATGATCCGGATCCCGAACATCGTCTCGGCGCATCCCAAGACCGGCATCAAGTCGATCGCCGAGCTGGTCGCCTATCTCAAGGCCAATCCGGACAAGCTCAGCTACGCCTCCTCCGGCGTCGGCCAGAGCCCTCACCTCACCGGCGCCTGGTTCCTGCAGCTCACCGGCCTGAAGATGACGCACATCCCGTTCCGCGGCGCCGGTCCCGCGCTCCAGGCGGCGCTCGCCGGCGACATCCAGATCCTGTTCGACAACCTCTATCCGAGCCTGCCGCAGGTACAGAACGGCACCCTTACTGGCCTCTGCGTCACCACGACTGAGCGTAGCGACCTCGCGCCGAACCTGCCGACCATGCGCGAGAGCGCGCCGGAGCTCGCGGCTTTCGACGTCTCGTCGTGGTTCTCGGTTTTCCTGCCGAAGGGTGTGCAGCCCGCCGTTGTCGAGGCGCTCAACCTTCAAGTGAAGGCGATGCTCGAGCGTGACGATATCAAGAAGAACATCGTCGCCATGGGCGCCCGCGCCGACTACGGCACGCCCGACCAGTTTGCCGCCTTCGTGGACGCCGAGACGAAGAAGTTCGCCGGCATCATCCAGAAGGAAGGGCTGCAGATGGACGTGCAGTAGGTCCCGCTTGTGGCGCTGGGGATTTGAACCAGTTGAAGGCGAGGAGGATGGCCGCCGCCAGCGCGACTGCCAACATTGTGCGAGGCCCGGATTGCCGAGAGCCCCTTTGCGCCTTGCCGCAAGTTGGACAAACACTGTCTGCCGCCAACATGTCGCAGCCGCACCCTATACATCTGGTCGTCTCGAACTTCATGGCGACGGTCTCTTAGAGCGAACAACAAAAAACCCGCGGTTTGCACCGCGGGTTTGTCGCTTGTCGCGCACTGCAGGTTCAGTGCGCGAGGATCGCCAGCAGCAGCAGCGCCACGATGTTGGTGATCTTGATCATCGGGTTCACCGCCGGTCCCGCCGTGTCCTTGTAGGGATCGCCGACCGTGTCGCCGGTCACGGCCGCCTTGTGGGCGTCGCTGCCCTTGCCGCCGAAATGACCGTCTTCGATGTACTTCTTGGCGTTGTCCCAGGCGCCGCCGCCCGAGGTCATGGAGATCGCGACGAACAGGCCTGTCACGATCACGCCGAGCAGCATCGCGCCCACGGCCGAGAACGCCGCCGACTTGCCGGCCGCCCCGCCCCCCGCGATCGCATAGATCACGAAGTAGACGAAGATCGGTGACAGCACCGGAAGCAGCGAGGGGATGATCATTTCCTTGATCGCCGCCTTGGTCAAAAGATCGACCGCCTTGCCGTAATCCGGCTTGTCGGTGCCTTGCATAATGCCCGGCTTCTCGCGGAATTGGCGACGGACTTCCTCGACGATCGCGCTCGCCGCACGGCCCACGGCGGTCATGCCCATCGCGCCGAACAGATACGGCAAGAGACCGCCGAACAACAGGCCGACCACGACGTAGGGGTTGTTGAGCGAGAAGTCGGGTTTGACGCCGGCGAAGTAGGCGTGGTGCGCGGAATCCGCAATGAAGAACTTGAGGTCCTCGTTGTAGGCCGCGAACAGCACCAGGGCGCCGAGACCGGCGGAGCCGATCGCGTAGCCCTTGGTCACCGCCTTGGTGGTGTTGCCGACCGCATCGAGCGCGTCGGTCGACTTGCGGACCTCCTTCGGCAGGCCCGCCATCTCGGCGATGCCGCCGGCGTTGTCGGTGACCGGACCGAACGCGTCGAGCGCGACGACCATGCCGGCAAGCGCGAGCATCGTGGCGGTCGCGATTGCGATACCGAACAGGCCGGCGAGGCTGTAGGTGACCAGGATGCCGGCAATGATGACGATCGCGGGCAGCGCGGTCGATTCCATCGAAACGGCGAGGCCCTGGATCACGTTGGTGCCATGGCCGGTCACCGACGCCTGGGCGATCGACTTCACGGGACGATAGTCGGTGCCGGTGTAGTATTCGGTGATCCAGATGATCAGCGCGGTGACGGCGAGGCCGACCACGCCGCACTCGAACAGCGCCATGCCGGTGTAGTCGACGCCGGCGAGCTTGCCGAAGCCGATCAGGTAATAGATCACGCCGGCGATGCCGACCAGCGACAGGACGCCGGTTGCGATCAGGCCCTTGTAAAGCGCGCCCATGATCGACTGGCTCGGCCCGAGCTTCACGAAGAAGGTGCCGATGATCGAGGTGATGATGCAGATGCCGCCGATGGCGAGCGGCAATGTCATCATGTCGGCGAGGATCGGCGTCTTGGCGAAGAAGATCGCCGCCAGGACCATGGTGGCGACCGCGGTCACCGCATAGGTTTCGAACAGGTCGGCGGCCATGCCGGCGCAGTCGCCGACATTGTCGCCGACGTTGTCGGCGATGGTGGCCGGGTTGCGCGGATCGTCCTCGGGAATGCCGGCCTCGACCTTGCCGACGAGGTCGCCGCCGACGTCCGCACCCTTGGTGAAGATGCCGCCGCCGAGACGGGCGAAGATCGAGATCAGCGAGGCGCCGAAGCCGAGCGCCACCATGGCGTCGATCACGACGCGGCTGTCAGGCGCAAGCTTCAGCGAATGGACCAGGAAGCCGAAATAGAGGGTCACGCCGAGCAGCGCGAGACCCGCCACCAGCATGCCGGTGATGGCGCCCGCCTTGAAGGCAAGCTCGAGACCACCCGCGAGCGACGTGGTCGCCGCCTGGGCGGTGCGCACATTGGCGCGGACCGAGACGTTCATGCCGATGAAGCCGGCCGCCCCCGACAGGATCGCGCCGATGGCAAAACCGATCGCGACATAGAGCCCCAGGAAATAGGCGAGCAGCACGAAGATGACGATACCGACCATCCCGATCGTGGTGTACTGACGCCGCAGGTAGGCCTGTGCGCCTTCGCGCACCGCTGCCGCGATTTCCTGCATGCGCGGAGACCCCGCATCCGCGCTCAAGACCGAAGACGTCGCCCAGATCGCGTAGACGACGGAAAGCACTCCGCAGAGCACAATCAACCATAATGCTGTCATGTGATTTTTTGCCTCAGATCCTTGATGAACGTACCCCCGGCGCCTTTTGTTTTCCGTCGTGCGGTGCGGCGCCTTGATTTGAAAAAGGCCGCTCCTTGCCCGAAGGCGCGGCCCTAGTCGGTCACGACCTTGCCAAAATCAAATTGAGGGTGCAACGCCGGATGACCCGAAAAAGCCGATCTCGGCAAGTATTTAGGCCGGTCCGGAGTCGCCCGTTTGCCACAGAACAGGCAAGCGACCTACCGAAGGGACCGAGCCCAGCCGTGGCCAAGCCTAGGCCGCCGACCTCACAGGATGACGGGATGAGGACGCGATCTCGAAGGTCTGGCCATCATCCGTCCTCCGCGTAGTCGAGACCTTGATCTCATAGACGCCACCGTTCGGACCAGGCTCCAAACGAACTGCGATCGTCTGGTCGGGTGTCACGGGACCAAGCGCCACATCCTGGTCAGGCAAAACGAGTGTCGCCAGCTCGTTGACGAAAACGACCACATGCATGCCCTTCGGCATGTTCTTCGTCGCCCATTGCCGTAGGTGATCGTGATAGGGCTGTCGGCTCCATGCCGATGGCAGGCCTGGATCGACCTGGATCTGGATGTTCCGGCTGATCGGATGGATGGTGACCACCATCTTCGCCTGATCGGGCTTCCATTGCGCCGGCATCGCCGCATCCGTTCGCCAGAGGCAATTGAATTCCGCGCACTGGTCCGGCAGGCTGTCGTGGATCTTGCAGCCGCGCCCGGGCTTGCACTGCCCGCACCACTTGCCGGCAGGCTTCTGGATCTCAGGAATGTTGTAGACCTTGCAGCAGAGCGTGCAGCTTCCACATTCCCTGCCGGGAACAGGCTGCAGCTTGCTCGCGGTTGAGGTCGCTGTCATCCGAATCAAATCCGCCGGTTTGCGATTGCCGATAGTACCCGGTTGTCCCCAAAAAGCAGAGAGACTAGACGCGCCTGGCCGCACCAGGGCCTAGAAATGGCTATAGGATAGGCGGCGCAGTGTGATTTTGCGGCCTTCTGCGCCCGTCCATCGCGGCGCTTGTTGGCCGGCGATGATGGTGCCGATCGCCGTGACGCGGACACCAGCCTGCTCGGCCTCCCGTATGAAATCGGCGCAGCGCGATTCGGGAATGGCGCACAGAACTTCGTAATCGTCCCCGCCGGACACGAGCCTTTCAAGGCCGACGGCGGACATCGCAGCGGCTGGTGACAGCGGAACATGGTGCGCCTCGACCAAGGCGCTGACGCCGGAGGCGGCGCAGAGCTTGGCAAGATCACCTGCCAGACCATCGGACACGTCCATCGCTGCGCTGGCATGGGCGAGCACTGCCCCGGCCAATGCATTGCGCGGCCGAGGGAGGCGATAGCGATCGATCAGATAGTCCTGCGCGGCCTGATCTGCCGTCAGCATGGCCGCCATCGTCCCGCCCGTGAGCACATCGAGGCCGAGCGCGGCATCGCCGATCGTCCCCGTGACCAGGATACGGTCGCCCGGCTTCGCGCCGGTGCGGCCAACCATCCGCCCCTGCGGCACGCGGCCAAAGGCGGTGATCGAGATCATCTGCGGCCCCGGCGTCGACACCGTGTCGCCGCCGAGCAGCGGACAGGCGAAGGTCTTGGCATCCTCGCCTAGCGCATCGGCGAATGGCCTGAGCCAGGCGTCTTCCTGGCTGCGCAGCGCCAGTGTCAGCACGAAGCCGGCCGGCGCGGCACCCTTGGCAGCGAGATCGGACAGGTTCACCCGCAGCGCCTTGCGCGCGATGGTATCGGGCGGATCGGTGGCAAGATAATGCACGCCCTCGACCACCGCGTCTGTGGTGACGACGATGTCGCTGCCAAGCGCCTGCAGGATGGCGGCATCGTCCACCAGCCCCAGCGCGCCGGGATCAGTCGCCAGCGGCTTGAAATAGCGCGCGATGAGGGAGTCTTCGGCGGATACCGTTTCTTTGTCCTGCGTCACGGCACTAGACCCGTCATCCTGAGGTGCGAGCCCTTGCGAGCCTCGAAGGATGCGCGGCCGAGATGCACCTTCGGTGGCACGCCGCCGTCCTTCGAGGCCTCCGCTTCGCTCCGGCACCTCAGGATGACGGCTACGGCGGACGTCGTCTCAATCTACCCCCGCCCGAACTCGTCACCGCGAAACTGGCGGCCGATCTGGTCGAGCACCGCGTTGACCATGCCGGTCTCCTCGCGGTCGACGAAGGCATTGGCGACGTCGACATATTCGGACACGACGACGCGGCCCGGCACGTCCTTGCGGTGCTCCAATTCGTAGGCCCCTGCCCGCAGCACCGCGCGCAGGATCGCTTCGATGCGCTTCAAAGGCCAGCCCTTCGACAGCGCCTCGTCGATCAGCGGATCGAGCTTCTTCTGGTCGCGCACGACGCCGGAGACGACGTCGCGGAAGAACGCCGCTTCCGCCGGCAGATATGTGTCGCCCTCGACCTCGTTGCCGAGCCAGTGGCTCTCGAACTCCGCAAAAATGTCGTTGATGCCGGCACCGCCGATATCCATCTGGTACAGCGCCTGGACGGCTGCGAGCCGCGCCGCACCGCGCCGGTTCGCCTTCTTCTCCGTGCCGGCCGGCGGCTTCTTGTTGTTGTCGGCCATGATCAAGCCCGCGCCAGCCGGCGCTTGATGCGCAGCATCGCAATCGCGGCCCGCGCGGCATCGCCGCCCTTGTTCAGCTCGCTGGCGCGCGCCCGCGCCCAGGCCTGCGCCTCGGTGTTGACGGTGAGGATGCCGTTGCCGAGCGGCAGCTTTCGCGCCACCGCCAGGTCCATCAGCGCGCGCGAGGATTCCTGCGAGACGATCTCGAAATGGATGGTGTCGCCACGGATCACGCAGCCGAGTGCGATCGCGGCGTCGTAGGGCTTGCCATTGGCGGCCGCGGCATCAACCGCTATGGCGATCGCCGCAGGAATCTCCAGTGCGCCGGGAACCGTGATGACGTCATGGGTCAGACCGGCCGCCTTCAGCTCGGCCACCGCGCCTTCGAGCATCGCGTCCTGGAGATCGTCATAGAACCGTGCCTCGACAATCAGCGCGCGTGCGCCGGAGATGTCGGTCTGGTCCTTGAGGGGTGCGCGCCGCGCGTCTGCCATAGTCAAATCCGTTCCACAGGGGTTGGCGCTATGTAGTCGCCACCAGCGGGTAAGCCAAGTTCAAAGACGCCGTCACTTCATTTCCGTCAGCCGCGCCGCGTAGCGGGCCATCAGATCGACCTCGATATTGACCTCATTCCCCGCCTTCCAGCCGCCGATCGTCGTGACCGTCAGGGTGTGCGGGATGATCAGCACCGAAAAGCTCACGTCCTTCACCGTATTAACCGTCAGCGAGACGCCGTCGAGCGTGATCGAGCCCTTGGTCGCGATGAACCGCGCCAGCTCCCGCGTCGTGGAGAGCTCGAACCGCGCCATGTCGGACAGGTCCTCGCGGCTGACGAGGGTCGCGATGCCGTCGGCATGGCCGGCGACGATATGCCCGCCGAGCTCGTCGCCGATCTTGAGCGCACGTTCGAGATTGAGCCTGGTGCCGACCCTCCAGTGCTTTGCGGTCGTCAGCGCCAACGTCTCGGCCGCGGCATCGACGTCGAACCATGTCCTTTGAGCAGAGTCCTTGCCGCTTTCGACGCCGGACGCGACCACCGTCAGGCAGACGCCATTGCAGGCGATCGAGGCGCCGTCCGCAATGGTGGTCTGGTCGTAGCGGCAGGCGATGCGCAGCCGGTGCAACTGGCCCTGCGCGGTCGGCGTGAAGCCGACGATCTCGCCGATATCGGTGACAATGCCGGTGAACATTACGCGCGCTCGTAGATGGTGAGAATATCCTTGTCGAAGGTCTCGCTAGCATGAACCTTGTAGGCCTGCGACTGCGTGATTTTCGACAGCGGCAATGCGGCGAGCGCATCCACCCCGTCGGCGCCCACCGCCTCCGCGCCGCGAAACAGCCAGATCTCGTCAACGAGGTCGGCGGCGACAAAGGACGCGGCGACGCGGCTGCCGCCCTCGACCATCAGCCGCGTGATGCCCTTGCCGGCCAATGCATGCAGCACCGCCGCAAGATCGAGTCCCGAGGCGTTGCCGGGCGGCACGCGGATCACCTGCGCGCCGGCAGCACCGAGCCGCGTGGCGGCCGCGGCCTCCGCGAGTTCAGAACCCACCACCCACAGCGGAATCTCGCGCGCGGAGCCCACGAGCCTGCTTGCGCCGGGAATGCGCAGGTTCTGGTCGAGCACCACGCGCACCGGCGAGCGCACCGCCAGGCCCGGCAGGCGGCAGTCGAGCTGCGGATCGTCCGCCAGCAGCGTGCCGATGCCGACCAGGATGGCGTCACTCTGCGCGCGCAGGAGATGCACCCGGTTGCGCGCCGCCTCGCCGGTGATCGCGACCGGCTTGCCGCCAGCCGCGCCGATCTTGCCGTCGGGCGAGACCGCGAGCTTCAGGATCACATGCGGGCGGTGATCCCTGATGCGACGGAAATGCCCGGCATGATCGAAAGCGGCTTCGCGCGCGCACAGACCCACATCCACCATGATGCCGGCGGCGCGCAGGCGCGCATGACCTTGACCCGCGACTTCCGGATTGGGATCCTCGATCGCGGCGACCACGCGCTTGATGCCCGCGGCGATCACTGCGTCGGCGCACGGGGGCGACTTGCCGAAATGCGAGCACGGCTCCAGCGTGACATAGAGCGTGGCATCGCGCGCGGCCTCGCCTGCGCGCCGCAGCGCTTCAGGCTCGCCATGCGGCCGTCCGCCGGGCTGGGTCCAGCCGCGGCCGACGATCACGCCGTCCTTGACGATGACGGCTCCGACGGCGGGATTGGGCCAGGTACGTCCCTGCCCGCGCCTGCCGAGCGCCAGCGCAAGCTCCATGAAGCGCCGGTCGGCATCCCTGGACTCGCGCGCCTTTTGCGCGAATTGATCCTCCAGGATGCGAAAGATCATTTGCGGATCGCGGCGAGCCGCGCTTCCTCCTCACCGGAGAGCTCACCGAGCACGTCGGCGAAATCCTTGGCCTCGCGGAAATTGCGGTAGACCGAGGCGAAGCGGACATAGGCGACGTCGTCGAGCGTGCGCAAATGTTCCATCACGGTCTCGCCGATCACCTCCGATGAGATTTCGGCTTCACCCCCGGTCTCGAGCTCGCGCACGATGGTGGAGACCATTTTCTCCACCCTTTCAGGCTCGACCTGCCGCTTGCGCAAGCTGATCGACACCGAGCGCATCAGCTTGTCGCGCTCGAACGGCACGCGGCGGCCGTTGCGCTTGATCACCGTGAGCTCGCGCAGCTGCACCCGCTCGAAGGTGGTGAAGCGGAAATTGCAGGCGACGCACACGCGCCGCCTGCGGATCACGGAAGAGTCCTCGGTCGGACGCGAGTCCTTTACCTGCGTATCGAGACTGTTGCAGTTCGGGCAGCGCATCCGTTGACCTTGACCGGTTTTCTTGGATCTTACTGATAGATCGGGAAACGATCGGTGAGCGCCTTGACCCGTTCCTTGATCGCGGCTTCCACCAGCGGCGCTTTGCCGTCGGAGGATTGCGCGATCGCGTTCAGGACCTCGGCGATCATGCCGCCGACCTGCTGGAATTCAGCGACGCCGAAGCCGCGGGTGGTTGCCGCAGGCGTGCCCAGCCGAATACCGGAGGTGACAAACGGCGACTCGGGGTCGAAAGGAATACCGTTCTTGTTGCAGGTGATGGCAGCGCGAACCAGCGCCTTCTCCGAAGCATTGCCCTTCAGGCCCTTCGGCCGGAGGTCGACGAGCATCAGATGGTTATCGGTGCCGCCGGAGACGATATCGAAGCCGTGGCTCTTCATCGTCTCGGCCAGCGCCTTGGCGTTCTCGACGACGTTCTTCGCATAGACCTTGAAGTCCGGCCGCAGCGCCTCGGCAAAGGCGACCGCCTTCGCCGCGATCACATGCATCAGGGGGCCGCCCTGCAGTCCCGGGAAGATCGCCGAGTTGAATTTCTTGGTCAACGCCTCGTCATTCCACAGCATCAGGCCGCCGCGCGGTCCGCGCAGCGACTTGTGGGTCGTGGTAGTGGTGATGTGGGCATGCGGCACCGGCGAAGCATGCACGCCACCGGCAACGAGACCGGCGAAGTGCGCCATGTCGACGAGGAGGTAGGCGCCGACGCTGTCCGCGATCTCGCGGAAGCGCTTGAAGTCCCAGGCCCGCGAATAGGCCGAGCCGCCGGCCACGATCAGCTTCGGCTTGACCTCCTCGGCCTGCTTGGCGACGGCGTCCATGTCGATGATCTGGTCCTCGCGGCGCACGGTGTAGTGCGCGGCCTTGAACCATTTGCCGCTCATGTTGACGGGGGAGCCGTGGGTGAGATGGCCGCCGGCGGCAAGATCGAGGCCCATGAAGGTGTCGCCGGGCTGAAGCAGCGCCAGAAACACCGCCTGGTTCATCTGGCTGCCGGAGTTCGGCTGCACGTTGGCGAAGTTGGCGCCGAACAGCTTCTTGGCGCGATCGATCGCAAGGTTCTCGGCGACGTCGACCCACTCACAACCGCCGTAGTAGCGCGCGCCCGGATAGCCTTCCGCGTATTTGTTGGTCATAACCGAACCCTGCGCTTCCAGCACGGCACGGCTGACGATGTTCTCGGAGGCGATCAGCTCGACCTCATGACGCTGACGGCCGAGCTCGCCCTTGATGGCGGCTGCGATTTCCGGGTCAGCCTGCTCGAGCGAGGCGGTGAAAAACGAATCGGGCGCGGAGGCGGTTTTGGCGAAGGTCATCTTGCGAATATCTCCACCGCCGCAGCCTTTTGGCGGGCTACGGGCGGGTCTGGTGTGGCGATCGGAAGCGGCGAGCGCGATCTACCACATCGCCCGCAACAGGCCAAGGGTTTGCGGGTCGGACCTGTGATTTATGCAAGATATGGTGGGATTGGAGGATTTGGACGACCGGCCGGCATCCGGTCGTCCAATGTCCGGAAAGGCCCGCTTTGGGTTCGAAACGCCGCGGGGTGCGACCGGCTGACCGGCCGCCGGCCTCTACAGCCCGGTATACCCCGCCTTCACGGGATCCACGCTGCCGTCGAGCTGCCGCAGATAGGTCAGGCCGCACACGGTCAACCTGTGCGTGTCCTTCTCGCCGGCTTGCATCAAGGTATTTAGGTAGTTCGTCACCTTTTCCCGCGCCTCCGCGCTCGCCGCAGAGGTGCGGTTGGCGAGCAAATCGTAGGTATGCATGATCCGGTCGATGGCAGCTTCCATGGCACCCTCTGATTCTTGCCGCGTTTGGGAGTTGAGATCAGGCAACCGCTTTGGCCTCGGACTGCGCCTCGAACCTGACGATGGCCTTGTTGGCCAGCCTGATCTTGTTGAATTCGCCGTGCTGGAGCAGCTTGATGACGATTTCGAGCAGGTGTTCGTCGGTGACGAGGGTGTCCCGGATCGCGCCGGAGCGGCGAAGATAGTTCGCGGCGATGGCATAGGCCTCGCTCACGAGTTCCACGTTCATCACCCCCACGCCACGCTCGACCAGCATCGTCCGCCCTCCGATCGAAGGGGATAAGCACCGAACCGGGAACTCGTTCCCACCGGTTGGGGATTTTTTCGCAACCGCGAAATAGAAAAAACGCACCGGTCCGGACAGAGCCGGGCCGGCGCGCTTGGGGAAGCTCAGGCACGTTCGGGAGACTTGCCGGTCTTGTTGTGGGCCGGCTTGGCCAAATCCCGTCGAAGAGCTCAGAGACGATACAGGATCTGGTCGGTCCAGAACCGCTCGAGGCGATGCAGCGACTTGTTCAGGGTCGAGAACTCCTCGCCCGAGATGCCACCGACCTGCTCCACGGTCTTGACGTGCTTCTGGTAGAGCGAGTCGACGATGCGGCGAACTTCCTGGCCCTGCGGCGTCAGGCGAATGCGCACCGAGCGGCGATCGACGCGCGAGCGCTGATGATCGAGGAAGCCGAGTTCGACGAGCTTCTTCAGATTGTAGGAGACGTTGGAGCCGAGGTAATAACCGCGCGTGCGCAGTTCGCCCGCGGTCAGCTCCTTGTCGCCGATGTTGTAGAGCAGGAGCGCCTGCACCGAGTTGATGTCCGCACGGCCGCGGCGATCGAACTCGTCCTTGATGACGTCGAGCAGCCGGCGATGCAGCCGCTCCACCAGAGTCAAAGCTTCCAGATAGAGCGTCTGCACCGAACCCTGCTGGCCGGAGACGCGTTCTGCGGTATCTGCCGCAGTTGCGACGGCTTTCATCATGACACTTCCCCTGTTGTCGTTTTTATCGACACTCATTCGACGAAACTTGTGTCCCGTCTGATAGGTGCAACTTAAGGGGGCTCGTTTGAAGATCGGCTTAAATAAGAGAATAAAGAGATCATGAATTTAAGACAGTGAATTGCGGATTAAGCCTGTGCCACAAGCACTTTTCGCAACAGTCTGTTGACTCTCGAAAGGTCCTGTTCACCCTCCGTCCGCCCCGATTGTCGCATTCCAGAACAGCCCCGCCCCGTTTCGAAACGCCCGCGTAAGAGCTGTGGCGGAACAGGCTGGTTAGCGAAAACTTACGTCGAATTTTACGCAACGAACGGTCAACCAAGCGGGCACAACTGCGCCCTCGTGTCCCGGACGAGCGTAGCGAAGATCCGGGACCCAGGGGCTACAAACGCGCTTGTGGAGAGATGGGCCCCGGCTCAGCAGCGCATCACTACGTGCTGCGCAGCGTCCGGGGCACGAGAGAAAGAGAGAGAGAGAGAGAGAACGTTGAAATGACTTCGCCTATGGCGGCCGTTCGCGTGCGGCCATCCAGGCGAGCGCGAGATAGGCGGCGAGCATGAAGGCTTCGACGCCGACCACAATCAGGCTGCCGCCGTAGATGCCCGGGAACATCAGCTCGATCACCGCCATCGACACCACGGTCGTCAGCCACACCACGGCGCCCCAAGGTGTGGCGAGCCAGAGGCCAACCGCGGCAACGAGCTCGATCACGGCGAAGTAGATGGTTGAGGCCTGCCAGGCCATCGACTGGTTCTCGAACGCCTCGTCCTCGCCGCCGACGAAGCCCGTCACCTGCGCCCAATGATAGAGGCCCTTGAGAATCGAGAGCAGCGCCATCACCCGCAGGAACAGCACGAGCCGGCGCGTCCAGACATTGTCGTCGGACTCGGCCCGATCCGACGAGATCGCCGCCACCGACATTGCGCTGTCTCTGGCATTGTCTCGGACGGCATCCCTGGCGCTGTCGCGGGCCGCATCGCGGGTGGAGATCTCGGACATGCCCCCTTCTGGCTGCTTTGCCCCGCAAAATCAATCGGCTGCCATCTTTTGCGGCAGGTCAACCCGCGGTGACGGGAACCATGCGAGCTGGTATAAGAATAATTCCAGCCGGAGGAAGAGTGATGGCGATCAAGTACGGGCGTCCGATCGAATTGCGCGAGGTCTCGCGCCGGGATGGCACTGGGGCCTCCCCTGCCCTCGATCTGACCGTCCGCCCACGCCGCAACCGCAAGGCCGAATGGGCCCGGCGCATGGTGCGCGAGAACGTGCTCACGACGGACGATCTGATCTGGCCGCTGTTTCTGATCGACGGCAACAACAAGCGCGAGCAGATCGCCTCGATGCCCGGCGTCGAGCGTCTCAGCGTCGACCAGGCCGTGCGCGACGCCGAGCGCGCGATGAAGCTCACCATCCCCTGCCTCGCGCTGTTTCCCTACACCGACCCGTCCCTGCGCGACGAGGAGGGCTCGGAAGCCACCAACCCGAACAATCTGGTCTGCCAGGCGGTGCGCGCGATCAAGAAGGAATTCCCGGAGATCGGCATTCTCTGCGACGTTGCGCTCGATCCCTTCACCAGCCACGGCCATGACGGTCTGATCTCCGACGGCAAGATACTGAACGATGAAACCGTCGCCGTGCTGGTGCGTCAGGCCCTGGTGCAGGCCGAAGCCGGCTGCGACATCATCGCGCCGTCAGACATGATGGACGGCCGCGTCGCCGCGATCCGCGAGGGCCTGGATCGCACCGGCCTCCTTGACGTGCAGATCATGGCCTATGCCGCAAAATACGCCTCCGCCTTCTACGGCCCGTTCCGCGATGCCATCGGCTCGGCCAAGACGCTCACCGGCGACAAGCGCACCTACCAGATGGACAGCGCCAACACCGACGAGGCGTTGCGCGAGGTCGAGCTCGACATCGCCGAGGGCGCCGACATGGTGATGGTCAAGCCCGGCATGCCCTATCTCGACGTCGTCCGTCGCGTGAAGGACACGTTCGCAATGCCGACCTTCGCCTATCAGGTCTCCGGCGAATACGCGATGATCGCCGCCGCCGCCAACAACGGCTGGCTCGACGGCGACCGCGCCATGATGGAGAGCCTGCTCGCCTTCAAGCGCGCCGGCGCCGACGGTGTGCTGAGCTACTTTGCACCGAAGGCGGCGGAGAAGCTGCGCGCTCAGGGGTAGGCCCCAATGTCGTCCCGGCGAAGGCCGGGCACACCTGTCTCTTCATCGTCGTCCTGGCGAAAGCCAGGACCCATACCGCGTGATCTATCGAGAGCACGCGGTATCGATACCGGCGAACGTACCAACTTCCAGTCATCGCCAAACTACGCCCTGGGGTAATGGGTCCTGGCTTTCGCCAGGACGACACGGAGGGTGTGGCGCCGCCACCACCTCCACCGCCCCCGAATCGCCGGAATATTTCGTCTTGTTAATCCCGGCACCCTTGGCACGCGGACGGCCTATTCCCATGTGCTGCCACGGGAGTTTCCCCTCGGGAGGACGGTGATGTCGTATTCGGACTCGGGCAATGCCTGGCGCAGTGATGGTGCGGCTCACGCCTACGATCCCTATCTGCACCCGGAACTGTTCCGCGGCGTTGCGACGCGGCGCGTGTTCGCTTTCCTGATCGACATGGTCGTGATCTCGGTGCCGGTGATCCTCGGCTACCTCTTCATCGCGGTGTTCGGCGTGGTCACGCTCGGCATCGGCTGGGCGCTTTTCTGGCTGGCCTGGCCGGCCTCCGTGATCTGGGCCATCGTCTATTACGGCGCCTGCATCGGCGGTCCGTCGTCCGCGACCATCGGCATGCGCGTGATGGATCTTGAATTGCGCACCTGGTACGGCGCGCCCGGCTATTTCGTGCTCGGCGCCACCCACGCCGTGCTGTTCTGGGTGACCGTCTCGTTCCTGTCGCCTTTCGTCGTCCTGGTCGGCCTCTTCAACGGCCGCAGGCGCTTGCTGCAGGATTTCGTGTTGGGAACGGTCGTGATCAACAATTCCGTTCGCGCGCCGGTGCCTCAAGGCGCCAGGACATACTGATCAGCGACCTTTCGATCATGGACCCGCTGATCAAGAACCTATCAACCTGGACCCGCTATGCTGTCCGATCTGACCTGCCGAGTAGACCAATTGACCGGCGGCTTTCGTAGCGCGATGCTGATGCATATTTTGGAGGCCCACGACGTCCCTTGACCCAGCACTCGCGCGACACCCCACAATTTTACCTCACGGCGCCCTCCCCCTGCCCCTATCTGCCGGGCCGGCACGAGCGCAAGGTGTTTACGCACCTCGTAGGTGAGCGCGCCGGTGACCTCAACGACCTCCTGACCCATGGCGGCTTCCGTCGCAGCCAATCGATCGCCTACCGGCCCGCCTGCGACCAGTGTCGCGCCTGCGTCTCGGTCCGGGTGATCGCCAACGAGTTCCGCCCCTCCCGCAACTTCCGAAAAGTCATCGCGCGAAACGCCGACATCATCGGCGAGCAGCGCAGCGCGGTGCCGACCTCCGAGCAATATTCGGTGTTCCGCGCCTATCTCGATTCCCGTCACCGCCATGGCGGCATGGCCGACATGACCGTGCTCGACTACGCCATGATGGTCGAGGACAGCCACGTCGAGACCCGCATCATCGAGTACCGCAAGCGCGGTCCCGACAGCGGCATCACCGGCCGCGGCGAGCAGCTGATCGCGGTCGCGCTGACCGACGTGCTCAGCGACGGCCTGTCGATGGTCTATTCATTCTTCGAGCCCGGCGAAGTCAGCCGCTCGATGGGCACCTTCATGATCCTCGACCACATCGCCCGGGCTCGCCGGCAAGGACTGCCTTACGTCTATCTCGGCTATTGGATCGAGGGCTCGAAGAAGATGGACTACAAGGCCCGCTTCCTGCCTCAGCAGCGCCTCGCGCCGTCAGGCTGGCTGCGCATCGACGCACAGGGCGATGCCGCGTCCGAGCCGCAGGATTAGCTCTCCGTCATGCCACGCGAAAGCGGCGCATCCAGTACGCCGCGACGCCTCGGGTCATTCACAACTGTCTCTGGAATACTGGGTCGTCCGGTCGAGCCGGACGACGACAGCCGTGTTCACCCGAACAGCGTATCTGCGAGCAGCTTCAAGTTCAAAATCACAATGATGCCCGCGACGATCCACGCGATCGCCGCGACCCACACCGGGATTACGAACTTGCCCATCTTGCGACGGTCGGAGACGAAGCGGACCAGCGGGATGACCGCGAAGGGCAACTGCATCGACAGCACGACCTGACTGAACACCAGCAGATCGGCCGTGCCGCGCTCGCCATAGATTGCGGTGACGACGATCACGGGAACGATCGCGATGCCGCGCGTCAGCAACCGGCGTGCCCAGCTCGGCAGGCGCAAATCGAGAAAGCCCTCCATCACGATCTGTCCGGCGAGCGTCGCCGTCACCGTTGAATTCAGGCCCGAAGCGAGCAGCGCCACCGCGAACAGCGTCGAGGCGATGCCGAGGCCGAGCAGCGGAGACAGCAGCTCGAAGGCCTGGCCGATCTCGGCCACATCAGAATGGCCGCTCTTGTGGAACGTCGCAGCCGCCACCACGAGGATCGCCGCATTGATGAACAGCGCCAGCATCAGGGCGACGGTCGAATCCGTCGTCGCCCATTTGATCGCCTCGCGCCGGCCCGTGTCGTTGCGCTCATAGGCGCGCGTCTGCACGATCGAGGAGTGCAGATAGAGATTATGCGGCATCACGGTCGCGCCGATGATGCCGATCGCGATGTAGAGCATCTCGGGGTTGGTGAAGATCTCGGTCTTCGGCACAAATCCCTTCAGCATCTCGGCCACCGGCGGTGCCGCCGCGGCAAGCTGGACCGTGAAGCAGACTGCGATCACGACGAGCAATGCGATGACGAAGGCTTCGAGGAAACGGAAGCCACGATTCATCAGGATGAGCAGCAAGAAGGCGTCCAGCGCAGCGATCAGCGCGCCGCCGATCAGGGGAATGCCGAACAGGAGTTTTAGCGCGATGGCGGTGCCGATCACCTCGGCGAGATCGCAGGCGATGATCGCCGCCTCGCAGGCGATCCAGAGCAGGAAATTCACGGCCGGCGAATAGGTCGCACGGCAGGCTTGCGCGAGATCGCGGTCGGTGACGATGCCGAGCCGTGCCGCCAGCGATTGCAGCAGGATCGCCATCAAATTTGAGAGCAGGATGACCGAGAGCAGCGTGTAACCGAACTTGGACCCGCCGGCGAGGTCGGTCGCCCAATTGCCGGGGTCCATGTAGCCGACCGACACCAGATAGCCCGGACCGACGAAGGCGAGCAGCCGCCGCCACCACACCCCCGCGATGGGGAGGGCGACCGAGGCATTCACCTCGGCAAGGCTCTTGGTCGCAGGCGCGTCATTGCGCCAGCCGGCGGCGTCTCGGGTCAAATCGGGCGAGCGAGCATCCATGGGGCGAGAATACCGAAGTCGAGCCTTATTGCAACTCATTTGCAACTGCATCTAGCCGGGTGCGTTCCGGTGGCGGTCGCTATTTGGCGCCCTGTCGGGAACCGGGTGGGTTCGGCGGCCTCCCGAGGCGGATAGTGGCGCTAACCCGACTTTGCAGGAAATGAGCCATGTCAAATTCCCCACGCCTCCCCGAGACATTCAACCGCCTCGCCTGGTCGAACCTGGCGGCACAGTCGGCCGAACAGATCGCGCTGGCCGCGGCCCCCATCGTCGCGGTGCTGACGCTCGGCGTCGCCGAAGGCCAGACGGGCCTGCTCCAGACCGCGCTGACCCTGCCCTTCGTCCTCTTCGCCATCCCGGCCGGCCTGCTGGCCGACCGCATCTCCCGCCGTTCGCTGATGGCGGGCGCGGAGGCGCTGCGGGCCGCGGCCCTTGCAGCGATCGTGCTGCTGCTCGCACTCGGCGCGCTCAATCTGCCGCTGCTGGCTCTGCTCGGCTTTGCCGCCGTGTGCGGTACCGTCGTCTACAGCGTGGCCGCGCCGGCGTTGGTGCCCTCGCTGGTGAGTTCGGACCTGTTGCCGGCCGCCAATGCGCGGATCGAGCTTGCACGCACCATCGCGTTCGCCAGCGGCCCTGCGCTCGGCGGCGCGCTGGTGGGGTGGTGGGGCGCGGGCCCCGCCTTCGGCTTTGCGGCCGCGCTGTCCGCAATCGCCGTCGTGCTGCTCTCCGGCATCTACGAGCCCGCCCGCACGCCGGCGCCACGGCGGCATCCGTTCCAGGACATCCGCGAGGGCGCAGCGTTCGTGTTCCACCATCCGCTGCTGCGGCCGGTCTTCATCACCCAGTTCATCTTCAACACCGGATGGTTCCTGCAGATCGCGGTGTTCGTGCCCTACGCCGTACGTCACCTCGGCCTGACCGCTGCCGGTGTCGGCGCCGTGCTGACGATGTACGGCGTCGGCATGGTGATCGGCGCGCTGTTCGCCACCCGCGTGATGAAGCGCATCGCGTTCGGCACGGTCGTCGGCCTCGGCCCCGTCACCGGGTTCGTCGCCGCGATGGTGATGGCGCTGACGGTGCTGGTCCCCTCGCCCTGGCTTGCGGCGTTGAGCTTCTTCCTGCTCGGCGTCGGGCCGATCCTGTGGGTGATCTCGACCACGACGCTGCGCCAGTCGGTAACCCCGCCGCGCCTGCTCGGCCGCGTCTCCGCCATCAACATCATGAGCTACGGCGCCCGTCCGGTCGGCTCGGCGCTCGGAGCTATCGTCGGCGGTGTCTGGAGCGCGGAAGCCTGCCTGTATCTCGCCGCGGCGGTGTTCGGCGTGCAGGCGCTGGTGATCTGGCTCTCGCCCGCGGTGGCGCTGGACCGGCAGCCGGACATGGTGGGCGATGAGGTGGCGGCGCGGTGTTAGACAATTTCTCTGGCGTCGTCCTGGCGAAAGCCAGGACCCATTACCCAAGGGAGCAGTTTGGCAAGAAATCGCCAACTACAAGTCTTCGCAAAACTACAGTCGGTGGTTATGGGTCCTGGCTTTCGCCAGGACGACATTGGGGGAGCAGCCAGCCTAGCCCGCCAGATATCGCTCGTAGCTCCCCGTCACCGGCTCGCTCGCGTCCACCTCGGGATCGAGCGTGTAGAGATCCTGCGCGCGGCCGATGCCGCGCAGGGCGTAGCGGCCGGTGGAGACGAGATAGCGACGGCCGGCGGCGTCAAGGCCCTTGTAGAACTCCGCCGAGGCCAGCAGCTCGCGATCGACCGAACGGCTCATCGAGGCGATGCGACTGACCTCGTTCACGGTCGGACCGACCACGGTGAAGTCTAGCCGGTCCTCGCTGCCGATATTGCCGTAAAAGACCTCGCCGACATGCAGGCCGATATAGGCGGACGTGGTGGGACGGCCCTCGGCCCCCCGCCGCAGGTTCAGCGCAGCGACGTTCTTGCGGAACAGATGCTCGGCGCGTAGCGCCGCGCGCCGGGCATGCGCCATGTCCTCGCCGGTGAACATCGCGAGCACGCCGTCGCCGATCAGCTTCAGCACATCGCCGCCGGCGTCGTGGATCGCATCGATCACGGCCTGCGCATAGTCGTTGAGGAACGGGATGATCTCGTCGGGGCCGATGCGCTCGCTGATTCCGGTCGAGCCGCGCAGATCCGAATACCAGAGCACGGCGTTGATGCGCTCGGTGACGCCGCGCGAGATACGTCCGCTCAAAACCTGCTCTGACGCATCGCGTCCGAGATAGACGCGGCCGAGCGTGCGCGCGATGTCGACCTGCTGCGCCGACTTGATCGCGAGCCCCAGCACCGGCACGAGATCGCGCAGCGCCGCGAGCTCGCCTTCCGCGAAGCCGCTGTCGCGTCGCGTTGTCCAGGAGGAGTAGAGGCAGTCCATCTGCCCAAGCGCTCCGGTCTCGCCGAAGCGGTGCACAAAGGCCAGGAAATGGCGGTGACCCGTTTCGGCGAGCTCGCCGATCTGCGAAAAATCGAGCGAGGGCGCGTCGGCGAGGTCGATCACCATCTCGTCGTGGCCATGCTCGAGCAAATGATAGAACACCGACCGGCGCCAATTGTTGGCCGCGTCGCCCTCGGCCGTCGAGCCGTATTCGACCACGTCGCTCTCGTTGCTCGGCGTATCGCTCCAGCGGAAGGCGCGCCCCTCGTAGATCGGGTGCAGCGTATCGATGACGACAAGCCCACGCGAGAGTTCCAGCCCCTCGGCGCGGCAGCGCTCGCAGAAGCCGCGCAGCAGTTCGGGTTCGGGCAGGCCGGTGAGCCCCTGGCCGGCCAACCAGTTCATCAACGCAAGGCGCGAGGTCAATTGCATGCGCCATTATGCCGTGCATTCGTGACGAGCGAAAGGCGGGGCGCGACCTTGCGTCAAGGCTCCCACCCGCGGTAGGTCGCATATGTCGCGGACGCTGTTGACGCGCTGCCGCCTCGGGCCGCAAATGCGAATGATGACACCGCCGACCAGAAATACCGGGATATGAGCCAGCGCCAGCTTCCGATCATCCTGGCGCTCGGTACCACGCAGACCCTGGCCTGGGCCTCGAGCTACTATCTGCCGGCGCTGCTCGCCGATCCCATGGCGCGCGATCTCGGCATCTCCTCGAACTGGGTCTTTGGCGCGTTCTCGGCCTCGCTGGTGATCTCGGCGCTGCTCGGCCCGCGTATCGGGCGACAGATCGATCTCGTCGGCGGCCGGCAGGTCCTCTCGGTGTCGAACCTGACGATCGCCGCCGGTCTCGTTCTGCTCGGCCTCTCGCAATCGGTGGCGGTGATGACGATGGCCTGGCTCGTGCTCGGCATCGGCATGGCGATGGGGCTCTACGACGCCGCCTTCGCCGCGCTCGGCCGCATCTACGGCACCGAGGCGCGCAGGCCGATCACCGGCATCACGCTGATGGCGGGCTTTGCATCCACCATTGGCTGGCCGCTCACCGCCTGGGGCCTCGCCCATATCGGCTGGCGCGACACCTGCTTCGCCTGGGCCGCCGCCAATATCCTGATCAGCCTGCCGCTGAATTTCTTCATGCTGCCGACGATCAAGGGCGCGAGGCAGGCCGCGGCGACAGCAGAGAAGCCGCATCTGCCGCTCGACCGCACCATGATCCTGCTCGCGTTCGTCTTCGCCGCGGTCTGGACCGTCACCGGCGCGATGGCCGCGCATTTTCCGCGTATCCTGGAGACCACCGGCGCGACGCCGGTCGAGGCGATCGCGGCCGGAGCGCTGATTGGCCCTGCGCAAGTGGCCGCGCGGGTTCTGGAAGCAGGCTTCCTCAGCCGCTTTCACCCGCTGTGGTCGACGCGGCTTGCCTGCCTCACCCACCCGATCGGCGCGGTGGTCGTGGCGATCTTCGGCGGCGCCGCAGCCAGCGCGTTTGCGCTGTTCCACGGCTCCGGCAACGGCATTTTGACCATCGCGCGCGGCACGCTGCCGCTGTCGATCTTCGGCCCCAAGGATTTCGGCTATCGCCTCGGCATCATCGGCGCGCCGGCACGGATGGCGCAGGCCGTGGCGCCGCTGGCCTTCGGCCTGCTCATCGACGTCATGGGCGCCAAGGTGCTGATCGTCTCCTCCGCGCTCAGCCTCTCGGCGCTGGCCGCGCTGTTCATGATCCGCGCGCAACCGCGGCCGGATTGACCGGGCGGGAGCTTTCGCGCACAAGCGGAGCATGACCGAAGACACGCGCCCGCCCCGCACATTCAAAGGCCTCCTGCGCTGGGCGACCACGCCGCCGCAGGCCTGGGGTGTCTATCTCCTCGCCATCATCCTGGTCTGGCTGATCTCCTTCTACGCCGGCTCGCTGAAGCCGAAGAAGGCGCCGGACGCGAGCCCGCCCGCCGTGACCGCACCGAAAGGCTAGCCGCGCTAGTCGTAAAACTCCGGCGACATCTTCTGGCTGTCGCGCTGGGACTTGTCGTGGTTGATCCACAGCTGCGCCTTCTCCTTACTGAGCGTGTCGGCGATCTTCTGCATCGAGGCCGCGCTATGGTCCTTGTTGGCGTTCATGCTGGGCACGCGGCGGTTGTCCCAATTGTCCTTGAAATGCACCGCATCGCCCGACAGCACGACGGCGCCGGTCTTCGGCAGCTTTACCAGCAACGATTGGTGTCCCGGCGTATGGCCGGGCGTCGACAGGATGGTCACGCTGCCGTCGCCGAACACGTCCTTGTCGCCCGCAAGCAGCTCGACCGGATGTGACGGCTTGAACCGCGGCTCGTTGTTGGCGCCGGGCCAGTCATACTCGGCCTTCTGCACGTAGAGCGTGGCCTGCGGGAATAGCTCGACATTGCCAGTGTGGTCGGGATGGGTGTGCGAGACCGCCATCATCTTGACGTCATCCGGCTTGAGGCCGAGCTGTTCGAGCTGGGCGGCAAGCGTCTTCGGCCGGCGCCAGGTCACGGCTTTGGGATCGGCTGGCGCAAGGCCATTCGGCATCGCGGCGACTGCGTCGGTGATGCCGGTGTCCCACAGGAACCAGCCCTTGGCGTGCTTGATGAGATAGCAGCTGTCGACGAAGTCCATCGTCTTGCCCTCGTTGAGGCCGGGCGTCCAGCGCGAGATGTCGCCAGCGGTGCCCTCCCCGCAATTGAAGACGTAGAGCTTTTCGACACCCGTCTTTTCGGACTGCGCGAGCACCGCATGACCGGACAGAACGAGTGCAGCGACGGCGACAGCGAGCTTGGTCCTTTTGATCCTCTTGACCCTTGGCATCATTCGTCCCTCCCTTGCAGCCATGTCGACTGCCATGTCGGCTGTGACCGAAGATCAACCCCGGCCAGTCCGCAGAATTCCCGCAAAAGACATTGTCAACGCGGGCAGGTCTCGACCTCGACGGTAACGTGGCTCAGCCCCTTCAGTCCGGCGAGCCGCTTTTTGTAGACCGCCGGCTGCTTGGGCTTGTCCGACACCACGGACACCAGCACGGCGCAATGGCCGGGACCGACCTGCCACAGATGCAGATCGGTGACGCGGTCGTCGCCGACCTCCATGCGCGCCCGGATCACACGCTCGAGCTTCTCGTCGGCGCGCACGTCGAGCAGCACCGCGCCTGACGTCTTGATCAGACCGAACGCCCAGCTTGCGATCACGGCACTGCCGATCAGGCCGACCGCCGGATCGGCCCAGGCCCATCCCGAATACATGGCGACCACGAGCGCGACGATCGCCAGCACCGAGGTCGCTGCGTCCGCCATGACGTGGACATAGGCCGCGCGGAGATTGTTGTCGTGATGCTGGTGATGATGATGATCATCGTGATCATGATGATCGTGATCATCATACGCATGGCCATGATGGTGATGACCATGGCTGTCGCGGAGCAGCCAGGCACTGGCGAGGTTGACGCACAGACCGAGGGCAGCGACCGCGATCGCCTCGCCATAGACGATCGGCACCGGATTGATCAGCCGCAGCACGCTCTCATAGGCGATCTCGACCGCGATCAGACCGAGGATGATCGCGCTGGCGAAGGCGGCGAGATCGCCGAATTTCCCAGTCCCGAAGCTGAAATGCGAGCTCCCCAGGTGCCTCCGCGCAAAGCGATAGGCGAACGCGGCAATCCCCAGCGCCGCCGCATGCGTGCCCATGTGCCAGCCGTCGGCGAGCAGTGCCATCGAGCCGAACAGCGAGCCGGCGACGATCTCGCCGACCATCATGACCAGCGTCAGGATGACGACGAGCCAGGTGCGCCGCTCGTTCTCGTCGTGCTTGTCGCCCAGGAAGGCGTGGTCATGGGTCCATTGTTCGACGGAATGAGAATGCATCGCAAAGTCTCCGAAAGGCCCGGGCCGTTGACCCCTAATATAGACCTGCGAGTCTTCTGGGCAAAATCGCCGGAACGAGCCGATTGACAGGTAGGTGCCGTTTCGGTGTAATGAAGGCCATGGGGATTTGAGCGATCTCCCCACGAGGCGACATGCCCAAGTATCGCGTCCCGTTGTTTTTCACGAGGGCGCATCATGTCTTCCTACACGACGATATCATCTGACAAACTGGCACGGTTGATCGGCACGGCGAACGCTCCTGCCCTGATCGACGTGCGCACCGACGAGGATTTTGCCGCCGACCGGCGGTTGATCCCGGGTTCGATCAAGCTCAGTCACGACAATGTTCCGGAATGGGGTGCCGAATTCGCCGGCCGCACCGCCATCGTCTCCTGCCTGCGCGGCGCAAAGCTGGCGCAGGGCACGGCGGCCTGGCTCAGGCAGCTTGGGGTCCAGGCCGAGACGCTGGAAGGCGGCTTCGAGGGCTGGAAGGACGCAAAGCTGCCGCTCCTCGATACCCGCAAGCTGCCGCCGCGCGACGCCAAGGGACGCACCGTCTGGGTGACGCGGGCGCGGCCCAAGGTCGACCGCATCGCCTGCCCCTGGCTGATCCGACGCTTCGTCGATCCAAACGCGGTGTTCCTGTTCGTGGCTCCGTCCGAAGTGGTCGCCGTCGGCGAACGCTTCAAGGCAGCCCCGTTCGACATCGAGAACGTGTTCTGGAGCCACCGTGGTGAGCTCTGCACCTTCGACGTGATGATCGAGGAGTTCGGGATTGCAGCGCCGGCGCTGCTCCGGCTCGCAACGCTGGTGCGCGGCGCCGACACCGGGCGGCCCGACCTTGCGCCGGAGGCCCCCGGCCTGCTCGCAGCTTCGCTCGGGCTGTCGCGGATGTATGATGACGACCTCGAACAGCTCGAGGCCGGCATGCTGCTCTACGACGCGTTCTACCGGTGGTGCCGTGACGCCACGTCCGAGACCCATAACTGGCCGACCAACAAGGCGAAGGCTTGATGGATACGCGTACGATCGAAGCAGGAGCTGATGCCGGTCACGGCGTCAGCTTCAGTGAAGCCTTTCGCGTCTGGCTCCGCGTCGCCTGCCTGAGTTTTGGCGGGCCCGCGGGCCAGATCGCGGTGATGCACCGCATCCTGGTCGAGGAGAAGAACTGGATTTCGGAAGCCCGTTTCCTCCACGCGCTCAATTACTGCATGCTGCTGCCGGGCCCGGAAGCACAGCAGCTCGCGACCTATGTCGGCTGGCTGATGCATCGCACCGCCGGCGGGCTGATGGCGGGCGGGCTGTTCATCCTGCCCGGCATCATCGCCATCATGGGACTGAGCTACGTCTACGCCGCCTTCGGCAACGTCAGCTTCGTCGAGGCGCTGTTCTTCGGGCTGAAGGCCGCCGTGCTCGCCATTGTCGTCGAGGCGGTGGTGCGCGTCGGCAAGCGCGCGCTGAAGAACCGCATCATGATCGCGCTTGCCGCGATCGCCTTCGTCGCGATTTTCTTCTTCGCGATCCCCTTCCCGGTCATCATCATCGCCGCAGGCGTCATCGGATATATCGGTGCCAAACAGGGCCGTCCGGAATTCGCGCCGGCCGGTCACGGCCCTGCCGGCAGCAGCGCCGTGATCGACAGCATGCTCGGCGACGCCGTGCCCGAGCATGTACGCCCCAACACCGCGCGCACGATTCGCGTCGGCGCGTTGTGGCTGGCGCTGTGGCTGGTGCCGGTGATCGCGCTGCTGCTCGCTGTTGGACAAGAGAATGTCTTCAGTCACATCGCACTGTTCTTCTCGAAAATGGCGCTGGTCACCTTCGGTGGCGCCTACGCAGTGCTGGCCTATGTCGCCCAGCAGGCGGTCGAGAATTATCACTGGCTCAAGCCGCACGAGATGCTCGACGGTCTCGGCATGGCCGAGACCACGCCGGGCCCCTTGATCATGGTGCTCCAGTTCGTGGGCTTCATGGCCGCCTACCGCGACGCCAGCGGGCTGTCGCCGATGCTCGCGGCCACGCTCGGCGGGCTGCTCGCGACCTGGGTCACCTTCACACCCTGCTTCCTCTGGATTTTTGTAGGCGCCCCCTACGTCGAACGGCTGCGCGGCAACAAGGGCCTCGGCGGTGCGCTCAGTGCCATCACGGCTGCCGTCGTCGGCGTGATCCTCAACCTCTCGATCTGGTTCGCGCTGCACACGCTGTTCCGCGACACCGTTCCGGTGCACGCCTTCCCGTTTGCCTTCGACATGCCGGTGCTGACCAGCGTCGATATCCCCGCGCTCGTGCTGTCGATCGCGGCCGCAACGGCGATTTTCCGCTTCAAGCTGGGGATGCTGACGGTGCTGGCGGGCAGTTGCGCTGCGGGCGTGGCATTGCGGTTGGCGGGGGTGATCTAGGACGCGAACTCAGTGGTTCGTTGCGTCCGGGGTGCCCTTGAAGGCGTCACTAAGCCGTCAGATTGCATGGCGGCTATGGGCCAAAAAGCGGCTGTCGTACACCGTCTCTTGAACTGGAAGGAGAGGCCGCCTTGCAAACGGCATCTCCTTCGTGCGGGAGACGATGACGGATGAGCGATGTCGTCAAGACCTGATGAACGAGAGCAGGTCGGGGTTGAGGACATCCGCATGTGTGGTGAGCATGCCATGGGGATAGCCGGGATAAGTCTTCAGCGAGCCGTTCTTAAGCAGGTTGACCGCACGCGGCACGGTACTTGCGAATGGGACGACTTGATCCGCCTCGCCATGCATCACCAGCACCGGCACGGTGATCTTCTTGAGATCCTCGGTGTAGTCTTCGAGCCAAGAGTCGACGGTCGCATAGTGAGCGAGGGCACCACCAGCCATGCCTTGGCGCCACCAGTTGGCGATAATGGCCTCCGAAGGCTTGGCTCCGTCGAGATTGTAGCCGTAGAACGGATTCTCAGGGACGAAACGGTAGAACTCCGACCGGTTACCCAACATACCTGCCCGGATCGCTTCGAACCACTCCGGCGGTTGACCGGACGGATTGTCCTCGCTCCGGTACATGTTCGGCGTCAGTGAAGCGACCAGCACGGCCTTCGCGACGCGCGCCGGGTGGCGAGCAACATAGCGAGCGACCTCACCGCAACCTGTCGAATGCCCGATATGTATCGCGTCGCGCAGGCTGAGGTGTTCAGTCAGGGCCGCGAGGTCGGCAACCCAATTGTCCATATTGTTGCCGGTGTTGGGTTGGTCGGACCGGCCGTGGCCGCGCCGGTCATGGGCGATCACCCGGTAGCCGTGGCGAAGGAAGAACATCATCTGGGCATCCCAGTCGTCCGCTGTCAGCGGCCAGCCGTGGCTGAACACGATAGGCTGACCTGATCCCCAATCTTTGTAGAAAATGCTTACGCCGTCTGTAGTCGTGATCGTCGACATCGAGTCGCTCCATCTGCGCTGTCAGATCTTTGTTGAAACGTTTGCGGACGGGGGTCTAAAAAGCAGGCAGGCCCAAGCTGATCAGGCCACAGACCGCGCCCCCTGGCTTTCCAAAAGACACGATGTTCAGCGGCCTCGCAGGCGAGCCCTTGGCGTGACGACACCCGATCGCCGACGCGTTATCGCCGGATCCGGCACGGCGCTATTCGTCGCTCCTGCGCATTCGCGTGCGTTTCCCGCTAAATGAGGGACTCCACTCTCGATCGCGCTGCAGAATTGTCGAGGCCGTACTGAATTGCGATCACGCCGTGCCTATCGGCCTGGAGTGCTGGGATCACTTTGCTAAAGACGATACTATGCTTCGGCGAAGACATTGTTCGTTGTCCTTTTTGGTTGAAGACTGCGAAACGGTAAATCCCTCTTTGGCTCCTGACCAAGACCTTGTAGGCTTCAAGCTATGCCTGGAAGATATACGAGGGATCATGGAGCTCCGGCACCTGCGCTATTTCGTTGCCGTCGCTGAAGAAGGCAGCCTGCTGAACGCCGCCGAACGGCGACTGAACACCTCCCAGCCGTCCTTGAGCCGGCAAATTCGCGATCTGGAAGCCGAAGTCGGCGTCCAATTGTTGGAGCGCCAGGCGCGAGGCGTGACGCTGACCGCTGCCGGACGCGTGTTTCTCGATCATGTGCGGCTGGCGCTGCTGCAGGTCGAGGCCGCAACGGAAGGGGCCCGGCAGACGGCGCAACCGCAAAGGCCCGTCCTCTCGATGGGCTTTCTCGTCGGGCTGGAGGTGATGTGGCTCCCCCAGCTGCTGCGCATCCTCCGCGAGGAAGCCCCCGATGTCGACGTGACGCTCAGCACGCAATCTTCGCCAGAACTCGCACTGGCATTGATGCGGGGAAAGCTGGACATTGCTTTCCTTCGTCCAGAGAAAGACAACGAGGGCGTCGTCTTCAAGATATTGGCGAAGGAGCCCTTGATTGCCGTGCTGCCGGCCGAACACCGCTTGGCGTCACGGAAGAAGATTCGTCCGCAGGATCTCGCCCGCGAGATCTATGTCAGCTCGGCAAGAACATCGCCGGTCTTGCAAGAGGTCATACAGGATTACGCATCTCGGGTCGGCATTACCCTCAAGGCGAAATACGAAGGCGAAAACATATCATCGGCCATGTCGCTCGTGGCTTCCACAGGCGGAATTAGCCTCGTCCCGCTCTATGCGCAGAACATGCTTGCACCGAACGTCGTCGCCAGAGCGCTCGAGGGCGGCACGCCGTCGGTCGATCTGGCGCTGGGATACAATCGGACCAATCCGTCGCCGCTGCTCCGCCGTCTTTTGTCCCGCGCGGATGAATTGGTTGCAAACGTTCAAAATCAGAGCATCATTCGCTACGTTGAAGCTGACTAGTAACCGATGCGAGAGTCCGCTACGGGGTCACAAGCCGTCGATGATGACCGAGCCGAACGACTCCCGCTCCGCCCTCAAAAGCTGCCGTCTCTCAGCACTTTGGGCCAAAGCTCGTCCCCCTCGCCTCCCCGTGCCCGTCGGGCAAAACAGCCGCGACCATTTCCGCCACACCGCCTGTCAAGCCCACCCCGCGAAATATTCCACTTTACCGAAATTCGGATTTGACGTACAAGCGACACACCCTGGCCCGAGACAAGGGGCGGATCGCGATCGTCACGAACCGCGGGCTGGGCAGCGATGGACGCGACGGCGTCGGGCATAACAGGCATTGCAGGGCGGCTTCGGCTGTGAGCAATGGCTTTCGTGCCTACGACACGATGCCGAAAGCGTCTTGGCATGGTTTCGGGTGTGAGCACACGCCAGCACTCGAAGCGACATGCGAGGACGTGCGCGGACGAACAAGTCGTGTGGTCCTGACGCCCGGGGTCTGTGCGTCAAGTCCTGCGGTGATGTGGCGGCCCAACCGGGCGCGCGCATCAGTCATCTGCATGGCGACGGGGGCAATAGTGCATCGCTCCCCGAGGAGAGCACGAAGGAGACGTTAAAACCATCGCGCAGGGAAGGCCGGGCGATCCGGCGAACCTGTGGTCCACCCCGTGTGCATTTCTATCGCGCACGGACCTGCGGGTGCCAGCCGGCGCCCGGCCTTCCCTGCGCCCTTGTCTCAACGAGGGCAATGCGACGAAGCAAACTCGGGCGGAACGCGCCGCGAGATCGCGAGCGCTCGTCCGCTGTTTGGATTGTATATCGGCGCGAAGACCAGTCATTCCACTCTCGCTGTCGTCGCCCGGCTTGACCGGGCGACCCAGTACTCCGAGACGATCGTGATTGAGAAGAGAAGCCGCGGCGTACTAGATGCCCCGGTCGAGCCGGGGCATGACAGCCTAGCGCGATCCCATCAGTTCCAATGTGGGAAGATTGGAACGGGGAGAATTCGCCAAGGTTAGCTCCCACTGCCGAGGACTCCGCTTTTTGGATGAGCCATGACCGATCTATCCATCGATGCGCGACTGCTTGCCCCTGACAATGACCGGCACGGCGTCAATTTCACGGTCGTCGTTGTCGCTGCGGCAATTCTTCTGGCGGGCGCAGCGGCCTTGTCAGGTACGATCTCCCGGCAACAGGGATTGTTGTTTCTTGTCGGAGGCGCACTTGGCCTGACGCTGTACCATGCGCTGTTCGGGTTCACCTCGGCCTGGCGCGTCTTCATTGTCGCGCGACGAGGCGCCGGCCTCCGTGCGCAAATGGTCATGCTGGCGCTGGCAACCGCCCTCTTCTTTCCGGCCCTGGCGCAAAGCACGCTGTTCGGCGTCGCCGTGCATGGCGAGCTCGGCGCAGTGGGCGTGGGCATGCTGACCGGGGCGTTCCTGTTCGGCCTTGGAATGCAGCTTGGCGGCGGCTGTGCATCGGGAACGCTTTATACCGCCGGCGGCGGCAACACCCGCATGCTGGTGACGTTGGCGGCCTTCATCGCCGGATCTACGCTCGGTGCATTGCATTTGCCGTGGTGGAGCGCGCTGCCGAACATCGGCGCCGTCTCGTTGATCGAACGGCTCGGATGGCTGCCGGCGCTCGTGCTCTGCTGGGCTGTGATGGCTGCAATCTACCTCCTCACCGTCAGGGCCGAGATCGCCCGGCACGGCCAACTCGAGCCGGGAGCGCGGACGAAGCTGCGCGGCGCGCGCCGCTTCATGCAGGGGCCGTGGCCGCTCCTGTGGGGCGCGATCCTGCTTGCGATCGGAAATTTCGCCACGCTGTATCTAGCGGGACGTCCCTGGGGCATCACCTCCGCTTTCGCGCTCTGGGGATCGAAGATCCTGATGGGCTTCGGCGTCGACGTCGCCTCATGGCCCTATTGGCAGGGTGCTCGGGCCGCCTCGCTGCACCAAAGCGTCTTCGCCGACATCACCTCCGTGATGGACTTCGGCATCATCCTGGGAGCGTTGCTGGCCGCGGGCCTCGCCGGCAAATTCCATCCGACATGGCGCATCTCCGCATCCTCGCTCCTTGCAGCCATCATCGGCGGCCTGCTGCTCGGGTATGGCGCCCGGCTCGCCTATGGCTGCAATATCGGCGCTTATTTCAGCGGAATCGCATCGGGCAGCCTGCACGGCTGGTGCTGGCTGGTCGCGGCTTTCGTCGGCAACATTCTGGGAACACACCTCCGACCGCTGTTCGGCCTGGCCGTCGAGCGGTAGGTTTTTCGCATGCGCGTTCGTCAGACCGCCGTGGCGGGACCGGCGATTGAACCTACCGCATCATCATCCGCGCAATCGCTTCCCCAATCACCACTGTCGTGAAGTGGGTGTTGGCCCGGCAATCCGATGGCATGATCGAGGCGTCGGCGACGCGTAGGCCGGAGATGCCCTTCACGGTGCCGTCAGGGTTGACCACGCCGTCAGCGTCGTTGACGCCGGTCATGCGGCAGCTGCCGGCAGCATGCTGGATGTCGCCGGTCTCACGCCGCAGCAGCGCGTCGAGCTCCTGATCGGGCAAGGCCGCAGCCTGCGGCAGCGTCAGATCGGTGTCGGCGAGCCGGATCCAGTCGGTGATGCCTGATAACGCCGGCTGGGCGGTGATCACGGCGAGCCGCCTCACCGCATCCATCATGCGCAGCATGTCGCGGGGATCGGCCAGCATGTTCTCCTCGACAACGGGATCGATCGCGGGATCGGTCGAGGCCAATTTGAGCGTGCCACGCGAATAGGCGTTGAACAGCCCGGCCCCGATCGCTCCGGGCACACCGATGCCGCGGTGGTTGAAGGCGATCAGGATCATGTCGCGCTTGCCGCCGTCGGCGAGGCCCGACGAGTAGGTCACGCAGCAATTGGTATGACGCGTGTCCGGATCGGTCGGCCGCAGGTCTTCCTGGAGCTGGATCGTGGCGCGAAACAGCGGATGGTCGAAGAAGTGCTTGCCGACCGGCAGGTCGCGCTCGACCGCAATCCCCATCGCCTTCAGCTCATCCGCAGGTCCGATGCCCGAGCGCAGCAGGATTGCCGGGCTGTGGATGGCGCCTGCGCACAGCACGATCTGGCGCGCGCTGATCTCGCGGGTGCCCTGCCCCTCGATGTGAACACGAAGACCGGTCGCCCGACCGTCGCTGATCAGCACGCGATCGACCAGCGCATGCCCGCGAATTTCCAGATTGGCGCGACCGCGCGCGGGCTCCAGATAACCCTCATTGGTGGTGATGCGGCGGCTGTCGCGGCTGTTGATGGGATAGCAGGCGACGCCCTCGCCATCAGGGCCGTTGACGTCGGCGCACCAGGGATAGCCGCTCGCCAGCGCCGCATCGCGCAAGCCACGATCGATCGGGCCCCACTTTTCCGGCGGCGCCCGATAGACCGGCAGCGGTCCGCCGCGGCCATGGCCGGCGGCGTCGCCGAATTCCAGATCATCCTCGATCACCGAGAACAACGGCATCACGTCCCTGGCCGACCAGCCGGTGCAGCCATTTGCGGCCCATTCGTCGAACGCATCGGCGACGCCGCGGATGGCGATCTGGCCGTTCATCATCGAGGAGCCGCCGAGCCCCTTGCCGCGCCAGTAGAAGCGCGGCTCCTGCCCGGCCACTCGGCGCGTCAGAAGATCAGGCCACTGCCATTTCTCCTGGTACTCGCGCTTGTGGATGATCGGGATGGGATTTGGCGTCCGCACCTCCCAGGGCGCTTCGGCAGCGCGCCAGTCGAGGCCGGCTTCAAGCAACAGCACGCGGCGTGCGGGATCTTCCGAGAGCCGCGCCGCAACAGCGGCGCCGGCGGAGCCGCCGCCGACAACAATGACATCGTACATCGCGCTACTTCTCAACGTTCCAGAACACCGGGATGGCCGACGGTATCTGACCGCGCAAAGTCGTGCGAGAGGCGGCGGGCTGGGCGAACTGGCCCCACGGTATAGCGGGCGCCTGGTCGTACATGACGGCCTGGATATCGCCTGCGATCTTCTTGCGATCCTCCTCGGCGGGCGCCTTGGCAAAGGCCTCCATCAGCGGCGTGATGCGCGCGTCGCATTGCCAGCCGGTGAAGTCGGCGCAGTTGAAGGCGACCATGACGTTGGTCAGCGGCGAGCCGAGGTCAAAACCGCCGGCGTGAACGCCATAGACGCTCCAGCCCTCCTTCTTGGCGCGGCGCGCCAGCACGCTCGCCCAGTCCATCACCTGGAGGTCGACGTTGAAGCCGGCCTGTTTCAGCCGCTCGGCCAGCACCTGCGCCGAGACGCGGGGGGCTTCGAGATCGTTGGCCTCCATCACGACGACAGGCTCACCGGCATATTTCGTCGCCTTCAGCGCGGCCTTCGCCGCTTCGATCGACGGCTTGGCGGCGGATTCCGTGCCGGCCTTGCTGTCATAGGTGGTGCCGCAGGTGAAGTACGTCGCGCAAGGAGCCGCGTATTTGGCGTCCAGGCCGAGTGCGTCCAGCACCTCGCGCTGATCGACCAGCTTCCACAGCACGCGTCTGATGGCGGGATCGTCGAACGGCTTCGATGCGGCGTTGAGGCGATATGCGCCCGCGAACATGTTGCCGCCGGTGAAATTGACGAGCTTCACGCGTGCGTTCTTCTCCATCGTCGGCAGCAGATCGAACGGCGCGTATTGCATGAAATCGACTTCGCCGGCCTGCAGCGCGGAGGCTGCGGTCGCACCATCTGGAATAACGCGGATCTCGAGCGTGTCGATGTTGACGCGCTTGCCGCCGGCGAGGAAGTCGGCAGGCTCGGGACGCGGCACGTAATCGGCGAACTTCTTCAGGATCATGCGATCGCCGGTGCGGTGATCTGCTTTGCTGTAGACGAACGGGCCGGAGCCGACGATTTCGGTGATGCGCTGGTCGCCGGGCGTTTTGGCAACGCGCTCGGGCATCATGAAGGCGACCGGACTGACGGGATTGCCGAGCGCGTCGATGACGAGACCAGACGGCTCCTTCAGCGTCAGCACGAAGGTTTTTGCGTCGGTGGGCTCGAGCGAGGCCGTGATCGCGAAGATGCGGCGGCCGAGCGCACTGCGGGTGCCCCAACGACGCAGCGAGGCGACGCAATCGGCGGCCGTGACCGGCTGGCCGTCATGCCATTTCAGGCCGTCGCGCAGCGTGAAACTGTAGGTCAGGCCATCGGCCGAGACTTTCCAGTCCTGCACCATCTGCGGCTTGATCTCGCCTTTGGAATCCTTCGCAAACAGCGTGTCGAACACCATGTAGCCGAACGTGCGCGTAATGTAGGCTGTGGAGAAATGCGGATCGAGCGTGATGATCTCCGCCTCGAGCACCGCGACGAGATTGCCCGCCGCATGCGCCGGCGGCGCGGTCAGCGCCAAGGCGAATAGCGCCGGAATAAAAGCCTTCAGTTTGGACATTGGTGCCTTTTGCCTGTTGACGAGCTGTTTGCTGTCGCCAGGAAAAGGCAATGTTCGTGCCCGTTCGAGGAAGGCACTTATGCGCTCACAGCTATCTGCCGCGCGTTTGCGCGCTGCACCCTCGCTGTCGTCGCCCGGCTTGACCGGGCGATCCAGTACTCCAGAGAAAGCTACGATTGAGCCGAGAGGTCGCGGCGTACTGGATGCCCCGCCGGAGCCTGTCATCGGGCTCGCCGAAGGCGAGACCCGGTGGCGGGGCATGACACTGTCGATATGGCGACGGCCCGCGTCCTACCCGATCACCCTGCCGAACTTGTTCGACTTCGGGAATCCCTTCGGCGCGAGGCGGCCGGCATCACCGCGGTTGCCGCGCCACTCGGCGAGCTCCTTCATGGTCGCAGAGAATTCGCGGCCCGCGGAGTCCTTCCAGGTCAGGCCCGCCTTGGCGTCGAACACGGCGACGTCGGAAAGACCACCGTCCTTGTATTTTTGCAGGCGCGCACCGCGGCCACGCGGCATCTCCTGCACCTGCTCGAGCGGGAAAAGCAGCATCTTGCGATTCTCGCCGATGACCGCGACGGTGTCGCCGAGCACCTCGGTGACCGTGCGCGCCTCATTCGGCATGTCGACGTTGAGGACCTGCTTGCCCTTCTTGGTGGTGCCGACGCAATCGTCCTCGTTGACGACGAAGCCCTGGCCCTCGTGGCTCGCGACCAGGAATTTGCGTCCGCCCTTGTTGACGAACAGCGTGACCGGCGCGGCCTCCGGCTCGAGATCGATGAACTGGCGGATCGGCTCGCCGTGACCGCGGCCGCCCGGAAGTTTTGCGACATCGAGCGAGTAGAATTTTCCATTGGTGGCGAACAGCAGCAGCTTCGAGGTCGTTTCCGCGAAGAACGCGAACCCGAGCTTGTCGTCCTGCTTGAAAGCCAGCCCCGAGAGATCCTCGACATGGCCCTTCAGGGTGCGGATCCAGCCCTTGTCGGAGACGACGACGGTCACTGGCTCGCGCTCGACCAGGGCCTCCTCGATCGCAGCGAGATCGTGCTCGGGCGCGTCCGCAAAGGTGGTGCGGCGCTTGCCGAGCGGCGTCTTCGGTCCGAACATGTCGCGGACCTTGCCGACCTGCTCGCCGACCTTCTTCCACTGCTCGGGTTCGGACGCCAGCAATCCCTCAATGCCCTTCAGCTCCTTGCGAAGATCCTTGTCCTCGCTGCGGATCTCCATCTCCTCGAGCTTGCGCAACGAGCGCAGCCGCATGTTGAGGATGGCTTCGGCCTGCACCTCGGTGAGCTTGAACGCCTTGATCAGCGCGGGCTTCGGCTCGTCCTCATTGCGGATGATCCTGATCACCTCGTCGATGTTCAGATAGGCAATCAGCAAGCCGCCGAGAATCTCCAGCCGGCGCTCGATCTCGGCCTTGCGATGGTTGGTGCGACGGATCAACACGTCGCGCAGATGGTCGAGCCATTCGCGCAAGCATTCCGCCAGCCCCACGACTTTGGGAATGCGGCCCTTGATCAGCACGTTGAGGTTCAGCGGAATCTTGTTTTCGAGCTCGGTCAGCCGGAACAGCGATTCCATCATCAGCGCGGGATCGACGTTCTTCGACTTCGGCTCGATCACGATGCGAACGTCTTCGGCCGACTCGTCCCTGATATCGCCGACCAGCGGCAGCTTCTTCTGGTCGAGCAGCTCGGCGATCTTCTCGATCAGCCGCGACTTCTGCACCAGAAAGGGAATCTCGGTGACGACGACGACCCAGGTGCCGCGCGCGCCCTCTTCCTGCTCCCATCGCGAGCGGACGCGGAACGAGCCGCGGCCGGTGGTGTAGGCTTCAGCGATCGCCTGCTTGGAATCGACGCAGATGCCGCCGGTGGGGAAATCCGGACCCTTGACCCATTTCAGCAAGGCCTTGGATTTCGCGTCGGGCTTCTCGATCAGATGCAGCGCGGCGTCGCAGAGCTCGGCGGCGTTGTGCGGCGGGATTGAGGTCGCCATGCCGACCGCGATGCCCTGCGCACCGTTGGCGAGCAGGTTCGGGAAGCCGCCGGGCAGCACGACCGGTTCTTTCGACTGGCCGTCATAGTTGGGACGGAATTCGACCCCGTCTTCGTCGATGCCGTCGAGCAGAAGCCGCGCGACGTCGGTCATGCGTGCTTCGGTGTAACGGTAGGCGGCGGGATTATCGCCGTCGATATTGCCGAAATTGCCCTGGCCGTCGACCAACGGATAGCGCGAGGAGAAGTCCTGCGCGAGACGCACCATGGCGTCGTAGATCGCCTGGTCACCGTGCGGATGGAACGAGCCCATCACGTCGCCGACGATTTTTGCGGATTTCTTGAAGCTGGTGCCGGGGTCGAGCCGGAGCAGGCGCATGCCGTAGAGGATGCGCCTATGCACCGGCTTCAGGCCGTCGCGGGCATCGGGCAGTGCGCGGTGCATGATGGTGGAGAGCGCGTATGCAAGATAGCGCTCTTCCAGCGCCTCACGCAGCGGCACCTCGTGAATTTCGGCCGGTTCCTCCGGCGGAATCAATCGTTTTCCCATGCCGCCCGGTTAAACCGTGGAAGCGAATCGGGCAAGGATCGATTGGTTCCCTGTGGGCGGCCTACTGGCCAGCCCAGCCTGCGGTGAAGGTCTGGGTGGGTGGCGCGGCTTTAGCCTGCGTGGTGCCCGGGGCATTGGTCAGGCACCGCCGCGCCGTCTCGATCTCGGCCTCCGTCGCGCCCTTGGACCGCGCCCATGCCTCTGCGGCTGCAGCGGAATATTTGGCCACATAGAATCTGACAACGGTGCAGGAGGCACGGCGAAAGACGCCCGGCTGCTCACCCGCAAGGGCGTCCGGCGCCAGCGCGATCAGCGCTGCCGATATCACAAGTCCCTTGATCAGCATCAGGATATCCCCGGTTGGAACCCCGGGGGCAAGTCACGGAAACCCGATTTCGTTCCACGGCGGGCCGCTATATTGCGACAATGCAGAGCCGCGCTAGGCTCATGGCGCGGGAATCGCGGCCTTTGCCTGCTGTCGCGTCAACGCGCTGATGAAGCCCGCCCGCGCGTCGGAATGGCCCTGCCCACGCGGCTCCAGCACGTGGCGCAGCAGGAACAGGCCGGTCAGTCGAAAGCCGTCCTGGAGATCCTGATCAGTGAGGTCGCCCTGCACCTCGCCCTGGCGCAGGAACGGCGGTAGCCGCAATAGGCGGTCGCGCCACGGCTCGCCCGCCCCGCGCGACACCGCGCCACCGGATTTGGGCGAGACGTAGATCAGGTCGGTGGTCTCTCCGGTCACCGCGCAGTTTTCCAGCGCCAGCCCAAAGCCGAGTTCGGTGAGCATTGCCAGTTCGAAATGGATCACGTGTACGGCGGCGCTGCCGATATCATCGAAATCGTCCAGCGAATGTTCGAGCAGCGCCAGGAGGTGTTCGTGCGGATCGCGCTCCGGCAGCAACCGCGCAATCGAAGCGAGATGAGTGATGCCGTAAACGCCGTGGGATGATCCCAGCAGCGTCGCGGCCCGCAGCTTCAGGCCTTCGATGGCATAGGTGCCGAGATGCTCGTCGAGCCGCGCCCGCCACACCACGCTGAGGCTGTTGCCGGGCTGCAGCAGCGGCCGCATCCGAGAGCCGGCGCCGCCGCGGACGAGACCGAGATGGCGGCCGTGCGCGCGGGTCAGCAGCTCGACGATGGCGCTGCTCTCGCCATGCCGCCGCACCCCCAGCACGATGCCTTCGTCGGTCCATTCCATCGGTGAAGTCTAGCGGATTCCGGTCTTCAATCGTAGGGCGGATTGGCCGAAGGCCGGAAGGTGAAGCGCCGCCAATCCACCCGACGCCTTACGCGTTGAACCAGCCCTGCGCGTCGCCGCGGAACGAGAAGTACAATCCCATCGCCGTCAGCACGCAGGAGACGATCTCGATGGCGCTGTCGAGTTCCATGCCTTTCTCCCCGATGATCTGGCCGAGCGAGATCACCGACAGTACGAGTGCTGCCGCCAGAACCCAGCGCGGCCAGTTCTTGCGCCCGCGCGCGGCCAGCCGCACGAAATAGACCAGCAGCAGGATCATGCCGCCGGCAAGCAGCGACGACGTCATGATCATCTGTTCGGTCATCTCGGCAGTCGGCGTGCGGTCCTGCACCGCCACCGACAAGGCATCCAGCATCAACGATGCATAGAGCAACGCTTCGAAGCGCCGTACGTTGCTTGGTACGCTCATCGCCGACCGATCTTTTCGTGGTTATTCTTTGGGAAATTCCAGGCCCATCTCGCGGTAGCGATCGGGATCGTCGCTCCAGTTCTCGCGCACCTTGACGAACAGGAACAGGTGCACCGGCACGCCCAGGATCTCGCCGATCTCCTTGCGCGAGTCCGCGCCGATCGACTTGATGGTGGCGCCGCCCGCGCCTAGCACGATCTTGCGCTGGCTCTCGCGCTCGACGAAAATCGTCTGCTCGATGCGCACCGATTTGTCCTTACGCTCCTCCCACTTGTCGGTCTCGACGGTGGACTGGTAGGGCAATTCCTGGTGCAGCTTGCGAAAGATCTTCTCGCGGGTGATCTCGGCCGCAAGCTGCCGCATCGGCGCGTCCGACATCTGGTCTTCGGGATAGAGGAACGGCCCCGGCGGCACGATCTCGGCCAGTGTATGCCTGAGGTCGTCGACGCCGTCGCCGGAGATCGCCGCGATCATGAAGGTCTTCGCGAAGGCCATGCGCTCGTTGGCGGCCTGCGCCAGCGCCAGCAGCTTCTCGCGCTGGACCAGGTCGACCTTGTTGATGACCAGAATCTTCTCGTGCTTGACGCTGGCGACCTTGGTGAGGATCGCCTCGGCTTCCTCGTCGATGCCGGCCTTGGCATCCAGCAGCACGCAGACGAGATCGGCGTCATGCGCGCCGCTCCAGGCGGTCGAGACCATGGCGCGGTCCAGCCGGCGCTTGGGCAGGAAGATGCCGGGCGTATCGACCAGGATGATCTGTGCGTTGTTCTCGATCACGATGCCGCGGATCAGCGCGCGCGTGGTCTGCACCTTGCGCGAGACGATCGTGACCTTGGCCCCGACCAGCGCATTGACCAGCGTGGATTTGCCGACGTTGGGCGCGCCGATCAGCGCGACGAAGCCGCAGCGCGTAGCAGTTGGCGCCTCGCCGCTTGCTTCAACCGTCATTGCCGCCGCCAACGCCTTCACGTTCGATCATCACTGAAGCTGCCACTTTCTCTGCCGCGCGCTTGCTGCCGCCGATACCTTCCGCCGGAGCGAGACCCGGCAGATCGACCGCGACGCGGAATTGCGGATCATGATGCGGGCCGGTGCGCTCGACCTCGCGATAAACAGGCGTCGGCAATCCCTTGCCCTGCGCCCATTCCTGGAGAACGGTCTTGGGATCGCGCAAGGGACGTCGCGGCTTGTGCATGCGCTCCGTCCAGTTGCGCTTGACGAAATCGGCCGCCGCCGCGTAGCCGCCATCGAGGAAGACGGCGCCGATCACGGCCTCGCAGATATCGCCGAGCACGCTCTTGCGCAGGCGCGCGTCGGCGCTGGAGCCGACCGAGCCGAGCTTGATGTCGTCGAGCAGACCGAGCGACTTGGCAACGTCGGCGCAGCTCTCCTTGCGCACCAGTTCGGCAAGTCGCTTGGACATCTCGCCTTCGTCGGCGTTCGGGAAGGCGTGATAGAGCATGTCGGAGACGACGAGCCCGAGCACGTGGTCGCCGAGGAATTCCAGCCGCTGATAGCTGTCACCGCGCTTGCGCCCGGACTTCAACGCGGAGACATGCGTGATGCCTTGCATCAAAAGGTTCGGATCGGCAAAGCTGTAGCCGATGCGCGCCTCGAGCCCCGCATTCGCATCCAAGCCCCTGGCCTTGCTGCTCCGCACCCGCTTCTTCTTTGCAGGCGCCTTGTTTTCAGGCGTCTTGCTCTCAAGGCTCTTGGTCGCAGCTTCGCCGTCGGGGCCCGCTTGCGCCTCGGTCGGCAGGGTTGCGATGTCCTTGGCTTCGTCTTTCATCGGACGATTTTGAAGAAGCGATTCCAGCGCACCGCCCAGGGCCAGCGCCAGAACATCCAGGCATGCTCGCCTTCGGCGATCGAGAAGAAGATCATCTGGGCGCGCCCGATCAAATTCTCCTGCGGCACGTAGCCAACCTGGCCAAGGAAGCGGCTATCGGTGGAGTTGTCGCGGTTGTCGCCCATCATGAAGAAGTGGCCGGTCGGCACGGTGTAGACGTTGGTGTTGTCGACGTATCCGTTGTCGGCGCAGTCCAGCGTTTCGTAGGACACGCCGTTCGGCAGCGTTTCCTTCCAGCGCTTCACCCGGGAGACGCCGCCGCCTTCGGCGCCGCAGGGGTCCTCGCCGACAAATTCGCTCATGCGCTGCCGCTCGACCGGCGTGTCGTTGATGTAGAGCAGCCCGTCCCGCATCTGGATGCGGTCGCCGGGCAGGCCGATCACGCGCTTGATGTAGTCGGTGGAATCGTCCTTCGGCAGGCGGAATACGACGATGTCGCCGCGGTTCGGGTCCGAGCCCCAGATGCGCCCCGAGAACAGCGGCGGCGAGAACGGGATCGAGTAGTGGCTGTAGCCGTAGGAATATTTCGAGACGAACAGATAGTCGCCGACCAGCAGCGTCCCCTTCATCGAGCCGGATGGGATGTTGAACGGCTGAAACAGGAAGGTGCGGATCACCAGCGCGATCAGGAGAGCGTGGATCACGACCCGGATCGTTTCGCCGACGCCGCTCTCAGTTTTCGTTCCTGAAGTCACGCTCATTGCTCTCTCAATTCCGGCGGGCGGTCACAGCGCGCCCTCCTCCCGCGAACAGCCCATCGCTCGCGGCCCAAGGAGATTGTCCTGATTCTGATAATGAGGGCCAATTCCGGCGTAAAGCCGAATTCGCCCAGCCTGATTTGCGTCCGCGGACTTTTAGACGGTTGTCGGAGGCCACGCAATCAAGGATCGCATCAAAACTGCCTAAGCATTTGATTTTGAATACGAATTATAAAATGATCGGTGCCTAATCAGGGTTTCGCCAGCGGCACGGCGGAAATGATGACGAAGGCCTGCGCCAACGGCCAGTCATCGGTGATCGACAGGTCGATCTGCGCCGCGAAGCCCTCCGGCGTCAGGGCCTGGAGCCGGGCCAGCGCCCCGCCCGTCAATTGCATCGTTGGGCGTCCTCCCGGCAGGTTGACCACCCCCATGTCGCGCCACCACACGCCGCGCCTGATGCCGGTGCCGAGCGCCTTGGAACAGGCCTCCTTGGCGGCGAAGCGCTTGGCGTAGGTTGCCACCACCATCTTCTCGTTCTTGGCGCGCCGCTCCGCCTTGGCCCGCTCGGCCGCGGTGAAGATGCGGTCGAGGAAGCGCTCGCCATGGCGATCGATCACCTTGCCGACACGGGTGATGTCGATCAGATCGGAGCCGATGCCGATGATCATGCCCGGCTCCGGCCGCGGTCCATCGCCGCGCGCATGCTGCGCACCGTCTCGGCGAGACCGACGAACAGGGCTTCGCCGATCATGTAGTAGCCGATGTTGAGCTCCATGATGTCCGGCAAGCCGGCGATCGTCTCCGCCGTCGCGTAGTCCAGCCCGTGTCCGGCGTGAACCTCCAGCCCCGCTTCCTTCGCCAGCTTCGCCCCTGCCACGATTCGCCGCCATTCGGCATCGGCCTTATCGGCGTGACCGTCGAGGACGGCGTCGCACCAGGCGCCGGTGTGGATCTCGATCACGGGCGCGCGCAGCCGCGCCGCCGTCTCGATCTGGGCGGGATCGGCCGCGATGAACAGCGACACCCGGATGCCGGCATCGTTCAGCCGCGCGATATAAGGCGCCAGCGCATTGTGCTGGCCGACGGCGTCGAGCCCGCCTTCGGTCGTCACCTCCTGGCGCCGCTCTGGCACCAGGCACACCGCATGCGGCTTGGTGGCGAGCGAGATGCGCATCATGTCGTCGGTCGCCGCCATCTCGAAATTGAGCGGCTTGGAGATCTCGGCTTTCAGCCGCGCCATGTCCTCGTCGCGGATGTGCCGGCGATCCTCGCGCAGATGAGCAGTGATGCCGTCGGCACCGGCCTCGATCGCCAGCAGCGCCGCGCGCACCGGATCGGGATTGCGGCCGCCGCGCGCGTTGCGCAGGGTCGCGACATGGTCGACATTGACGCCGAGGCGGAGCGGAGGTGCAGGCATTTCGGGACTCACGGAATCATAGGAATAGACCAAGACGGAAGGCGTCTATCCATTAACACGTTCGGCGCGGGCGACGACCGCCTTCGCGCGCAGCTGGGCCAGGATCGCGCTCAAATGCTTGAGATCGTAGACTTCGAGATCGATCGTCGTCTCCGTGAAATCCGGTGAGCGGCGCTGCATGCTGATGTTGTCGATGTTGCCGTCGTGCTCGGCGATTACGGTCGCGATCTGCGCCAGCGCGCCGGGCTCGTTGACGTTCTCGACCTTGATGCGGGCCGGGAAGCGCTGCGGCGCGGAGTCCTCGATGTCCCAGCGCACGTCGAGCCAGCGCTCCGGCTCTTCCTCGAAATCCTTCAGGGCCGGTGCCTGGATCGGGTAGATGGTGATGCCCTCGCCCGGCGTGACGATGCCGACGATGCGGTCACCGGGCACTGCGCCGCCGTTCGGCGCGAACTTCACCGGCAGGTCGGAATTGATGCCGCGGATCGGGATCGCGACCGGGCTGCGCGGCGATTCCGACGACTTCTCCTTGAGCTTGGCGGCAAGCCCCTTCTTGACGCCGTAGCGCGCGATGCGCTCCTCCTTGTAGTCGGGATACATCGCACGCGCGACGTGGGAAGCCTTGATCTCGCCGCGCCCCACAGCCGCCATGACGTCCTCGATCGAGGTCCGCGCGAGGCGCGGCAGCGCGCCTTTGAGCTTGTCGTCGGCATATTCGATCTTGGCGCGCTCGAACAGGCGCTCGACGATGCGTCGGCCGAGACCGACATATTGATCGCGCACCGCCGTCCTGGTGGCGCGGCGGATCGCGGCGCGCGCCTTGCCGGTGACCGCGAGCGTTTCCCAGGCGGACGGCGGCGCCGCTTGCGCTTCCGAGGTCAGCACCTCGACCTCGTCGCCGTTCTGGAGCTCCGAGGACAGCGGCGCAAACTGGCCGTTGATCTTGCAGCCTACCGCGCTGTTGCCGACGTCGGTGTGCACGGCATAGGCGAAGTCGATCACGTTGGCATGGCGCGGCAGCGCGATCAGCTTGCCCTTCGGCGTGAAGCAGAACACCTGGTCGTGGAACAACTCGAGCTTGGTGTGCTCGAGGAATTCCTCGGGATTGGCGCTCTCCGAGAGGATGCCGATGGTGTGGCGCAACCAGGCGAACGCATTGGACTCGCGCTTGAGGAATTCGGTCGGCGAGCCCACGCCTTCCTTGTAGAACACGTGCGCGGCGATGCCGCGCTCGGCGATCTGGTCCATCGCCTCGGTGCGGATCTGCAGCTCGACGCGCTGGTTGCCGGGGCCGATCACGGTGGTGTGGATCGAGCGGTAGTCGTTCTGCTTCGGCGTCGAGATGTAGTCCTTGAACCGCCCGGGCACGACCGGCCAGTTCGTGTGGACGATGCCGAGCGCGCGGTAGCAGGCCTCGATGTCGTTGACGACGACGCGGAAGCCGAAGATGTCGGACAATTGCTCGAAGCCGACCGACTTGCGCTCCATCTTGGTCCAGATCGAGAATGGCTTCTTGCGGCGGCCATAGACCCGCGCCCCCAGGCCGCGGTGGCGCAGATTGTTGGAGAGCTGGTCCTCGATTTCGCCGATCAGATTGCGGTTGCGCTCGGCCAGCGCATCGAGCCGCTGCATCACCACCGAATACGCTTCTGGATCGAGGGTCCGGAACGACAGGTCCTCCAGCTCCTCGCGCATCTCCTGCATGCCCATGCGCCCGGCCAGCGGCGCATAGATGTCGAGCGTCTCCTCGGCAATGCGCCGTCGCGATTCCGTCGGCACAAAGTCCAGCGTGCGCATGTTGTGCAGGCGATCGGCGAGCTTCACCAGGAGCACGCGGACGTCGTCGGCAATCGCCAGCAACAATTTGCGCAGATTCTCGGCCTGCTTGGCCTCCCGCGACACCAGTTCCAGCCGCTTCAGCTTGGTCAGGCCCTCGACCAGCGCGCCGATCTCGGGCCCGAAGATCTGGTCGATCTCGGCCCGCGTCGCTTCGGTGTCCTCGATCGTGTCGTGCAGCAGTGCAGCCACGATGGTGGCGTCGTCGAGCTTCAGGTCGGTGAGAATCGCCGCCACTTCGAGCGGATGCGAGAAGTACGGGTCGCCCGAGGCGCGGGTCTGCGAGCCGTGCGCCTTCATGGCGTAGACATAGGCGCGGTTCAGCAAATCTTCGTCGGTGTTGGGATTGTAGGACCTGACGCGCTCGACGAGGTCATATTGACGCATCATGCGGGCGCGAGGCTTCGCAGGGCGCGCCACCGGCGCAGTCGGGGCCACGGCAACCGATTCGGTTGCGGCCTGCATCTGCGTTGGTGTGCGGCGTCGATATACCATGCCGTCCTGCCTTCAAACGGACCACGACAGAGCCCGTTGTATACATCTTAGCTCCGATCGCGCGCGTGTCCGATCAATTCAGTGACAGGGACAGGCGCGAACCGACGACGCTATGGTAACCACGAAAACGCCAACAAAAGCAAAGGCCCGAACGACGGTTCGGGCCTTTGATAAGATCACAAAGAAGTCGATGAGCGCGATGGGACGATTTACTCGTCTTCCTCGGGCTGCTCCTCGGGCGGCGCGAGGCCTTCGAGACCCTTCAGGAGCTCTTCTTCCGTCATGCGCTCAACCGCGACTTCGGTATCGTCTGCATCCACGCTTGCACCGGCGGAACCGATCAGCGGCACGGTGTCCGGCTCGGGCTCGTCGACCTCGACGAACTTCTGCAGCGAGTGCACCAGCTCCTCGCGGAGGTCTTCCGGAGAAATGGTGGTCTCTGCAATTTCGCGCAAAGACACAACAGGGTTCTTGTCGTTATCGCGGTCAACCGTTAGTTGTGAACCAGACGAAATCATGCGGGCCCGGTGGGCGGCCAGCAGGACCAGGTCAAACCGGTTGTCGACCTTGTCGATACAATCTTCTACGGTGACGCGAGCCATCGACTGTCGCTCCGTTGTGGGTGGGACGAAATATGTGGATGAATGCCGGTAGTTATAGGGGCCGGGAGGGTTTCGCAAGGCCAATTTGTGATTTGGCCTCGCCAAACGGCTCTGCTACCCCCACATTGGGGCTGGGATGGGTGGTTTCGCGGTCTGCCGGCGACGGCAGCGCCGGGTCTGTGCAAGTTGGCCATAACTATACCTTGATTGCCCCGACTTCTCCGGATTTGCGGTTTCGACGGGTTTCGGCGGGACTTTAGAAGTGCGCGGCTTGCTGTCGCCGCGCCAACAATAAACGATCAATCACGAACTCTACGCGAGCAAACTGAATGTCACCTTCCTCTACCGACAAGATCGCGCTCTTCATCGACGGAGCCAATCTCTACGCGACGGCGAAAACTCTGGGCTTCGACATCGATTACAAGCGCCTGCTGAAGGAGTTTCAGAGCCGCGGGACGCTGCTGAGGGCGTTCTACTACACCGCGATCATCGAGGATCAGGAGTACTCCTCGATCCGGCCGCTGATCGACTGGCTCGACTACAACGGCTACACCGTCGTCACCAAGGCGACCAAGGAGTTCATCGACGCCTCCGGCCGCCGCAAGGTCAAGGGCAACATGGACATCGAGCTCGCCGTGAACGCGATGGAGCTCGCCGAGCACATCGACCAGATGGTGCTGTTCTCGGGTGACGGCGACTTCCGCTCTCTGGTCGAGGCCGTTCAGCGTCGTGGCGTGCGGGTCACCGTGATTTCCACGATCGCGAGCCAGCCGCCCATGATCGCCGACGAGCTGCGCCGCCAGGCCGACGTCTTCACCGACCTCGTCGAGCTGCAGTCAAAGCTCGGCCGCGACCCGTCGGAACGCCCCGCCCCGCGTGACCGCGGCGACCGCGAGGCGCGCCACCACGCTCCGCAGTTCCTCCAGCGCGCAACCACGATGGCGCCGGCGAGGGGCGATGACGACTTCGAGGAGTGAGGCGGCCCGGTCAAGCCGCCAGCCTCTCAGCCTCGTCCCCGACCGTGACTGTCCGCTCTGTCCGCGCCTGGTCGCCTTTCGCGAGGCGAACCGCGCGCGCGAGCCATTGTGGCACAATGCGCCGGTTGCGCCTTTCGGCGACATCAAGGCGCGCCTGCTGATCGTCGGCCTTGCGCCGGGGATGCAGGGCGCCAACCGCACCGGCCGTCCCTTCACCGGCGACTATGCCGGCGACCTGCTCTACGCGACGCTGCTCGAATACGGCTTCGCCAAGGGCCAATATCAGGCACGTCCCGACGACGGCCTGAAGCTGGTCGACTGTCGGATCGCCAATGCGGTGCATTGCGTGCCGCCGCAGAACAAGCCGCTGCCGGTCGAGATCAACACCTGCCGGCAGTTCCTCGTGGCGAATCTCGCAACGATGCCGAACCTGCGTGCGATCGTCGCCCTTGGGCGCATTGCGCACGACACCGTGCTCAAGCCGCTGAACCTGAAGGGATCGCAAGCCCCCTTCGGCCACGGCGCCGTGCATCAGGCCGGCGCATTCAGGCTCTACGACAGCTATCACTGCTCCCGCTACAACACGAACACCCGCGTGCTGACGCCGGACATGTTCCGCTCCGTGTTCGCGAAGGTGAAGGCCGACCTCGACTAATCCTTCGACAAATCCTTGGCCGGATTGGCCTTCAGCCAGTCCAGTACATCGCCGGCGTTCCGGTCGGGCGGAAACACCGGATAGAACACATGCGTGATCCTGGCGTCGTCGACGATCAGCGCGAGGCGCTTGATCAGCGTCAGGCCCGCGACCTCCATCGTCGGCAAATTCAGGGCGCGCGTAAGCGCCAGCTTCTCGTCCGAGAGCACCGGGAACGGCAGATGCAGCCGCGAGGCCATTTCGGTCTGGTATGCGTTGCTTTGGGTCGAGAGGCCGTACACCTGCGCGGCGCCGGCGGCCTTCAGCTCGGCGAACAGATCGCGAAATGCACAAGTCTGCGGCGTACAGCCGCGCGCGCCCGGGATCATGTCCCAATCGTCGACCAGCGCAATCTTGCCGGGCTCGCCGGTGCGCGGATAGGCGAACACCACGGTCCGGCCACGCAGCGCCGACAGCGCAACTGACGTGTCGTCAGTGGCGAGCAGGCTGACCGGCGGCAGCGTCATGCCTTTCAGGTGCGCGGCGCCGCCATCATCCGCGGGTGCGGGAATCCGGGTCCAATCGACCTCCAGCAGGTTTCTCTGAGTCATCCCGCTATCCCCTCGCCCGCATCAGGCGGCCCTTCTCCCGGCTCCAGTCGCGCTTCTTCTCGGACTCGCGCTTATCGTGCAGCTTCTTGCCCTTTGCAACCGCGAGCTGCAATTTGGCGCGACCACGCTCGTTGAAGTAAAGCTTGAGCGGGATCAGCGTCATGCCTTCGCGGTCGACCGCACCCATCAGCTTGTTGATCTGCTTGCGATGCAGCAGCAATTTTCGCGGCCGCTTGGGCTCATGATTGAAGCGGTTGCCCTGGAGATATTCCGGAATAGTGGCGTTGATCAGCCAGATCTCGCCGTCCTTGGAATCGGCGTAGGATTCCGCGATCGTGCTCTTGCCGTTGCGGATCGACTTGACCTCGGTGCCGGTCAACGCAATGCCGACCTCGATCGTATCCTCGATCGCATAGTTGAAGCGGGCCTTGCGATTTTCCGCCATGACCTTGATCGGACGTTCGTTCTTGTCAGCCATGGAAGACAAACCTGATCGAGATGCGCGAGGACGCTAACAGTTTGGATGAAGCGAGCGCGTCAAGACTTCTTGAGGAGATCGCGGATCTCGGTCAGCAGCTCGACCTCGGCCGACGGCTTCGGCGGAGCGGCAGGCCCGGCCTCGTCCTTGCGCTTCAACTTGTTCATGGCACGGATCACCAGGAACAGCACGAAGGCAATGATGATGAAGTTGATCGTCAGCGTGAGGAAGTTGCCCCAAGCCAAGACGGCGCCCTGCTTTTTCGCGTCCGCGAGATTTGCGGCGGTGACCTTGCCCGAAAGCGGCGTGAAGTAGTTCGAGAAGTCGAGGCCGCCGGTGGCCGCTCCGATGATCGGCATGATCACGTCGCCGACCAGCGACGTCACGATGGCGCCGAAGGCCGCGCCGATGATGACGCCGACCGCGAGGTCGACGACGTTGCCCTTCATGGCGAACTCGCGGAACTCCCTGAGCATCCGCGTGCCTCTTTCCTCGATCGCCATGAAAAATTCCCCGATCGGCTAGCGCGTCAGTTGATAAGGCCAGCATGAACCATCGCGCTGCGCACGGCAACGCGGGTCGGTTCGGTGACCGGCACCATCGGCAGCCGCAACGTCTCGTCCAGCTTGCCGAGCAGAGACAGCGCGTACTTGATCGGCGCCGGATTGCTCTCGATGAAGAGGTTGTTGTGGAGCGGCATCAGCTTGTCATGCAGCTTCAACGCGGTGGCATGGTCGCCTTTCGCCCAGGCGGCCTGGAACTCGGAGCACAGCCGCGGCGCGACGTTCGAGGTCACAGAGATGCAGCCATGGCCACCATGCGCCATGTAACCGAGGATGGTCGCATCCTCGCCCGAGAGCTGGTTGAAGTCCTCGCCCATCGCCGCGCGCTGCTGCGAGACGCGGACCATGCTGGCGGTGGCGTCCTTGACGCCGGCGATGTTCTTCAGCTCCCACAGCCGCGTCATGGTGTCGACCGACATGTCGATCACCGAGCGCGGCGGGATGTTGTAGATGATAATCGGAATCCCGATCGCGTCGTTGATCGCCTTGAAGTGCTGATACATGCCTTCCTGAGTCGGCTTGTTGTAGTAGGGCGTCACGACCAGAACCGCATTGGCGCCCGCCTTCTCGGCGTGCTGGGCGAGCTCGATCGCCTCCTTGGTCGAGTTGGAGCCGGCGCCGGCGACGACAGGCACGCGGCCTTTCGCTTCCTCGATGCACCATTCGACGACCTTCTTGTGCTCGTCATGGCTCAGCGTGGGGCTCTCGCCGGTGGTGCCGACCGGGACCAGGCCATTGGTGCCCTCTGAAATCTGCCAGTTGACCAGGGAGCGGAACGCCGCCTCATCCAGCGAGCCGTTCTTGAACGGCGTGACCAAGGCGGTGAACGATCCCCGGAATTTCGTCTTTGCTGCCATGGACTTCCTCCGTACGCGGCAATCTTGAGCGCAGGCCGCATTCATATCGGGTCTATCCCGCCGGTAAAAGACCCGCCTCCGCCTGACGCACCGTTTAGGCCGCGATTTTGCCGCGGTGGTGGTGCAAACCCGGCGAAGGTAAGCGGCTGTTGGTATTTTGTCCGCATATTCAATCAAATACAGCCAGATATTGTACAGCTGGGTCTTGAGCCAATTGACTGATTCGGGGCGACGAAACGCCGTGATCTCCTTTCCGCGCGCCGCATGGCGATCCGCCGGCCTGATCGTGTGCCTGATGGCAGGGCTGTCGGCCGGCTGCGCCGCCTGGGCCAAATCCAACGAGACAACGGCGGAGACTGCCAAGGAAACCCCGAAGCCCGCCGCCAAGGACACTGCGAAGGGCGCGCCCAAGGGAACCGGCAAGGAAACTTCGAAGGACGCCGCCAAGGGGGCAAGTAAGGGCGCAAGCAAGGGCGCGACCAGTCCCCCCGCCAAGGATGCCGCGAAGAAGCCTGCCAAGGATGCTGGCAAGGATGCTGGCAAGAACGCAGGCAAGAACGCAGGCAAGGAACCTGCGAAGGACAAGCTGAAGCCTGCGGCTCCCGCGCCAAAGTCAACGCCGACCGCTGGCGGCTCGGTCCCGAAGACCGCACCCGCGCCGGCTGCGACAGCCACCGTCAGACCGACCGCCCCGGCGCCCGCCAGACCCGTCGCGGCTCCTGTCCTGGCTCCGGCGACCCGCCAGCACGCCGCCCCGCGCAAACCGGTCACACCGGCTGCGATTGCCGCGACATCCTCGACGTCGCAAGCCGACAAGGACACGCTGGAGACCGTCATCGAGCTCGTGCGCAAGCGCAAGGCGGGCGATGCGACTAATGCCGCAGCCACGATCTCGGATCCCGTCGCGCGAAAACTCGCGGAATGGATCATCCTTCGCAGCGAGGACAATGGCGCGACTGTGGAGCGCTACCGCGCCTTCCTCTCCGCCAATCCGAGCTGGCCGTCGCAGACCTTCCTGCGTCGGCGCCTGGAGGCCGCGATGTGGGACGACAGGCGCGACGACCAGGTCGCATGGTCGTGGTTCGAGAACGAATCCCCCGTGTCCGCCAAGGGCCGCTTCACGCTCGCCAAGGCGATGCTGTCGCGCGGCGACCGCGCCAACGCCGAACGTCTGGTGCGCGATGCCTGGCGCAGCGACCCGATGTCGGAAGACACCGAGAACAACGCACTCGACCAGTTCGGCGCGCTGCTGACGCCCGGCGATCAGAAGGCGCGGATGGACACGCTGCTCTACGGCAGCGAGAACGAGGCCGCACTGCGTGCTGCGAAGCGCCTCGGAGCCGGCTACGTCGCCCTCGCCAAGGCCCGCATCGCCTCCCTCAAGAAAGCGCCAAACGCCCGTGCCCTGCTCGACGCCGTGCCGCGCGAGCTGCACGGGGATCCTGGCTTCATCTTCAGCAAGATCCAGCTGCTGCGCCGCGAGGAGAAATTTGCGGAAGCCGCCCAGCTCATGCTGTCGGCACCGAAGGATCCGGGCCGGCTCTACAATCTCGACGAATGGTGGATCGAGCGGCGCCTCCTGGCGCGCAAGATGATCGACACCGAGGAATTCCGCAGCGCCTATCTGATCGCGCGCGATGCGGCCCTGCCCTCGCGCGACATCTACAAGACCGAGCAGGAGTTCACCGCAGGCTGGATCGCGCTGCGCTTCCTCAACGATCCCGCGGCCGCTACCCAGCATTTTGCCCGCATCGGGATCGGCAGCGTCAATCCGACCACGCTGGCGCGCGCCGGCTATTGGCAAGGTCGCGCCGCGGAAGCTGCAGGCCGCCAGCAGGAGGCGCGCAACGCCTACGCACGAGCCGCCGAGCAATCCACCAGCTATTACGGCCAGCTCGCACGCGCCAAGCTCGGCCTGCCGCAGATCGAGCTCAACGCTCAGCCGCGCAGCCGCGGTGCCGAACGGCTGGAGATCGTGCGCGCCGCGCAGCTGCTCTACGAGTTCGACGAGCGCGAGATGGCGATACCGTTGCTCGCCGACATGGGCGAGAACGGCGATCCCGAAGCGCTTGCCGGCCTCGGCGAGCTCGCCCAGCGCCACAACGACGCGCGCGGCATGCTGCTGCTCGGCAAGGCCGCGCTCAATCGCGGGCTGCCGTTCGATTTCTATGCCTATCCCGTCAACGGCATTCCGCAATTCACGCCGATCGGCCCCGAGGTCGAGCGCAGCATCATCTACGCCATCGCGCGGCAGGAGAGCGCCTTCAATCCCCGTGTGGTCTCGCCGGCACAGGCCTACGGGCTGATGCAGGTGACGCCGGACGCTGCGCGCTATGTCTGCAAGCGGCACGGCGGGACCTACGATCTGGCGCGTCTGAAGAACGATTCGGCCTACAACGCCACGCTCGGCTCGGCCGAGCTCGGTGGGCTGCTCGAGGACTATCGCGGCTCTTACATCATGACCTTCGCCGCCTACAATGCCGGCCGCGGCAGTGTGAAGAAGTGGATCGATCGCTACGGCGATCCGCGCGACCCCAAAGTCGACGCGGTCGACTGGGTCGAGCTGATCCCGTTCTCCGAGACGCGCAACTATGTGCAGCGGATCATGGAGAACCTTCAGGTCTACCGCGCCCGCTTCGGCGGCGGCACGCGGTTGCAGATCGAGGCCGATTTGCGCCGCGGCGCCGGCAGCGTGGAATAGCGGTCATCCTCCGTCGGCACGCTGTTGGGAAGCCATTGGTCGCGAGCGCCATCGTCGCCGGGACTTGAGCCACTGAAGAAGAGCTGGAGTACGATCGCCAGGCGCGCTTTCTCGACACGCGCCTTCGTGACTGCCAGAACCTTGCGAACTGTCAGAACGTTGTGAGCTGCCAAGCTCTTCGGGCCTGCAGGGTCGCCGTCAATTGGCGAGCTCTCCCTTGCCCTGCGGCTCCAACAAGAAGGCGTCGATCCTTGCGGGTTTAACACCAGATAAGCGGGGGGCGCAGGTCTGCGTTCGTCAACGCGGGTCAGAACCGCGCGGTTGGTCGGGATGGCGTGCGCAGAGACCCCCTCTCCCGCAGCAGCTTCGATCCGGTCACGACGAACGATCGAGCAACGGACAGCCTCGCTCCGACGCCACCGCCATGGGCAGAGCCAAGAACAAGCAGCGCCGGCAAAAAGAAAAAGCCCCGGCGGTTTCCCGCCGGGGCTCTCTGTCAGGTCGTTAGACCGAACTTACCAGTTGCGCTGAGCGCGGAGGAGCATAACGACCGAATTCTGATCCTTCAGCTCGTAGGTCGCCGCCGGCTTGGCGGGAACCGCGATGGTCGCAGCCGGGGTCACCGTACCAGAGTACTTCTGGTCGAGATGAGTCCAGGCGACGTCCGCCGAGAACGTCAGGTTCTTGACCGGGGTCCAGCGGGTGATGATACCGACCTGACCGACGGCGAAGTCCGGGTTACAGGAGGTAACGCCAGCTGCAACGCCCGTCACGAACGCACCACCAGCGCCGCAGAGCGTGGTCTTGGCGAGAGTGCCGAACTGGGCCTGAGCGTAAGCACCGTAGATCGCGGTGTTCCAGTAGGGATCCCAGTTGTGGGTGTAGGCGCCACGGAAGCCCCAGGTCTTGACCGTCTCCTGCGACGAACCAGTGACATACACCGTGTCCGGAGCCGAAGCGAAGCCGAAGCTGCCGTAGGCACCCGCGAGACCCGTGCCGCCGAACATCGAGTAGGAGCTGCCCGCCAGGTTCTGGAAGTTGTAGCGGGTGGCACCGTCGGTGTAGACGCCCGAAATGTTGATCACGTCACCCGCACCAGTCGGGATGTTCTTGATCGACAGAGCCAGCTGAACTGCCCAGCCCCACTTGTCGTCGGGGTGGCCAGTGGCCTCGGATGCGCCGTAGTAACCAACGTGGTTGTCATGCGCAGCCACCGACGCCTGGAAAAGACCCCAGGCCTGATCGACACGCACCATACCAACGAGGTTCGGCGAACGGGTGCCGCCGATGGCGTTGGAGCCATAAGAGAAGCTGGCGGACGAAGCGCCGGTCATGTTCAGGTTGCCGGCCTGATAGTACGAGGAAACGTCTTCAGCCGAGAACGACGCCGTGACGCCCTGACCGAAGTCCGCGGTGTAGGTGAACTGGTTGACACCAGTGACCGTGCCGGAACCGCCGACGAGGCTGTCGAAGTTGTTGCCGGGATA
>NZ_JBVVPC010000010.1:0-191889 GCF_055807355.1 Bradyrhizobium sp. Ken01
CAAGGCACGCGATGCGCGCACCGCCTACGCCAATGCAACTTGACAACAGAGATAGTCGCTCACCCGTCTCGCCGCTTTGCGGCGAACCACCCTCTGCCACAAGGGGAGAGGGGAACTGTCAGCGCGGCTCGACAGCGATGTTGCTAAACTCACGCCTCGCCGCGCAGCCACGCCTTGACCTTCTGCAACAGACCGTGCCGCAACTCGCCCACCGAGGCCGCTTCAGCCGGTGTCAGTGTCTGCAAAGCTGCATCGACGTCGTCGGTTGCCAGCGTCGGCTCGGGCGCAGACGACGATGCAAGCCCCGCCGCCGCAAGCGCGATCGGGCCGACCTGGGTCAGAAACACGCGCTCGTACTCGCGCGACAGGCGCGCGAGCGCGTCTTCCAGCGTCAGCCAGTCGACCGCCTTGATGTCGTTCATCAGCTTGCGGACCGGACCGTCCCCTGCCTCCATGCGCCAGAAATGCACGACCTTGGAGCGCCCGCCGGACTGATAGACGAGCGTGCCCAGAAATTCGTGGATGGCGACGTCGTGGCCGGTCTCTTCCAGCACTTCGCGATGCGCGGCCTGCTTCGGTGTTTCGCCGTCGTCGAGCTTGCCCTTGGGCAAAACCCATTCGTTGCGCTTGCGCTGGCGCACGACGGCAACCAGCGGCGGCGCACCTCGCCGCAGCACAATACCACCCGCCGCCATGACCGGCGCCCGTGCCATCACCAAATCCGTCGTCGCAGAAACGTCCCCAGGGACGATATAGGCGGCCGACGCGGCTGATTGAAGGCTAGTTTTTTCTCAGCAGCGCTTGACCTGCGCGAATGCGCGTGCCCTCGGCGATGCCGTCGCAGAAGGTGAAATCGCCGGGCGCAAGGATGATGATAGTCGAGCCGTGCTCGAACCAGCCGAGCTCCTCGCCCTTGCTCACGTTGACGTCGCAGGGAAAATTGACCGGCCCCCTGGTCTGCGCATTCAGCACCATGTCGAGGAAATGCAGCCGGATGCTTGCGACCAGGATCGCGGCGACCGGAACCAGCGTCACGGCTTCGCCAGTTGATAGATGCGTGCGGATCACCGCGCGCTCGTTCTTGCAGAACAGACGCTCAACCCGCTTCAGCGCGATCGGGTTGACGTTCCAGACATCGCCATGGATCAGCGTGACGCGCTCGATATGCGCGTCAAAGGGCGCATGGAAGCGATGATACATGCTCGAGGTCAGCCGCAGCGTGACGAAGGAGCCGTTGCGGTGCTGGTCGACCAGCACGGAATCGCCGAGCAAATCGAGCAGCGAGTACGGCGCGCCCTTGACCTGGAACAGCTCGGTGTCCGCGATCCGGCCATGAGCGCCGACGATGCCGTCGGACGGACTGGCGACAGTGGAGGGGTCCGGATCAAAGGGCCGCAGGCCCGGCTTGAGCTCCCGGGTGAAGCACTCGTGCAGACTCCTGAAATGAGTCTTGCGCGCCTCCGACAGATCGAGGTCGGAGAACAGCTTCCACAGCGCGATGGAGCCGTCCCGGACCAGCGGGTTCTCGATCTTGGAGAACCAGCCCATGAAGCGGGTTAGCGCGGCGCGGGGGATGCGGTTGGTCAACAGGAAGTTGAGGTCTTCCTGCTGGGTGAAAGTGGCGATGAGGGCTTTGACTGTCATGAATCTGTCAGCTCGCAGTATTAGCGCTTGTTGTCATGGAAACGACACTCCCGATTCTTTCTTTGTCCGTGGCCGCCGCAGCGTCCGCTGCCGCCGCCTTCCCGAAGATCAAGGCGCGGATCGAATTGTCCCGCGCCAAGCACCGCTCGCTCGCCGGACATTCCAAGATGTCCCGCCGGGTGGCGAGGCTGCTCCCGTTCTACGAATTCGAAGGCGATGCATACTTCGCCTGCGACGGCGCGCCCCCAAACATCGTGGCCCAGCGCAAGGACGGCTTCTTCCGTCTCGCGCGTCTCTACGCCGAGCGCTACCCCAAGGGCCGCGCGATGACGAAGGAAGCGGCGGAAAAGATCTCCGACCTGCACTTCACCGAAACTTACCGCGTGCCGTTCCAGTTCTCGCGTCTCGTTCGCGAGCATTTGGGCACCTCGAGCTTCGTGGAGTCCTCGCGCGGCGTCACCGTCACCGATGTCGACGGCAACACCTCCTACGACCTCACGGGGTCCTACGGCGTCAACATCTTCGGCAACGACTTCTACAAGGAGTGCATCGAGGGCTCCGAGAAGCGGGCGCACTTGCTCGGACCGGTGCTCGGCCCCTACCACCCCGTCATCCTCGATAACGTAGCGCGGCTGTGCCAGATCTCGGGCCTCGACGAAGTGTCCTTTCACATGTCCGGCACCGAAGCCGTGATGCAGGCGGTGCGGCTCGCGCGCTACCACACCAGGCGCACCCATCTGGTCCGCTTCGCCGGCGCCTATCACGGCTGGTGGGGCGACGTGCAGCCCGGCGTCGGCAATCCGATCACCGCGCACGAGACCTACACCCTCGCCGAGATGTCGGAGAAGACGCTGCACGTGCTGCGGACGCGCAAGGACATCGCCTGCGTGCTGGTCAATCCGCTGCAGGGGCTGCATCCGAATAGCAACGCGCCCGGCGACTCCTCGCTGGTTGATTCCTCCCGCGGCGGCAATTTCGACCGCGCGGCCTATACCGAATGGCTCAAGAAGCTGCGCGACGTCTGCACGGAGCGCGGCATCGTGCTGATCTTCGACGAGGTCTTCGTCGGCTTCCGTCTCGCTGCCGGCGGCGCCCAGGAATACTTTGGCATCAAGGCCGACATGGTGACCTACGGCAAGAGCCTCGCCGGCGGCCTGCCGGTCGGCGTGGTCTGCGGCAAACGCGAGCTGATGCGCCGCTTCCGCGACGATCGTCCCGCCGACGTCTGCTTCGCCCGCGGCACCTTCAACTCGCACCCCTATGTCATGACGGCGATGGACGAGTTCCTGAGCCGGCTCGCCAGCCCGAACTTCCGCGCCGTCTATGACGGACTGGACGAGACTTGGAATGAGCGCGCGGAAAGGCTCAACGGGACGATGACCGACGCCGACCTGCCGGTGCGGTTCGCGAACTTCTCGTCGATCTGGACGGTGAAATACACCACACCGTCCCGCTACAACTGGATGCTGCAGTACTATCTGCGCGCCGAAGGCCTGTCCCTGAGCTGGGTCGGCACCGGCCGGCTGATCTTCAGCCTGAACTACACCGACGCCGATTTCACCGAGGTCGCCGAGCGTTTCGTTCGCGCCGCCGAGAAAATGAAGGCCGACGGCTTCTGGTGGCACGATGGCGTCCTCACCAACAAGACCATCAAGCGGCAGATCCTGAAAGAGATGCTCGCCAAGCGCTTCGGGCGCTGAGTTTTTCGCACACTTAGCCCCGATCACCGCGCGCCCTTCTCCCTCGCCCCGTTTGCGGGGAGAGGGTCGGGGTGAGGGGGACTCTCCGCGCAGTCGGTAAGAGTTGGCGGACACCCAGCTAGCAGTACCCCCGCGGAGAGCCCCCCTCACCCGGCTTTGCGCTAGGCGCAAAGCCGACCTCTCCCCGCAAGCGGGGCGAGGTGAAGAGAGCGCGCGGCTCGCTTGAGTCACTTTAAAGGGCATCCCCAAGACGTGGATGCCCGGCACGTGGCCGGGCATGACGCAACCAATGGACATCGGAGTGTTTTGTGTACGCGGCGCGCTCAGGCGTGCTGCTCTTCGAGCGTGGGCTCGCCGATGAGGCCCAGGGTGTGCTCGGGGTTGAGGTGCAGGCCGGGGTCCATCAGCTCGCCGCGCATCAGCGCCAGCGGCGCGTTGCGGTAGAGCATCAGATCGTGGAAGGGGTCGGTCAGGATCTTCGTCATCCAGACGAGGCCGGTCTCGACGTCGCGGATGAAGAACAGGTGCACCGTGCGGAACATGAGACCGCCGCCGCCGACCACGAGCCAGATCTTGGCGACCTGCCGCATGAAGTCGGTCGCGCCCGCCCAGGGCGTGAACAGTCCAAACAGCGTGGGATCGACCAACAGCACCAGTGGCGACAGCGCCCAGATCGACATCAGCACGACCTTGCGCTGAAGATTGTAGCCGACCTTGATCTCTTCCTTGTGCTCGTGCGTCGCCTGGTTGATCTGGTCGTAGCCGTGCGGCTCGAAGAAGAAGTGGCCCGCCTGGCGCGAGGTCATCGAGACCAGCCAGCCGACCAGCGCCGAGATCATGGGGTCGACGAACAGCCAGACATAGGCGAACAGGAAGCTCAGCGCGCTGACGAAGTGCAGGCTCTGATTGATGCGGCTGTGGTGATAGTAGCGATGGTCGTCCCAGCGCTGGATCCGCAGCTGCTCGAGATAATTCTTGATCATGCTCTCCCCCAAATGCTTTCGGGTTCAGGATTTACAGAGATTCGATGTAGGCCGTGTGACATCATCATTTTGTCATGTGACGATGTGCAGCGGCGCGGTGACGCACGCGACGCGTGAGCTTGGGTTACGCTGCCTTGGCGACGTCGACCTTGCGGAAGCGCACCAGCGAGAAATGACCGAGCGGCGGAATCAGGCGGCGCTCGGCAAGCTCGATGCCGTTGGCGCCGGCGAGCCATTTGGCATAACGCGACCAGGCGAACTCGGCGGTGCGGAAGCCGAGCGGACGCACCACCGGCTGCAGCTTCTGCTCGATGAAGCGGCGCATGCCGGTATCGGCGCTGACGCGGGTGAGGATGATGAGCTCGCCGCCCGGGCGCAGCACGCGGGCGAATTCGTCCAGCGCGATTTCCGGATTCGGCACGGCGGTGACGACGTATTGCGCCATCACGACGTCGAAGCAGTCGTCGGGGAATTCGAGCTTCTCGGCATCCATCACCGCGAGGCCTTCGACGTTGTTCAGCTTGCCCTCGGTGACGCGCTGGCGCGCCTTGTCGAGCATCGCCTCCGAGATGTCGGTGCCGAAGATGCGCAGATGCGGCGCGTAGAGCGGCAGCGAAATGCCGGTGCCGACGCCGACCTCGAGCACCCGGCCGCCGATCTTGTTGGTGGCCGCGATCGCGGCCTGCCGGCCCTTGGCGAACACGCCTCCGAACACGAGGTCGTAGACCGGTGCCCAGCGGTCATAGGCCTGCTCGACCGTGCCACGAGTGAGGTCGAGCTGCTGGGTGCCGTCAAGGTTCATGATCTTAGCCATCGATGAGGTTCTCGCTGTGGTTCGAAACATTGGGTCAACCACGCACCGGCCGCCGCGCCATGCGAGGCGAGGCGCGCAAGGCACGGCTCGGCTGAAGTGAGGTGAGGTTGCCGACGAACTGGCGCGCGCTGTTTTCCCAGGAGCGCTCCAGCGCGAAGTTGCGGCAGGTCTGGCGCGACATGGTGAGCGCGCGCAGACACGCGGCGCGCAGATCGTGGTCGATCGCGCCGATCGGATGATCGGCGATGACGTCCTTCGGACCCGTCACCGGAAACGCCGCAACCGGGGTGCCGCAGGCGAGCGCCTCGAGCTGCACCACGCCGAACGTATCGGTCAGGCTCGGAAACACGAACACGTCGGCGGCGGCAAGATGCGCGGTGAGATCGGCGCCCTTCTTCTCGCCTAGGAAGACGGCGTCCGGATATTTCTTTTCGAGCGCAGCTTTCTGCGGGCCGTCCCCGATGACGACCTTGGTGCCGGGCAGGTCGAGCGAGAGGAACGCTTCGAGGTTCTTCTCCACCGCCACGCGGCCCATCGTCATGAAGATCGGCCCGGGCAGATCGAGCTTGGCCGGAGAGTCCGGATGGAACAGCTCGGTATTGACGCCGCGGGTCCAGAAGCCGAGCCGCTTGAAGCCGCGCTCGGAGAGCTCCTGCCGCAGCGAGGGCGTTGCGACCATCGTCATGGCGGCGGCATCGTGGAAGTGGCGCAGCACGGCATAGCCGACGCTCGCGGGAATGCCGGTCCGCACCGAAACGTATTCGGGAAAGCGCGTGGTGTAGGAGGTGGTGAAGGCGAGCCGGTTGCGACGGCAATAGGCCCGCGCCGCCCAGCCGATCGGCCCTTCGGTCGCGATGTGCAGCGCCTCGGGTGCCGCCCTCTCGATCCGCCGCGCAATCTCCTTGCCGCTCGGCAGCGCAATGCGCAGCCCCGGATAGGTCGGCAGCGGCCACGACCGAAAACCGTCCGGCGTCAGGAAGTCGATCTCGACATCCAATGCCTTGGCCGCGCCAGCCAGCGAGGTCAGCGTTCGGACCACACCGTTGACCTGCGGATGCCAGGCGTCAGTCGCGATTAATACCCGCATGGGGAAATCCCGAGATTTTTATGATTCTCGGCTTTGGACCATCAACCACGGATATTTCAGGCGTGTGACGTCATGGAAGTGTCGGCCCGCTGTTTTGTTCGTTAACGGGTCCGCGCAGCCACGAAACCGTCATGAAACAATCCTTGCCGCCATGAAGCCGTTTTCGGTTTTCCGCGCAAACGTCCCGAAACTTCTTTCCGTTAGTGATCTAGCCAACAGAGCACCGAAACGGTGCCGGGGTGACCAAGAAACACCGCGCAACAGGGGCGACCAATGATCAATCTGGAGACGTTGAAGACTTATTCGCGCGCCGTTGCGTTTGGCGCAGTGGCTGTCACCGCGATCGCGTTCACTGGCCCGGCAAAGGCCGCGCCGGTGCAGCTCTTCCCGTTCTTCCAGCCGCTGCCGCCGATCGCGACGCCGCAGCCGTATCAGCCTTATCAAGCCACGCCCTATCAGGCCGCGCCGTCCGAGGATCAGGACGCCGTCGAAACCCCGGCCCGCTTCCGTCGCCAGACCGTCACCTATGCGACGCGTGAGGCGCCGGGCACCATCATCATCGATACGCCCAACACCTACCTCTATCTCGTGCTCGGCAACGGCCAGGCGATGCGCTACGGCATCGGCGTCGGCCGCGACGGCTTCACCTGGTCCGGCACCCAGTCGGTGACCAAGAAGGCGGAGTGGCCGGATTGGACCCCGCCGCCGGAAATGATCGCCCGCCAGCCTTATCTGCCGCGCCACATGGCCGGCGGCCCCGGCAACCCGCTCGGCGCGCGCGCCATGTATCTCGGCGGCACCATCTACCGCATCCATGGCACCAACGCCCCCGACACCATCGGCAAGCACGTCTCCTCCGGCTGCATCCGCCTGACCAACGACGATGTCGCGGACCTCTACTCCCGCGTCAACGTCGGCACGAAGGTCATCGTGCTGCCGATGACGGAACGCCGCGCCGACCTCGGCGCCGCGACGCGGTAAGCGACAGGACATTGTGACGCAAACGGCCCCGGAACCCACCGGGGCCGTTTTCGTTTGCCCTCGGCATCCCGACGCGCGCGTGCTGCGGCGCGATCCCCGATGGAGGCGCGAATGCAATCACGTCCGCAAACGCCGCAAGGCACATGGCTGCGCGCGATCGCCGGAGCCGGCGCATTGGCACTGCTGTTGACCGCGCCCGCCTCGCTCGCACAGCAGCCGCCGAGCGACGACGCAGCCCAACAGGCCTTCAACAATTCCTGCCGCACCTGCCACTCGGTGAAAGAGGGCGACAATCGTCTAGGCCCCAACCTCAATAAAATCGTGGGACGCAAGGCCGGCTCGCTGCCGAACTACAATTATTCCTCCTCGATGAAAGAAGCCGGCTTCGTCTGGGACCAGGACAAACTCACCCGCTTCATGGTCAAGCCGGACGAAATCGTATCCGGCAACAAGATGCAGCCCTATGGCGGCGTCTCGGCGGAGGAAGCGGGCAAGATCGTTGCTTATTTGCAGGCGGCTTCGCGGTAGAGCTACCGACTTCACCGCTCCGCAATCAACCTCAGCCACGCCGCCGAATGAAACGCGCTCATTAAGAGATACATCGGCACCATCCCTTCGAGCATCGCCCCATGTCCGGCGCCGCACAGCATGTCCGCGGGGCCATCGAGCGCGACCGTCAGCACGGCCATGATCGCGAAGGTCGGCGTCGCCGCCAACGCCAGCCATCTGGCGAGGTGGCGCGCGGCCGCCATACCGTTGCGGCTCGCGCCGGCAGTTGCGCTCATGGGACTAGTCACGTCCTTCAGCGGCCTCCTCGCGAAAAGCCTTCTCGCCGGCGGTCGAGATCTCGACCCATTTCTTGTCGGGTGCCGCACCTTCGGTGTAGCTGTCGTGCCAATTCCACCATTTGTAGGTCGGCGTCTGCGGATAACCCTTCGGCGAATCCTCCCAGACCTCCTGCCGTCCCAGCGGCGTGATGTCGAGGTAATTCCAGGTGCCGCCCATCTGCTCGTCGCCGCGGCTCTTGACGAAGTAGGTGCGGAAGATGCGCGTCCCGTCCCGGTAGAACACGTTGGTCCCGTGCCACTCGTCGACGCCGAAATCCGCATCGAAACTATCGGTGACGGTGACCCATGGCATGGTCCAGCCCATCCGCTGCTTCAGCCTGCTGATATCAGCCTGCGGCGCCCGCGAGGCGAACACCAGCGTGGTGTCGCGGGCATTCAGATGCGCGACATGGGCGACCTGGTCGGCCACCATGGAGCAGCCGCGGCAGGCATGATCCGGCCAGCCGAACACGCCCGGCTCGAAGAAGGCGCGGTAGACGATCAGTTGTCGCCGGCCCTGAAACAGGTCGTGCAGACTGACCTTGCCGCCGGGCCCCTCGAACGCATAGGTTTTGGTGACTTCCATCCACGGCATGCGCCGACGCTCGGCGGCCAGGGCGTCGCGGGCACGGGTATGCGCCTTTTCCTTCACGAGCAGTTGCTGACGGGCGGCCTCCCAGTCCTGCGGCGACACCACCGGCGGTGTTTGCATGGCGGCTTGTCCGTTATTTCCTGCGTTGTCAGCTGATGTCATCATGGCTCTCCAAATCTCTTGTCTGGGCGATCGCTCCGCGTCTCGCGGAACCGCTCGCCCCTCGCCGCACATTGTCGGCCGTCAACGATCTCTCGCACCGGACAGTTGCGTGGTGGGAGTAACAAGTGTGGCGGGATTTGAATGGAGTCGCTGATCACGGCCGCGGCGCGCGCGCTCCAAGCCGGCGATCCGCTCGGCGCGCTGAACCGCGTTGCGCTGCGCAACGATGCACCTTCGCTGGCGCTGCGCGGCATCGCGATGGCGCAGCTCGGCGATCTCGCCAAGGCGAAGACGTTGCTGCGCAGCGCCGCACGCGCCTTCGGACCTAAAGAAGCGATCGCACGCGCAAGATGCGTGGTGGCCGAGGCCGAGATCGCGCTCGTGTCGCGCGACCTGAATTGGCCGGCGAAGACGCTCGCGGCCGCACGGGCGACGCTCGAAGGACACGGTGACCTCGCCAACGCCGCCCATGCGGGTCACATCGAAGCGCGTCGTCTTCTCCTTCTCGGCCGCCTAGACGAGGCCGAACGCACGCTGGCCGAGATCAAGACCACGCCGTTGCCCCCGGCTTCGCAGGTCGCCCGCGAGCTCGTGATCGCCGGCATCGCCATCAGGCGGCTCAGAACGAAAGACGCGCGCGCGGCGCTCGGGCGCGCGGCGAGCGCCGCACGGCAGGCCGGCATTCCAGCACTTGCGGCCGAGGTCGAGGGCACGAGCCGCGTGCTCGACACGCCCGCAGCGCGCCTGATCACGCGCGGACACGAACGGCCGTTGCTGCTCGAGGAGGTCGAGGACCTCGCGACATCGGAGGCGCTCGTGGTGGACACGTTCCATCACGCGGTTCGCAGGCGCGGCATCCTCGTGCCGCTCGGAAGGCGGCCGGTGCTGTTCGCGCTCGCCCGCATCCTGGCGCAGGCCTGGCCCGCGGATGTCTCGCGGGAAGCCTTGATCACGGGAGCGTTTCAGGCAAGGCACGTCGATGAATCGCATCGCGCCCGGCTGCGCGTCGAAATCGGGCGGCTCCGCACCAAGCTCAAGCCTCTGGCCGATGTCAACGCGACCAGGCAAGGTTTTGCGCTGACACCGCGCAAGACGCGGCAGGTTCTCGTGCTGGCACGACCCGTCGAGGAGAAGCATGCGACCGTGCTCGCCTTCCTCTCCGACGGCGAGCCCTGGTCGAGCTCGGCGCTCGCGCTGGCGCTGGCAACGAGCGCGCGCACCGTGCAACGGGCCCTCGAAGAGCTGGCGCGATCGAACAAGGTGCAGTCCTTCGGACACGGACGCGCGCGGCGCTGGATGACACCGCCCGTCCCGGGTTTCCCGACAGGCTTGTTACTCCCCGGACCGCTCATGAAGACCTAAGATGGGATACACACCACAGGGACCGAGCAGATGAAACGTTCAGCCGCCGAGATCGTCAGGGAATACGGGCCCTTTGCAGGCGTCGAAGCCGTGCACGGCGTCACCTATGACGGCAGCCATATGTGGTTCGCATCCGGCGACAAATTGAATGCGGTCGATCCGGCCGATGGCAAGATCGCTCGCTCCATCGATGTCGCCGCGCATGCGGGAACGGCGTTCGACGGCCGCCACCTGTTCCAGATCGCCGAGGACCGCATCCAGAAGATTGACGCTGCGACCGGCAAGGTGCTCGCCACCATCCCCGCGCCCGGCGGCGGCGGCGACTCTGGATTGGCCTGGGCCGAGGGCTCGCTCTGGGTCGGACAGTATCGGGAGCGCAAGATCCATCAGGTCGATCCCCAGACGGGAAAAATTCTCCGCACCATCGAAAGCAAACGCTTCGTCACCGGGGTGACGTGGGTCGACGGCGAGCTCTGGCACGGCACCTGGGAAGGCGAGGACAGCGACATCAGGCGGATCGATCCCGAGACGGGCAAGGTGCTGGAGCAGCTCGACCTGCCCGCCGGGACCATGGTGTCAGGATTGGAGTCCGATGGCGGCGACCGCTTCTTCTGCGGGGGCGGAGATCGCGGCAATGTGAGAACGGTCCGCCGTCCGAAGCGCAGCTAGGGTGTGCCATGAAGAATGCACGGCAATTGCGCGATCGCAGCCGTTAATTTGTTTGCCCCAATTCCACCCCATCGGTGGGCTCTAGCGCCCTCCTCGCCTGCCCTGTAGACTTCTGCCCGGGCGGCCTGGGGGATTGATGCGACTGACGCTGAACTTGAAAACTGTCCTGATCGCCGTCGCGGTGCTCGCGGCGTCGTTTTTCATCAGCCTGAAGGCGATGGACTGGCTGTCGCCGCGAGCGACGAATTCCGCACCGCCGGTCGCGCAACTGCCGCCGCTGCCGCCGGTCGCGAAGAGCTCGATCGTGGTGGCGCCGGTCGCCATCGCGCTGTCGGCGATTCGCGAGCAGGCCGAGAAGGCCGCCCCGCGCAATTTCGCCGGCAAGGCCGAGAACCCGATTTCGCAAATCCTGGAGAACGCCGACATCGGCTGGTCCGCCGTGCGCGGGCCGATGGCAGCTGCCGGCGACAAGGACGTGCTGACGATCTCGACGCCGCTCACGGGCAAGCTGAACGTGACGGGCTCGCTGTCGTCGAAAGCCACCGGCGCGCTCGGCGAGGCGCTCGGTAGCGTGCTCGGCGGCAATGCCGCGAAACAGATCGGCGCGGTCAACATCAAGAATCTGAACGCCAGCGCCGAGATCAAGGGCAACGTCGTCGTCACCTCGCGGCCGAAGCTCGCGGCCAACTGGCATCTCGAGCCCAATCTCGGCGCCCAGGTCAATCTCGGCGATACCAACCTCAACATCTCCGGCGCCAAGGTCAACGTACCTGCACAGGTGAAGCCGCTGATCGACAAGACCGTCGGCGAACAGATCAACGCCGTTTCCGAACGGATGCGCAACGATCCGACCTTGCGGGAGAACGCGAAGCTGCAATGGGCCAAGGCCTGCCGCTCGATCCCGCTGCAAGGCTCGGGCTCCTCGGCCGCGCTGCCGCCGCTCTGGCTGGAGATGAAGCCGATCCGCGCCATCGCGGCGCAGCCGCGCGTCGACGCGCAGGCCGTGACCCTGCTGATGGGCCTGGAAGCGGAGACGCGCGTCACCTCCACGCCGACCAAGCCCGACTGCCCGTTCCCCGACAAGATCTCGATCGTGCCGCCGACCGGCACCGGTGTGAACATCGGCGTCCCGATCGACGTGCCTTTCACCGAGATCAACAAGCTGATCGCCGCGCAGATGGTCGGCCACACCTATCCCGAGGACGGCTCCGGTCCCGTGGACGTCACCGTCAAGAGCGTCAACGTAGTCCCGTCGGGCGAGCGCCTCCTGATCTCGCTGCTGGTGCGCGCCAAGGAGAAGAAGAGCTGGCTTGGTCTCGGCGCCGAAGCGACCGTGCACATCTGGGGCCGGCCGATGCTCGACCAGGCGCAGCAGACGCTGCGGCTGGCCGACATCCAGCTCGCGGTAGAGTCCGAGGCGGCCTTCGGCCTGCTGGGTGCCGCGGCGCGCGCGGTGGTGCCGCAGATGCAGCAGGCGCTGGTGCAGAAAGCGACAATCGATCTAAAGCCGATTGCCGCCAATGCACGCGAGAAGATCGCCGCCGCGATCGCCGACTTCCAGAAGAGCGAGGACGGCGTCAGGGTCGATGCAAAGATCGACAGCCTGACGCTGGCCGACATCGCCTTCGACTCCAAGACGCTGCGCGTGATCGCGGAAGCCGGGGGCTCGCTGAATGTGTCCGTGACGAAATTGTCGGGAATGTAGCGCGCGCCTTTTCCCGACGGCTCCGTGCGCGTCGTCGTTTGCGCCGCTGGCAATCTGGTCGGAGGATGCTAAGCTATTCCTCGCACCCCGGGGACGAGGTGCTGACAGCACTGGTGCTGACAACGCGAGGACGACATGGAAGCCGGCATGGTCACGCCTGCGCCGGCGCTGGTGCGCTTTTCCGGCATTCAGAAGACCTACGATGGCGAGCACCTCGTGGTGAAGAACCTCGATCTCGACATCAGGAAGGGTGAGTTCGTCACCCTGCTTGGTCCGTCGGGCTCCGGCAAGACGACTACGCTGATGATGCTGGCCGGCTTCGAGGTTCCGACCCATGGCGAGATCTACCTCGCGGACCGGCCGATCAAGAACGTGCCGCCACACAAGCGCGACATCGGCATGGTGTTCCAGAACTATGCCCTGTTTCCGCACCTGACGATTGCGGAAAATATCGCCTTCCCGCTCTCGGTTCGCAACACGAACAAGGCCGAAGCGCAGGATCGTGTCAAAGCGGCATTGCGCATGATCAAGATGGAAACCCTGGCGCAGCGCCGGCCCGGGCAACTGTCCGGCGGTCAGCAGCAACGCGTGGCGCTGGCCCGCGCCCTAGTTTTCAATCCACAACTCGTGCTGATGGACGAGCCGCTGGGCGCCCTGGACAAGCGCCTTCGGGAGCAGATGCAGCTGGAGATCAAGCAACTGCACGAGACGATGGGCATCACCGTCGTCTACGTCACCCACGATCAGGGTGAAGCGCTCACCATGTCGGACCGCATCGCCGTATTCAACGACGGCATCGTGCAGCAGATCGACAGGCCCGACGCGCTGTATGAGCATCCGGTGAACAGCTTCGTCGCCCATTTCATCGGCGAGAACAATGTTTTGTCCGGCACCGTCGAGACGGTTGAAAAAGAATATTGCCGCGTTGCGCTGGCTGGCGGCGGCGCCGTGACCGCACGAGCGGTCAACGTATCAGGCGCGGGCGCATCGACCTCGCTGTCGGTGCGGCCGGAGCGGATCGCCATTATCCCGGATGGCACCTCCGGCGACGAACCGAACCGACTGCCGGCAAAGGTGCAGAACACCATCTATCTCGGCGACCACGCGCTGGCCGTGCTCGATGTCGCCGACAACAAGGAGTTCATGGTCAAGCTTCAGCCGGGGGCGCATGACAGCCTGACACATGGCAGCCTGAGAGCTGGCAGCCTAACACCTGGCGATGACGTGTTCATCACCTTCCGCCCGGAGGACTGCCTGGCCCTCGATCCCGTCTGAACCAACCATGCAGCATCGCTCCAACGCGGGCGGACCTGCACCGACCAAGCTCAACGCAAGTCACGTGAAGAAGAAGGAACAAAGACCATGCTGAAGCGCAAGATTGTTCTGGGTTTCGCCGCGGCACTCACCGCCAGCGCGGCGCTGGCCACGGTGGCGCAGGCGCGTGACCTCACCGTCGTGTCGTGGGGCGGGGCCTATCAGGATGCCCAGAAGAAGGTCTATTTCGAGCCGTTCAAGAAAGCGGCCGGCGTTGCGATGAACGACGAGTCCTGGGACGGCGGCGTCGGCGTGCTGCGCGCCAAGGTGCAGGGTGGCGCCGCCACCTGGGACGTCGTCCAGGTCGAGAGCGACGAACTGGCGGTCGGCTGCGAGGAAGGCCTGTTCGAGAAGCTGGATTATTCGAAGATCGGCGGCGAGGCCGCCTATATCCCGCCGTCGGTCAACGCTTGCGGCGTTGGCGCCATCCTCTACGATTTCGTTCTCGGCTACGACAAGGACAAGCTCAAGGAGGCCCCGAAGGGCTGGGCCGACTTCTTCGACACCAAAAAGATCCCGGGCAAGCGTGCCTTGCGTCAGGGACCGAAGACCACGCTCGAGATCGCCCTCATGGCCGACGGCGTCGCGCCAAAGGACGTCTACAAGGTGCTGGCGACCGACGAAGGCGTCGAGCGCGCGTTCAAGAAGCTGGATACCATCAAGGGCGACATCGTCTGGTGGAAGGCCGGCGCTCAGCCGCCGCAATTGCTCGCCTCGGGCGAGGTGGCGATGACCTCGGTCTACAATGGCCGCATCGACACCGCGAACAAGAACGAGAAGAAGAATTTCGGCATGGTGTGGGACGGAGCACTCTTCACCCTCGACAGCTGGGTGATCCTGAAAGGTAGCTCGAACAAGGACGCGGCCTACAAGTTCCTGGACTTCGCGGGCAAGGCGGAGAACCAGTCGAAACTGTCGGAGAACATTGCTTATGGCACCTCGAACAAGGACGCAGCCGCCCTGCTCGCGCCTGCCGTTCTGAAGGACCTGCCGACAGCGCCCGACAACATCAAGAATGCGGTCGAGATCAACGTTGCCTTCTGGCTCGAGAACATCGACCGCCTGACCGAGCGCTTCAACAAATGGGCCGCGAAGTAGCGCGCTCCGCAGGGCTCGACCGAAGGTAACACCAATGACGGATGCGCTCTTGACCGGCGCCGATGCGTCGACCGAGGTGCCGCTCAAGCGCCGATTGCGGCGGGCGGAGCGAGCACGCCAGGTCAAAGCATTGGCGCTGGTTCTGCCGCTTCTCGTCTTCCTGCTCTTCACCTTCGCTGGGCCCATCGCCGGCATGCTGTGGCGTGCCGTCGATGACCGGGAGGTGCGTCTGGTTCTGCCTCAGACCATCGCGGCTCTCGCCAGTTGGGACGGCAGGAATCTGCCGGACGAAAAGGCCTACGCGGCGCTGGCGGGCGACATCCTGGCCGCGCGCGCTTCCGGAACGATCGCGATCGCGGCCAAGCGGCTCAACTACGCCCAGAACGGCTTTCGCACGATCCTGACCAGCACCGCACGCAATCTGAAGACCGTGCCCGAGCCCGGCACGGCGAAGGAGACGCTGGGCAAGATCAACCCGGCCTGGCGCGAGCGCGCCACCTGGACCACGATCAAGGACGCCAGCGGTCCCATAACCGGCTTCTATCTTTTGTCGGCGCTCGATCTGACGCGGAACGCGGACGGCGCGATTATCGCAGCCCCGCCGGATCAGGCCATCTACCGCGACGTTTTCGCCCGCACCTTCATCATCAGCTTCAGCGTCACGGTACTCTGCCTGATCCTCGGCTTCCCGGTCGCTTACTTGCTGGCCGCGCTGCCGCCCGGCCGGTCGAACCTGCTGATGATCTTCGTCCTGCTGCCGTTCTGGACATCGCTGCTGGTCCGCACCTGCGCCTGGATCGTTCTGTTGCAGAGCAAAGGCGTCGTGAACGACAGCCTGCTCTGGCTTGGCATCATCGATGCGCCGTTGCGCCTGATCTACAATCGCTTCGGTGTCTGCGTGGCCATGACCCACGTTCTCCTGCCGTTCATGATCCTGCCGCTGTACAGCAGCATGAAGGCGATCTCACCGGCTTACATGCATGCCGCCGCCTCGCTCGGTGCGCCACCCCTCACCGCCTTCCTGCGGATCTACCTGCCTCAGACGCTGCCCGGCATCGGCGCGGGAAGCCTGCTCGTCTTCATCCTGGCGCTCGGCTATTACATCACGCCAGCACTCGTCGGCGGCGCCGCCGACCAGATGATCAGCTACTTCATCGCGCTCTACACGACCGAGACCGCCAATTGGGGCCTTGCGTCGGCACTGGGTGCGGTGCTGCTGCTCGCCACTGTTCTGCTCGCGCTCGTTTACGGAAAGCTGGTGCAGGGACAGCAGGTGACGGGAGGGATGAAGAATTGAGCGACAATTCCTCCATCCGCACGCCGAGCCAGCGCATCGCGTGGACCGCGACCATCGTGATCTCCACGCTGGTGTTCATCTTCCTGATCGCGCCGATCCTCGCGATCATGCCGCTGTCCTTCAGCTCGGGCTCGTACCTCACCTATCCGCTGCCGGGCCTCTCGCTCCGCTGGTACGACGACTTCGTCAATTCGCCGCGCTGGATGAATTCGCTGAAGAACAGCATGATCATCGGTGTGGCATCGACCCTGCTGTCGATGATGCTTGGCACGCTGGCGGCGCTGGGGCTGGCGCAGTGGAAGAGCCGGTTCAAGCCGCTCGTGCTGGCCTTCGTGCTGTCGCCGGTTGTCGTGCCCGGGGTCATCACCGCAGTCGGTCTGTATTTCTTCTTCGCGCCGATCGGGCTGACCGGCAGTTATCTCGGCTTGATTCTGGCCCACACCGCGCTGGCGACGCCCTTCGTGGTGATCACGGTCGGTGCAACGCTGCAGAGCTTCGACACCAATCTGGCCCGCGCCGCCGCCTCGCTCGGTGCTTCGCCGCTTGAGGCGTTCCGCCGCGTGATCCTGCCGCTGATCCTGCCCGGCGTGGCGTCGGGGGCCCTGTTCGCCTTCGCGACGAGCTTCGATGAGGTGGTGATCGTGCTGTTCATGGCAGGTCCGGAGCAGCGCACCCTGCCGCGCGAGATGTTCAGCGGCATCCGCGAGAACATCAGCCCGACCATCACGGCAGCGGCGGTGATCCTGACGACGGTCTCGGTCATCCTGCTCGCCACACTGGAAGGCCTGCGCCGGCGCAATGAACGGCTCAAGGGCGGCAGCGCGTGAACGGTCTCATCGTCATTCCGGGGCGCGCGAAGCGCGAGCCCGGAATCTATCGTGCCGCAGCGAGGGTGGCTGAATGGATTCCGGGTTCGCGCCCAAAGGGGCGCGCCCCGGAATGACGGAAACACCCCTGCTTATTTCTCAACCCTCCTCGCGCATTCCGGGCTTTGCTCCCGCGACCGATTGTCGTTAGAACGGTCCCCGCAACAAAACCCCAAACAACAATGCTGAGGGAGAAAAACAAATGCAAAAACTCATCGCCGCGATCGCGGCCGGCCTCGCCTTCGCCGCCACGTCAGGCGCCGCGCAGGCGCAGATTTCCGACGACGTCGTCAAGATCGGCGTGCTCACGGACATGTCGAGCCTTTATGCGGACGCGACCGGCAAGGGCTCGCTCGCCGCCGTCGAGATGGCGGTCGCCGATTACGGCGCCAAGGTCGCGGGCAAGCCTGTCGCAGTGGTCTCCGCCGATCACCAGAACAAGCCCGACGTCGGCGTCAACATCGCCCGCAACTGGTACGACAACGACAAGGTCGACGCGATCTTCGACGTGCCGACCTCGTCGGTGGCGCTGCCGATCTCGGCGCTGACGCGCGAGAAGAACAAGATCCACATCAATTCCGGCGGCGGCTCATCCGATATCACGGGCGTCGCCTGCTCGCCCAACACGGTGCACTGGACCTACGACACCTATGCGCTGTCGAACGTCGCCGGCAAGGCGATGGTCAAGCGCGGCGAGGACACCTGGTTCTTCGTCACCGCCGACTACGCCTTCGGCATGGCGCTGCAGCGCGACGCCGCCAACGTGGTCAAGGAGAGCGGCGGCAAGGTGCTCGGCGAGGTCCGGCATCCGCTCAACTCGTCGGACTTCTCCTCCTTCCTGCTCCAGGCCCAGGCCTCCAAAGCCAAGGTGGTCGCGCTGGCCAATGCCGGCGGCGACACTACCAATGCGCTGAAACAGGCGGCCGAGTTCGGCCTGACGCAGGGCGGCCAGAAGATGATCGCCTTGCTCATGGAGATCACCGACGTTCATTCGCTCGGCATCAAGTCGACGCAAGGCCTGATCATCACCGATGCGTTCTACTGGGACACCAACGAGGAGACGCGCGCCTTCTCCAAGCGCTTCAACGAGAAGGTCGGCCACATGCCGACCATGATCCAGGCGGGGCTCTATTCGGCGACCATGCACTATCTGAAGGCGATCGACGCCATCAAGACCGACGAGGCACCGAAAGTGATGGAGCAGATGCGCAAGACGCCGGTCAACGACTTCTTCGCCAAGAACGGCAAGATCCGCATCGACGGCCGCATGGTCCACGACATGTATCTGTTCGAGGTCAAGAAGCCCGAGGAATCCAAGGGCGAGTGGGACCTCTACAAGCTGATCGCCACCGTGCCCGGTGACGAAGCCTTCCGTCCGCTCGACAAGGGCGGCTGCCCGCTGGTGAAGGGGAACTAGGGGCATTCTCCGTCATTGCGAGCGGAGCGAAGCAATCCCGAAATGCATCCGCGGTGACAGCCTGGATTGCTTCGTCGCAAGAGCTCCTCGCAATGACGGGAGACGAAAAAAGCACGGCAGCGCGCCCGGCGAAAACCGGGCGCGCTTCGTTTAGCCGTTCAGAGCCGCGTTACTCCGAGTACTTGAACTCGGGCATGTTCTTCAGCTCATCCTTGCTCGCGTTGAACACGGCGTGGTCCGGATACCATTTCGACGAGGACGTGGCCGTCGTCGCGGGCTTGTTGTCGGTGCCGGTCGCGGCACCCGTCGTGGTGGTCGCGGCGGGCCGGTTGGCCGCGCTGTTCGGGTTGTTCCCGGCAGCACCGGTGTAGGCAACGGCCTCGTTGACGAATTTCAGCTTCTCATAGGGCACGGCGACCAGATGCTCGCCCAGGCCGAGGAAGCCGCCGACGCCGATCACGGCGATCTTGACGTTGCCGCTCTTGTCCATCAGCAGATCATTGATCGAGCCGATGTTCTCGTTGGCGTCGTTGTAGACCTTGATGCCGTCCATCTTGGACGTACGCCACTGTCCCGACGCGGTCGTGGTCGTCGTCGAGGCGGCAGCGGGCGCCTTGTCGGTGGTGGCGGTCGGATTTTGCGCGAACGCAACGGTTGCGAGCAGTGCGGTACCGGCGAGACCGGCCGCGATCGATTTCATCAACATATTGTCCTCTCCTTCAGCAGAAAACTCGTGCGGAGAAAACAGCTCGGATCAGTCCCAGTTCCGCGCGTGCTGCAATTTCGTCGCGTGCTGCGCGAGGATTGGAGCCGCGTGCGATTGTTCCTAAGTCACTCAGGAACATTTTGCAGCGCACTGTTCCTCGCCGACGATCGTGCGTCCTGGGTGAAGCACGACCGCAGCGAGGAACGCGCTGATCTCCGTCGCGCAGGTCAGCTCTTGTAATCGATCAGAAGCGCGGCGAAGTCCGAGCCGCCGGATGAGCTGCCGTTGGCGCCGTAAGACGACGATGACGATTGCGACTGCTGCAGTGCCTGGAGAAACTGCTTGAGTATTTCGGCCGTGGTGGAGACGGTCGACGTGCTGCTGGTCGCGTCCGTCGACGACGAATCCGATGAGCTGTCGTCCGGCGGCGGGCCTGGCGGGGGACCGCCCGCACCACCGGGGCCGCCGGCGCCATTGGCGAAGGCGGACTGGAATACGTTCTTCAGCTCGTCGGCCTGGTCTGACGTCAGCGTCCCGTTCGACACTTCGTTGGTGATGAGGTCGTCGATCTTCGACTTGATGTCGTCCTTGGAAGGACGCGCGCCGCTCGACTGATCGCTCGACCGGCCCCGCTGAAGCGCCGTGTCGATGTCGGTCAGCGCCGTCGAAAGCGCCGACTGGTCCGACGACGAGACCGTGCCGGCGGACACGTCCGATTGCAATTCCTGCTGCAGCCGCTGCAACGGCGACTGGTGGTGACCGGCGGAGGCCGCCGAAATCGAGGTCATGATGGCTCCGTGAGTTCTGCGGGGTTTCGTGGCCGACCAGGCCACGATATGGTTAGCGCGCTTAACGAGAGCTTGCCGCTTCCCTGCCCGGTGATGTCCTGCTGTTGCGGCATCGGCCATGGAAACAATCTGAAACAAATCTCCTCGCCATTTGGCCCGAATCTTGGACAAACAAAGCGCATGGCCCTTCCCAATCCCAACATCCTTGTCGTCGAAGACGACCGTGAAACCCGGACGTTGATTGCGAAATATCTGCGCAACAACGCCTGCAACGTCACCGCCGTGAGCGACGGCCGCGAGATGTCGCGCGCGATGGCCGATCATCGCATCGACCTCATCATCCTCGACGTCATGCTGCCCGGCGAGGACGGCCTCAGCCTGTGCCGCAAGCTGCGCGCGGAAGGACAGACGCCGATCATCATGCTGACCGCACGCGGCGAGGACGTCGACCGCATCGTCGGTCTGGAGATGGGCGCGGACGACTATCTGCCGAAACCGTTCAACCCGCGCGAGCTGCTCGCCCGCATCAACGCGGTGCTGCGCCGCCAGGCGGCCGCGCAGGCGGCAAGCTCGATCGAAGGCGCGAGCACGCTCGCCTTCGAGGGCTGGCGCATCGATCTGCGCCTGCGCGAGCTGCGCAATCCCGAGGGCGCGCGCGTCGCGGTGACCAGCGCCGAGTTCGATTTGCTGCGGACGTTCTGCGAGCGTCCCGGCCGCGTGCTGTCGCGCGACAGCCTGCTCGACCTCACCCAAGGGCGCAGCACCGGCTCGTTCGAGCGTTCGATCGACGTGCTGGTCAGCCGCATCCGCCGCAAGATCGAGCCCAATCCGGGCGATCCGACCATGATCAAGACGGTGCGCTCCGGCGGCTATCTGTTCACGCCGAGAACCGAAGTGGTGAGAACGGAAGCGGCAAACACGGAAACGACAAGCGCGGAAGCGGTCGCGGCAGTCTTGAGCATCTGACATGCGGCTTTTGGGATTTTTCCATCTCAGGAGCATCAGCGGCCAGATCGCTGCGCTCGTCGTGGTGTCGATCGTCGCGCTTCATCTGGTCATCACGGCGGGTTTTCTGATCACGCGGCCGGATCGCGCGGCGGCGCCGCCCGACAGCGAGCATGAGCTCGCCAATGCCGCGCTGCTGCTGTCCGCGGCCGACGCGAGCGAGCGGCCGCGCCTGCTCGCCGACATCGCGCGCGCCTTTCCGGATCTGCGGCTCGAAGCGATCGCGCCCGGCTCCGTGACGGCCATCGCCGACGGCCCCCATATGCACGGGATGCGCCGCCATCTCGGTGAGGGCTACAAGGTCGTCACGCTGCCGCCGAACGGCGGTTCGTCGCGGATCGGCATTCAGCTGCCCGACGGCACGACAGTCGCGGGCCATGTTGAACGGGGGCGGCCGGGCTGGTTCTGGGGCAATCCCTGGATATCGACGCTGCTATCTGCCGTGATCAGCGTGACGTTGCTCGGCGTATGGGCTGCGCACGCGCTCGCCGCGCCGCTGTCTTCGTTTGCAAAGGCGGCCGAGAATTTCAGCCTGGACGGGACGGCCGATCCACTTCCCGAGCGCGGCCCGGAAGAGATCCGCTCGGTAGCGCGCGCGCTCAACCGCATGCACGAGCGGATCGCGCGGCTGATGTCGGACCGCACGCGGATGCTTGCCGCGATCAGCCACGATCTGCGCACGCCGATCACGCGGCTGCGCCTGCGCGCCGAGTTCGTCGAGGACGAAGGCAACCGCAAGCGCATGCTGATCGATCTCGACCAGATGCGCGCGATGCTGGAATCCGTTTTGTCGCTGTTGCGCAACGACCGCCAGATCGAGGCGGTGACGCTGGTCGACATCGCGAGCACGCTGCAGCTCATCGCCGACCAGTTCGGCGACATGGGCCACGTCGTGCGCTATGATGGCCCGCTATCTGCGACCGCCGCGGCGCGGCCCGACGATCTGCATCGCGGCGTCACCAACCTCGTCGAGAACGCGGTGCGCTTCGGTGCCGAGGTGACGATCCGGCTCGACATCTCAGGCACCAGGCTCGTCATCGACGTCGAGGACGATGGTCCCGGCATTTCGGATGCCCGTAAGCAGGAGATGCTGGAGCCGTTCGTCCGCGGCGACGATGCGCGCACCATGGACGAGTCCACCGGCTTCGGCCTCGGTCTGTCGATCGCGCGCGCGATCGCCCTCGCCCATGGCGGCGAGCTGTCGCTGCACGACCGGGAGCCGCATGGGCTGATCGTGCGGATGCAATTGCCGATCTGGCAGCAGCCGCGGCTTGCGGCTTAACTTCAGGCCGCGAGGGGCGGATGCGCGATGGGCATATCGTCGAAGATCGCCACCGCCTCGAAGCGATAATTGCAGGCGTGGCACGTCCAGAGATAGGAGACGCGCCCTTCGCCCGGCTCGATCCAGTCGGGCGTAGGGATCAGCGTGCCGCATTGGGCACAGGGGTTGTTTCTGGGCAAATCGTGTTCTGACATGTCGCCGCTGTGGGCTTTGACCATGGTTGATTTTGTCATGGCACCTCTCCCGATTCGCTGGCCGTGACATACTCGCTTTCGTGCGCCGGTGCGAATAGACAGGCCTGCTGTCGCGAGTTGTCCGCCTGAAGGAACTCTGGCGCCAGCATTGAGTCGTCACTGCGGCTCCGCCGCGAAAAAATTAACGGCGGCGTTTGGTCACATCATTGCCGCGTTCGGGAGGCCTAAACGGCAGCCGGGCGCTGGCCTTCACTCGGTCTCAGGGACCTCCGGGATATCTGATGAAAATTTTACATGTCGCCGCGCTGCTCGCGGCCGGACTGACGTTGCCGCAGGCCGCATTCGCAGGCCAAGCGGAGTACGCCGACATGGTCGCCGCCCATGCCCGCGCCAACGGTGTGCCGGAGGCGCTGGTGCATCGCGTCATCATGCGCGAAAGCCGCTATCAGCCCGGCCTGGTCGGCCATGGCGGCACCATCGGGCTGATGCAGATCAAGCTCGCGACCGCCCGCGGGGTCGGCTACACCGGCGACGCCGCCGGCCTGCGCGATCCCAACACCAACCTCACCTATGCCGTGAAATATCTCGCCGGCGCCTATCGCGCCGCCAATGGCGATCACACCCGGGCCGTTCGTTATTTCGCCGGCGGCTATTACTACGCCGCAAAGCGGCAGCGGCAGGAGGCCGTGCAGGTCGCCAATATGGGCGAGGCCAATGTGGGCGCCCCCTGGCTCGAGCCGAACGGCAATCCGCAGCCGATGTTCGGCACCGCCCCGCACCGCAAGCTCGCCCAGCGCGTCCGCAACGCCCGGGCACAGGCGCCCAAGTAAACGCCCAGGTAAGCGCGGTTCCCGCCAAGCGCGTTGACCACCCAGCCCTGCTGGCATACATTAGAGCCGTTCCGAGGGGTGCTCCGAGGAGGAGCTGAGATACCGCTAAATGGGCAAATCCGCCCAGGACCGCGGTGACCCTTTGAACCTGATCCGGGTCATGCCGGCGAAGGGACAGGGATGTTGCAGACGACCAAGCGATCGGATTCCCCGGTATCCATCATCGGCGCAGGCATTGCTGGCGCCTGGCAGGCCTTGCTGTTCGCGCAGGCCGGCCACGCCGTCACCCTGCACGAGCGCGGTGACGCCGACATGACCGATGCCACCAGCCATTGGGCCGGCGGCATGCTCGCGCCCTATTGCGAGGCGGAAGTTTCCGAACCGATCATCTCCAGGCTCGGCCTGCGCTCGCTCGACATCTGGCGGCGCGAGCTGCCCGACACGCCCTTCAACGGCTCGCTGGTCGTCGCCCATCCGCGCGAGCGCAACGATTTCGAGCGCTTTGCCCGGATGACCGAAGGCCATCGCCGGCTCGATGCCGCCGGCCTTGCCGAGCTCGAGCCGTCGCTCGAAGGCCGCTTCCGCGATGCGCTGTTCTTCCCGACCGAGGGCCATGTCGAGCCGCGCCGCGTGCTGCCGAAACTGCACGAGCGCATCCGCGCCGCGGGCGGCACCATCAAATTCGACAGCGACGTCGCCGCGGCCGAACTCGCAAAACTTGATCCCAAAGGCATCGTGATCGACTGCCGCGGCCTTGCTGCGCGCGACGAGCAGCCGGAGCTTCGCGGCGTCAAAGGCGAGATGATCCTGATCGAGACCGCCGAGGTGCAGCTCGCGCGCCCGGTGCGGCTGATCCATCCGCGCTGGCCGCTCTATGTGATCCCGCGCGAGGACAATCTGTTCATGCTGGGCGCGACCTCGATCGAGGCCGAGGACACCGGCGTCAGCGTGCGCTCGGCGCTGGAGCTGTTGGGCGCGGCCTATGCCGTCCATCCCGCCTTCGGCGAGGCCCGCATCGTCGAATTCGGCTCCGGCCTGCGCCCCGCCTTCGCCGACAATCTGCCGCGCATCGGCATTCGCGGCAACACGATCAGCGTGAACGGCCTCTACCGCCACGGCTTCCTGATCGCGCCGGCCCTGGCCGAGCTGACGCTCGGCTTTGTCGAGCGCGGCCAGATCGACAATGAGGTGATGCAATGCGCGTGATCGTGAACGGCGAGCAGCGCGAGATCAATTCTGCCAGCGTCGACGCGCTGCTCAGCGAGCTCGACTACGAAGGCACCCATTTCGCGATCGCACTCAACTACGACGTCGTGCCGAAGAGCCGCTGGGCCGAAACCGCGCTGAAGGCCGGCGACGAGATCGAGATCATCACGCCACGGCAGGGAGGGTGATGGGGATGGCTCTCCATTTATCGCCTTGGCGCGCGCCACACACTCCGCTGTCATCGCCCGGCTCGACCGGGCGATCCAGTACGCCGCGGCGCCTCCGTATCATCGCACGGCCTCTGGAATACTGGATCCCCGCCTTCGCGGGGATGACAGCGTCATTTGAGGAGACACCCCGCACATGGTGACCTTCTACGGCAAATCCTTCCCCTCCCGCCTCCTCATCGGCAGCGCGCTCTATCCCTCGCCTGCGATCATGCAGGCGGCGATCCGGGCCTCGGGCTCGAACATCGTCACGGTGTCGCTGCGACGAGAATCCGCCGGCGGCAAGACCGGGGACGCGTTCTGGAATCTGATCCGCGAGCTCGACGTCACCGTGCTGCCGAACACCGCCGGCTGCCGCAGCGTGCGCGAGGCGGTGACCACGGCCAAGCTCGCACGCGAATTGTTCGGCACGAGCTGGATCAAGCTCGAAGTCATCGCCGACAACGACACGCTGCAGCCCGACGTGGTCGGTCTCGTGGAAGCAGCAAGCCTCCTGATCAAGGACGGCTTTGAAGTGTTCCCCTATTGCACCGAGGATCTCTCGGTCGCCAACCGCCTGGTCGATGCCGGCTGCAAGGTGGTGATGCCGTGGGCTGCGCCCATCGGCAGCGCAAAAGGCATCACCAACCGTGACGCGCTCAAGCTGATGCGCGAGCGGCTGCCCGATATCACGCTGGTGGTCGACGCCGGTATCGGTGCGCCGTCGCATGCGGCGCAGGCGCTCGAGCTCGGCTACGACGCCGTGCTGCTCAACACGGCCATCGCAAAAGCCGCCGATCCCGTCGCCATGGCCAACGCCTTCCGCCTCGGGATCGAGGCCGGCCGCACCGCTTACGAAGCCGGGCTGATGAACGCCCGCGACTTCGCCTCCCCTTCCACCCCTGTCGTTGGGACACCTTTTTGGCATGCCGTATCCTGATCGCTTCTATCCCGTCGTCGACAGCCTCAGTTGGGTCGAGCGCCTGACCAGGCTCGGCGTCGGCACCATCCAGCTGCGCGCAAAAGACCTCGACGACTCCCAGTCGCTCCAGATGGTCACCGACGCGCTGGCGATCACCGCGGGCACCCAAGCCAAGCTCGTCGTGAACGACTATTGGCGCGCCGCGATCGTCGCCGGCGCAAAGTATCTCCATCTCGGCCAGGAGGACTTGGCAGACGCCGACCTCGCTGCCATCCGCGAGGCCGGCTTGTCACTCGGCGTCTCCACCCATGACGATGCGGAGCTGGACATCGCGCTCGCCGCCGAGCCCGATTACGTCGCGCTGGGTCCGATCTTCTTCACCACGCTCAAATCGATGCGCTTCGAGCCGCAGGGCATTCCGAAGATCACGGAATGGAAGAAGCGCATCGGCCCCATCCCGCTGGTCGCGATCGGCGGCGTCAAGTTCGAGCACGCGGCGGAGATCTTTGCCGCCGGCGCGGATTCCATTGCCGTCGTCAGCGACGTCACCCAGAACGCCGACCCCGATGCGCGGGTGCGGCAATGGCTCGGCCTATCCGCGGAGGCCGCGTGATGCTTCACCTCCCAGGCCATCCACACACTCCGCCGTCATCGCCCGGCTTGACCGGGCGATCCAGTACGCCGCGGCTTCTCGGCTTGAGCCGCACCGTCTCGGAGTACTGGATCCCCGCTTTCGCGGGGATGACAGCGGTATTTGTCTCTCGCGCAGCGACGCCAACGAACTGAATCAAGGAGGATCCCATGAACATCCGCTCCAATCCCGACAAGACCGTCCCCGCCGTCACCACCGGCCCGCTGCCCTCGTCGCGAAAAATCTTCGCCTCGCCCGACGCCGCGCCTGATCTGCGCGTGCCGCTGCGCGAGATCATCCTGTCCGAGGGCGCCGGCGAGCCGAACCTGCCAGTGTACGACACCTCCGGCCCCTACACCGACCCGAGCGTGACCATCGACGTCAACGCCGGTCTGGCGCGCGGCCGCAAGGCCTGGGTGCTGGAGCGCGGCGGTGTCGAGGAATATCAGGGCCGTCAGATCAAGCCGGAGGACAATGGCAGCGTCTCCACCGACAAGGCCGCGCGCGCCTTCTCGGCCTATCACCAGCCGCTGCGCGGCCTCGACGGCCACAAGATCACGCAGCTCGAATTCGCCCGCGCCGGCATCATCACCAAGGAGATGATCTACGTCGCGGCGCGCGAAAATCTCGGCCGCAAAGAGCAGCTCGAGCGCGCGGAAGCAGCCCTTGCCGACGGCGAAAGCTTCGGCGCGGAAGTCCCCGCCTTCATCACCCCGGAGTTCGTCCGCTCCGAGATCGCGCGCGGCCGCGCCATCATCCCCTGCAACATCAATCACAGCGAACTCGAGCCGATGATCATCGGCCGCAACTTCCTGACCAAGATCAACGCCAATATCGGCAACTCGGCGGTGACGTCCTCGGTCGAGGAAGAGGTCGAGAAGATGGTGTGGGCGATCCGCTGGGGCGCCGATACCGTGATGGACCTGTCGACGGGCCGCAACATCCACACCACCCGCGAATGGATTTTGCGCAACGCGCCGGTGCCGATCGGCACCGTTCCGATTTATCAGGCGCTGGAGAAGTGCGACGGCGACCCGGTCAAGCTGACCTGGGAGCTCTACAAGGACACGCTGATCGAGCAGTGCGAGCAGGGCGTCGATTATTTCACCATCCACGCCGGCGTGCGCCTGCAATACATCCACCTCACCGCCAACCGCGTCACCGGCATCGTCAGCCGCGGCGGCTCGATCATGGCGAAGTGGTGCCTGGCGCATCACAAGGAAAGCTTCCTCTACACCCATTTCGACGAGATCTGCGACCTCATGCGCAAGTATGACGTCTCGTTCTCGCTCGGCGACGGCCTGCGTCCGGGCTCGATTGCGGATGCCAACGACCGCGCGCAGTTCGCCGAGCTGGAGACGCTCGGAGAGCTCACCAAGATCGCGTGGGACAAGGGCTGCCAGGTCATGATCGAAGGCCCCGGCCACGTGCCGATGCACAAGATCAAGATCAACATGGACAAGCAGCTCAAGGAGTGCGGCGAGGCGCCGTTCTACACCCTCGGGCCCCTGACCACCGACATCGCGCCGGGCTACGACCACATCACCTCGGGCATCGGTGCCGCCATGATCGGCTGGTTCGGCTGCGCCATGCTCTGCTACGTCACGCCGAAGGAGCATCTTGGGCTACCCGATCGCAACGACGTCAAGGTCGGCGTCATCACCTACAAGATCGCCGCGCATGCGAGCGATCTCGCCAAGGGCCACCCGGCCGCCCAACTGCGCGACGACGCGCTGTCCCGCGCCCGTTTCGACTTCCGCTGGAGCGACCAGTTCAACCTCGGCCTCGACCCCGACACGGCGAAAAACTTCCACGACGAGACCCTGCCGAAGGAAGCACACAAGGTCGCGCATTTCTGCTCGATGTGCGGGCCAAAGTTCTGCTCGATGAAGATCACGCAGGACGTGCGGGACTACGCGGCCACGCTGAACGATCCGAACGGCGTGGGCATGTCGATGAGCGGGACCGCCGAGGACGGCATGAAGCAGATGAGCGCGAAGTTCAAGGAGATGGGCGAGAGCTTGTATCTGGATGCGGAGAAGGTGAAGGAGAGTAATCGGGTGTTGTGAAGAAACATCGCATTCTCTCGAGGAGCGCGAGGTGACCGCGCTCCTCGATCAGTACACCTAAAGGCTACCTTTGCGACACCAATTGAGCCTTCGCTTTTTCAATGAAAAGTTGTAAGATGCGGATATTAACCCAAGCAGATTTGCGGAGAAGTGATGAGTCAACTGGACATTGGACTGGTTGAAGCTGGAAAATGCATTCTCTTCGTAGGCGCAGGGTTTTCGTATGGCGCAACGAATTTAAAGAACCAACCTATCGTAGGCGCCACTGGGCTAACTGAACTCCTGCTCAATGCGTGTAACATCAGTGACAAGACCGGCTACGATCTCGACACCGCCGCGGATGAATATATAGACCGATTTGGGGACGATTCCCTGGTACAACTCCTTCATCAGAATTTCACATCGAAGGACGCGACCGACGATCAAAGCACGATTATTTGCCAACCCTGGCACCGCATTTACACGACCAATTATGACGACCTGATTGAAAAAATTTCTCATAAGTACAACAAGGCACTTACTTCCAAGGAGATAACAGATCCAGTGGAGCCACCACTTATTGGCACCACCCAACTAATTCATATCTATGGAAACATCAGCCGAGCTTCGCCGGCAGAGTTCAAAGGCAAATTTCTCCTTACCGAACGACAGCGCGACAACTCGGCGTTTTTGAACAGCCCGTGGAAATGGCGCTTCAACGATGATGTACTCGCTGCCAAAGCCGTGATCTTCGTCGGATTTTCACTGACGGACATCGATCTGCGACGCCTGCTCGGACAGCTTCCGCCGCAGGTAGCTGACAAGACCTTCTTCTTTGACGTCCCGGAGATTCCCACACCCATAATGAAGCGGCTCTCTCGTTTCGGCCAGCTGGAGCTGGTTGGAGCCACCGGCCTTGCTACCTTCCTCGGACAAAGGCGAGCAGGAGCCGCAATTTCGAGCACGGAGCTCCTCCCGAACTCCCTTGAAGAGATCAACGTGGAACTTCGCATATCTCGGGACGACATCTCTCAACCCGACATCGAACAACTCTTAATTGGAGGCATTTTGCAGGAGCAAAAGCTTTCGCAGCGCGATATGGAGGGTTCGCCGGGCTCTTACATAGTTAAACGTGGCGACAACCATTTTCGCCGCGCGAGCACCTCCACGCGACCAGTGTTGGTTCACAGCGACATAGGAAACGAAAAATCCATCTTTGCTACGCAAATTGCGATCAGTCGCTGCGTTGCAGGGGGGCGCGCATTTAGATTACGCCGCGAACCAGAACAAGTCGGCGACGTAATCTCTTACTTTCAAGCCCTGGATACTCCCGCAGTAGTCGTTGCGGATGATATCATGAAGTTTCCCACGCTTGTCAGGAAACTAATCGACCTCAGGATGAACAGCCTGACTATAATCACTACTGTGAGATCGAATGTTCTCGAATCGGCTCGCACATTGGTCGAAGGGCGATTGGGACACACCAGCGCCACCGAAATTGACCTCAACATTTCATCACCGGATGAAATACGAAGAATCTCTACGTATCTTGACGAGAATGGACTATGGGGCTCCTTCGCTGAATTCAATACTACAGAGAAAGCAGATTTCATCGCTCAAAAGTGCGGCGGACAATTGAGAGATGTCATACTCAGTCTTTTCGAGCAAGGATCGCTTCACGAGCGGGTCACAACGCTCATCGGAACAATTGGCGATTTGGATCCATTTGTCTACCGCCTCCTCGTGTTGTCGGCTCTCCTTACGATCGCCGGCCACGACGAATTTGATCGACTCTATATGATCGCGGACTTGGTTGATTATAACGGCTCATACGAGGATCTCCGAGACGTCCTGCGAAAGAATGGTTTACTTGGATTGATTCAGGTGGAACGCGGCGAACTCGGCTTCCGCTCTCCAGCCTTCGCAGAGTTTTTGCTCAGAACATCCGTGGGACTGGATCGCGTCTTGGACGTAGCGAAACAAGCACTCTTTCATCTCGATAAATTTTATTCGGACGACTACGAATTTGATGGCTTGAGTCGCGCCCTTCTGAAGTTCTCCCTGTATGGCAAAATCTTCAAAGAGAAGAAATTGGAAGTGCGAATGGAGAGCTTTTATGATGAGTGCCGAGCCTTGGGCATAGCTAAACGTGATCCGCTATTCTTAGTACAACGATCGATTACCAACATGAGCGCTCGGAGATTCTCCTCTTCCAAATTATTTATCGATACTGCTTACGCGATGGCTAAGAAGAAACGTGGTTTCGACACCTACCAAATCGACACTCATTTTGCGAAGTTGCTCTTGACTGAATCTCTTCAGGAGGGGCTTAGCGATGATCTCGAACGGGAAACTGAAGCGCATGATTTGGTTCAGGGCGTATTAGCTCGCCGACGGAACGACCTTTATCATCCCCTTTCGGTTCTTCGTCTAGATGGCGATCTGGTGAGAAAATGGGGTCCTAAGATGACCCCCAGCCAACGAAGGAGGATGCTCGCTCTCATCGCAAGGGGTGGTCAACTACTCGCTGCTTTTCCCGATCAGCAGAGAAGCAGGCATCGCAGCTACTCGTCGGTGAAGCAGATATTGGAGAGAGCCAAGATCGAACTGACCAAATTCTCGTAACCGGGCAATTCAGTGTTATCAAAAAACTGACCTGTGACGGTTTGTCGGCTCCAGTCGCCTTCGCGATAAATATAAAGTTCCTCGTTGGCCAATCCTTCCCTCCACCGCCTCCCCGACCAGCTCCGCCCCAACCTCCGCCTCGTCTTCGTCGGCACCGCCGCCAGCGCGCGCTCGGCCGAGCTTGGGCACTACTACGCCCATCCCGGAAACCGCTTCTGGCGCGCGATCCATGAGGCCGGGATCACGCCGCGGCGGTATCAGCCGGGCGAGTTCGCAAGCCTGCTCGACCTCGGGATCGGCTTCACCGATCTCTCCAAGTCGGGCGCCGGGATGGATCACCAGATCGCGGCTGAGACGATCGACGTGCCCGGCTTCAGGGCCAAGATCGAGAAGTTTCGGCCACGGACGATTGCGTTCACGAGCAAGAAGGCGGCGAGCTTGTTTTACGGCAGGCCGTCAAGCGTGATTGCGCTGGGGCGGCAGAAGCGGGATGCAGGCTTGCCGGAGGTATTCGTGCTGCCCTCGCCGTCCGGCGCGGCGTCCGGGCATTGGACGATTGAGCCGTGGCGGGAGCTTGCGGCGTGGATCGCGGCGTAGCGTGAATTTGCGATAGCGCTCCACCCTCAGACGTCGTCCCGGCGAAGGCCGGGACCCATAACCCCAGGGAGTGGTTTGGCGGGGACTCGAGGTCCGGTAGAGCGACCATTCGTAGTCGATGGATTCCGCGGTATGGGTCCCGGCCTTCGCCGGGACGACACTGCCGATTTGGCAACGCATCCCGCGACAAGCTCACCCCGCATACGCCTTATCCAGATCCACAATCACGATCTTTCTCATCTGCATCATCGCCTGCATGACGCGGTTCGCCTTGCTGCGGTCGGGGTCGCCGAGGTAGCGGCCGAGCGCTGATGGGATCACCTGCCAGGACAGCCCGAACTTGTCCTTGAGCCAGCCGCAGCGGGATTCCTCGCCACCGTCGGCGGTGAGCCTGTCCCAGAAATAATCGACTTCCGCCTGGGTCTCCACGCTGATGAAGAACGACACCGCCTCGTTGAACTTGTATTGCGGCCCGCCATTGAGCGCATTGAAGCGCTGGCCTTCGAGCTCGAACACCGCCATGAAGTCGCTGACGGTCTCAACCTTGGCATTGGGAAACACCGATTTGTAGAAGGCGACGGCCTCCGGCACGTTGTTGTCGAACCAGAGAAACGGCGTGATGGAGCTCATGAACGTGTATCCTTTCGCCTCGGGCGGGCGCGCGGCGGCGCGCCGATGTTCCAAGGACGAGGCAGGAGGCAACGATCCGACAGTGGCGGCGGGATTTTCTTGTAGCCCGGATGAGCGACAGCGACATCCGGGGCCGGCACCTGCCCCGCATATCGCTATCGCTCATGCGGGCTACGGGTCCACGAAAACGCATTGACCTGTCGGAATCCACTCATTCCATTCGTCCTCCGAACGCAAGCCACCACCCGGAGCCCGCCAGATGCCCCCCACCATCACCGCCTTCGCGAACTCGCCCGACCGCGGCCGCGGACAGGCCCGCGACATGCGAGTTCGTTGGGCGCTCGAAGAGGTCGGCGCGCCGTACGACGTGCGCCTCGTTTCGTTCAAAGCGATGAAAGAACCTGCGCATCTCGCGTTACATCCGTTCGGGCAAATTCCAACCTACGAGGACGGCGACCTCACCCTGTTCGAGTCCGGCGCGATCGTGCTCCATATCGCGGAGCGCCATACCGGGCTGCTGCCGACGGAGCCGCACGCCAGGGCCCGCGCGATCGCGTGGATGTTTGCGGCGCTGAGCACGCTGGAGCCGCCGATCGTCGAGCTCGGGATGGCCATGCTGTTCGAGCGCGACAAGAGCTGGTACGCGGAGCGGCTGCCCATGCTCAGGGATCGCGTCCGTGTCAGGCTCGGCGAATTGTCCCGCCGCCTCGGCGATGCCGACTGGCTCGACGGTGCGTTCAGCGCCGGCGATCTCATGATGGTGACGGTGCTGCGCCGGTTGAACGCGTCAGGCCTGCTGGACGAATATCCAGATATCGCCGGCTATGTCGCCCGCGGCGAGGCGCGGCCGGCGTTCAGGCGGGCATTCGAGGCGCAATTGGCGGTGTTCGCCGGGGCACGCTTGGCGCCTTAAAGATCGAAATTGGTCGGCAGCATCACCACGTCGCGAATGGTCATGCCGCGCGGCCGCGTCAGCATGAACATCACGACCTCAGCCACCTCGCTCGCCTCCAGCAGGCTTCCCGAGTCCCTGGCTTCCTTCAGCTTCTCGGGTGGCCAGTCCGCCAGCAGTGCGCTGACGACGGGCCCGGGCGAGATCGAGCCGACGCGGATGCCGTGCTTGAAGACCTGGCGCCGCACCGTCTGGACGAAGCAGTTGACCGCCCATTTGGACGACGCATAAACCGGCTCCCATGGCGTGGGAAAATGCGCCGCCAGCGAGCTCGTGACGATGATGTCGCCGGTTCCGCGCGCGATCATGTGCGGCAGCACGTCGTGCACGTTTTTCATCACGACGTTGACATTCAGGTTCAGCATCCGGTCGATCGCCATGGTGTCGGCATCGACCAGATCGCCACCGACATACGTCCCCGCATTCGCATGCAGGATGTCGAGCTGACCGGCCTGCTCCAGAACGCGCGGCAGCAGCGTTGCGCAATCCTTTGGATTCAGCAGGTCGACCAGCAGCGGCAGCACGGCGTCGCCGTGCTTGTCGCAGAGCGCCTTCAGCGCGGCCTCGTCGCGGTCGACCATCACCACGCGTGCGCCCGCGGCCAACATCGCCTCGGTGCTGGCCAATCCGATGCCCGACGCGGCCCCGGTCACGGCCGCAACCTTGCCTTCCAATTCTCTCGCCATGGGATCCCATCCTGCTGACGTCACCAGGATGCAGAGTGTAGCGATTTCAGGCGGCGTTGTCGGGGACAAACCAGCGCCGCGGGATCACAGCAAGCGGCTTCTCAATCAAACCGGTACGTCACCCCGAACGTCGCCAGATGCGTTCGCATCGCGACGTCGTAGGTGCTGGCGGACGGATTGCGGCTGGCGTCGGTGGCGGATCTCGCGACAGTAAAGGACGAACTGCCGTAGTCGGCATAGCGGTATTCGGCGCGCGCCAGCCAGTGGCCGAAGAGCGCGGTTTCGATGCCGCCGCCGGCCGTCCACCCTGCTTTTGTGGTCGCCCCCGAGATGATCGCCGGCGTCAACCCGAAAAGGCCGCAGACGACGCTGACGCAGGTCGAGGTCAGCTCATAGTGCTGCCAGGCCACGCCGCCGGTCGCGTAGAGCAGCGTCCGCGGTGTCACGAGATAGCCGAGCCGGCCCCGCAGGCTGGCGTCCCATTTGGTGCGAATCGCCAGGCTCTCGCCGCGAGACTGGGAGTCGGCGAGCGATATGGTGGTGAAGCCTTCGCGCGTGGTGGTGCTGTCGGCAAAGCCAAAATCGCCTTCGACGCCCGCGGTCCATTGCGGGGCGAACTGCCAGAGATAGCCGGCATAGGGGTTGACGCGGAACGCGGTGTTGTCCATCGGGCGAATGGTGGCGCGACGCGTCAGATCCTCGGGGAAGCCGGCACGCGATTCGGACGTCGTGATGAGATCGGTGCGCGTGGCGCGCGCACCTTGACCCAAGCCCACATACGCGCCGGTCCAGGACGGCAGGATCGCGGCCTGCGCAGCCAGCGGATGCGAATGGCCGCCGATGACGGGCTCGCCGAACTTCCAGGCGAGGCCGACGCTTGCGGTGTGCGTCCGCAAGCTCGCGTCGAAATTGTCGACCGTGAGCGCCGGGCCTGCAGTCGCCGTGCGCGTGAAATTGAACGGCGCAGCGCCGAAATCCGCGTAGCGATATTCTGCGCGCACGAGCCAGTTGCCCCACAGCGCGGTCTCGATGCCGGCACCTAAAGTCCAGCCGGTCCTGGTCGTAGATTTCGAGATCAAATTGGGTGCCAGGCCGTTGCTGGCACAGCTGGCGCTGACGCAGATCAAGGTGACGTCATAGTGCTGCCAGGCGAGGCCGCCGGTGGCATAGACCAGCGTCGCCGGCGTCAGCAGATAACCGGCGCGACCGCGTAGGCTCGCGTCCCAACCGGCTTTGACTGAAACGCTGTCGATCCCGAAGGTGGACGAGCCGGCCCAGGGCGAGGCGCGAAACCCGGGAAGTCCCGTGGTCTTGTCCCCGAAGCCGACATCGCCTTCGACGCCGACGACCCAACTGGGTGCCACCTGCCAGTTGAAGCCTGCATAGGGATTGACGCGAAAGCCGGCGCCGTCGAACGGCTGGGTCAGCACAGCGCCGGTCAAGTCACGGGGAACGCCGTCTTGCAGCACTGACGTGGTGGTGAGATCGGCGCTGGTCGATCGAAAGCCGAGGCCGAGCCCGGCGTAGAAGCCGGTCCAGGACGCGGCCGCGAGCGGCGGCGCCTTCGTGTACGGTTTTGGCGCGACGTCGGCGGCCTTCGCCGGCGCTATGAGAGCCAGCCCGGCCAAAAGTGCCGTGCCACACAGCAGGGCGGCAATCATTCGGCGGGTCGATGAACGTCGCATGTCGGGCCCTGGGTCGCTGCAGGAGTGTCGAGCGATTCCATACTGCGAACGGGCGACGCCAATCGTCCTCCGATCGAAGGAGGCGGCGCACAAGGCGCGAGACTGTTGCAAGGGTGTCACTGCGGCGATACGACTTCAGCTTGAGGAGCGTCCCATGCTGACCCTCTACTCCTATCCAGAGCTGTTCGGCGTCGCCGACAACAACGGCTACGGCCTCAAGGTCTACGCCTTCCTGAAGCTCGCAGGCGTACCGTTCGTGCATGAGCACGTGTTCGATGCCTCCGCCGCGCCGCGCGGGCAGTTGCCCTATATCGTGGACGATGGCGAGACGATCGGCGACAGCGAGACCATCATCGCTCACACGACGGCGAAATACCGCCTGACCATCGACGCGGGGCTTTCACCGGAGCAGCGCCGCACCAATCACTTCGTCACGCGCATGCTCGACGACCTCTACTGGGTGATGTCGTATTCGCGCTGGAAGGACGAGCGTTATTATCCCGCGTTCCGCGACGCCTTCATCGCGCAGCACAGTCAGATCGACGCGGCAGGGTTCGAGAAGGCGAAGGCGTATAATGCGCAGCGCTATCATTTCCAGGGCATCGGCCGCTACACGCCCGAGCAGGCCTACGCGCGGGGTCTCGCCGATCTGCAGGTGCTGGCGGAAATCGTGCCGGCGAACGGCTTCGTGCACGGCGCGGCGCCTGCTAGCATTGATGTCGGCATCTACGGCTTCATCGCCAACATCTATTACTTCCCGATCCCGACACCGCTGAAAACCTTCGTCGATGCGCACGCGAATCTCGTCGCGCATTGCGAGCGGGTACATGCGATGGTGAGCGCGTAGTCCGCAGGTCTCGCAGGGTGGGCAAAGCGAAGCGTGCCCACCAACTTTTCATATGCCGCTGACACCATGTGGGCACGGCGCTTGCGCGCCTTTGCCCACCCTACGGCACCAAGTGCTACGGCATCGCCCCTATCGCATCGTGATCGCAAGGCCGCTGAGATCCGCATTCGCCATCAGGCCGACCTGCGTGCCGGACAGCTCGAGCACGGCGCCCTTCTGGTTGGTCAGCACGATCGCACGCGCGCCGCGGCCCACTGCAATGCCCGCACCGGCGGCGCCGTAGACGCCGGCGATGTCGGAGGGCCGGTTGATGTTGGAGACGCGGCCGCGCAGCACGGTCTTGGAGCCGCCGAAGACGAGGCCGTAATCGAGACCGCCGGTCGAGAGCGAATAGGCCCGACCGCGGAAGTTCAGCACGCCCGAACCGCCGGAGCCGCCGATGATCCAGCCCGCCTTGTAGATCGTCAGCACCACGGTGCCGCCGTCGGCCAGCGCCGAGGTCGAGAGGCCGGCAAGCGCGGCAATGCCGACCAGCGCGGCGCGAAGGGTGGATCCGAACTTCATGGGGGTCTCCGGGGGCTATTCTTCAAGGAGGGAAACGAATCAGACGCAGCGAATGTATCCGATGCATCGCGGCGGCAACATGATGGGGGTATAGAGCGCGAGGTGCGGCAGCGCATTCAACTGTCATCGTCCGGCTTGACCGGACGATCCAGTATTCCAGAGACCGCGGTGGGATACGGCGACGCCGCGGCGTACTGGATGCCCCGGTCAAGCCGGGGCATGACGGCGGAGTTTGGCCCGACAAGACGCTCACCCGCCATCATGCCATCATGCCATCATGCCATTCTGCTCCTGTTTTGCCCGACGGAGCAACGATTATTTTGCTTTTCCCGAAGTCAAAAAGAAAGCTCAACGATTTCCGCCGGATGCCTACTGTGCATGGGGTTGTTTTCGCGTTTTTTGTTGGAGGCGCCCCGAGCTGCCGCTACGCTTGCGCTTCCAGCCCTGCATCCGAGGTGATCCCATGCCGATCCAGCATTTCGCGCCCCCGCCCCACGTCAAGGCGCCGCCGCTGTCCTTTGCGACGCGCGCCGGCGATCTCCTGTTCGTCTCCGGCATTCCCGGCTTCGACGCTAACGGCGCGCTGCCCGACGCCTTCGAGGCGCAGTTCGCCAACGTCGTCGTCAACATCAAGCGCGTGCTGGCGGAGGCCGGCGCCGAGATCCGCGATCTCGTCAAGGTCAATGTGCTGCTGACCCGCGCCTCCGACGTGGCCGCCATGAACGCGCTCTATGCCGGCGCCTTCGGCCCGCCGCCCTACCCTGCCCGCACCACCTGCGTGGTCCACGCGCTGCCCGATCCGAAGATGCTGATCGAGATCGAGGCGGTGGCATCGCTGGCCAAGGGGTAGACGTGTGATCGTCAGGCGATAGTCAAGGGATAAGGGTCGTTCGAACAGCCGACGAATGGCTGACATATCCGTGAACGGTCGCCGCCCCGCTTGCCAGCCGCACCATTTTGCCGCACCAGTTTCCGTCTCACGTTCCCATCAGGAGATATTTCATGCGTCGCGTTCTCGCCCTCTGTGCCGTTGCCGGCATCGCCACCTCCGTGTTCGCCGTGCCGGCGTCCGCGGCGGTCGGCTATTACGTGATCCGCTGGGACAACACCGGCATCTGCCAGGTCTGGAACGAAGACCTCAAGTACAAGCCGTTCCAGTGGGGCGTGTCGACCTACAAGGTCGTCAGCAAGCCGCTCCCGACCTTCACTGCCGCCTCGGAGCTCCAGATCAAGCTGCGCGGGGAGCGCCGCTGCACGCTCTAGGCGTGAGGACAGATCGGATTTCAAAGGGCGGATCGCGCAAGCGGTCCGCCCTTTTCTTTTGGACGGGCCACTGGTTTTCGGCCGACATCGCGCATTTTCCGCGCACCCGCTTTGAACCTGGCCGGTTGGCGGACCTACTCACATCTTTCCGGGGCGCACCCCCAAGCGTCCCGCGCCAACCACCATCCTTGCCCGCTTGTTTTTGCCCGCTTGTTTTTCACCTCGCGGCTTTGGAGCCAATCGATGCGCGCGCCGACGACAGCAATGATTTTCGCCGCATCGCTCCTGCTCGCCGCAACGGCGTACGCGCAGGCCCCGCAATCCTTTCGCGTGATCTCGCCGGTCTTCGGCCAGCTTGTCAGCTTCGCGATGCCTTCGAATTTTTCCGTGGTGTTCGAGAACACCAAGGGCGGCCACTACATCCGCGAGGCCGTGCTGAAGGGCGAGACGCCTGAACGCTGGAGCGAGATGATCACCGTGACCGGCGAGAAGGGCATGACGCTCACTCCAGGTTCATCGCCGGAGAAGTTCGCGGGCTCGATCGCAGGCGGTTTCAAGTCCGCCTGTCCCGACAGCTTCGCGGCAAGGCCGCTCGGCGCCAGCACATTCGGCCGCTTCGAAGGTTTCGTCGCCGTGATCGGCTGCGGCCGCATCGACAGCGGCCCGACGCGGCACAGCGAGACCGCACTCCTGGTCACGCTGAAGGGCGCGAGCGACTATTACACGATCCAATGGGCCGAGCGCGGCCCCGAGACCGACGAGCCGCCGGTGAACGATGACCGCTGGCAGGCGCGTTTGCGCGCGCTCAGCCCGATCGAGCTCTGTCCGATCGTAGCAGGCGAAGCCGCGCCCTATCCGAGCTGCGTGAACAAGAGCTGAGCTCTCACGCGTCCTTGTAGGCGCGGGGATGGATCAGGATGTCGCGCGCTGCGGCAAGGTCGATAAATGCTTGCGCGCTGCCGCCCTGGTCGGGGTGCATGCCCTTGGCGGCGCGGCGATAGGCCTGGTTGATGTCCTCGCAGGTGAGCTGCACCCCGAGCGGCAGGCCGAGCACCTTGCGGGCGCGGTCCTCGCTGGACAATTTTTTCGGCGCAGCATTGCGGCGGCCGAAGCGCGGCGCGGTCAGGTCGTGAACGACATCGAGCACCACGCCGAGACGGCGGCGGGCCGCCAGCGTGACGCTGTGATCGTCATTGTCCACGGCCTGGCGCAGCACTGGAAGCGCCTGCTCGGCAGCCTGACGCAGCATGGTATCGGTGCTCGTCCGCGAGATCTCGGCCACGAGACGGCCCGCCTCGGCCCAATCGGCGCCGTCCGCCGACCGCAGGCGTTCGAGTGCGAGTTTCCAGGATTCAAGCCGTTCCATCATGCGCGCAACGTTTAGCAATCAACACCAGTATGCCAAGGCCGCCGTTTCCGACCCCTTAATTTCGAGTTAGCCTTTCATGAAACTTCGAGAAGAAATCGGGAGGAAATTGTCATGGCATTGCTCGCGAACCACATCGCAATCGTCACGGGCGCCGGTTCCGGCATCGGCCGGGCCATCGCTTCCGGCTACGCCCGCGAGGGCGCGCAGGTGGTGCTGCTCGACGTCAATACCGACACGGTCGCGGAAGCCGCCGAGGAGATCCGCAAGTCCGGCGGCAAGGCCGAGAGCTTTGCGCTGGATGTGACCAAGCGTGACGACTGCTTTGCACTCGCCAAGCGGGTCGCCGACGAGATCGGGCAGGTCTCGATCCTCGTCAACAATGCCGGCATCACCCGCCGCAACGCCTTCACCGCGGAGCCGGAGACGGTGGCGAAGGACTGGAACGACATCATCTCGCTCAACCTCAACGGCGTCTTCAACATGACGCAGGCATTCCTCAGCCCCTTGCGCGCCGCGAAGGGCCGCATCGTCAATATCGGCTCGATCCAGTCCTTCGTGCATCTGCGCACGCCGAGTTCGGCGGCCTACACCACCTCGAAACACGGCGTGCTCGGCTTTACGAAGGCGCTCGCGGTGGAGCTCGGCAAGGAGGGCGTGCGCGTCAATGCGATCGGGCCGGGCTTCATCGAGACCAACATCAACGCCAATGTGCGCGCGACCAATCCGGCGCTGGTACAGGCCTTCGTCGATCACACCCCGCTGGCGCGCACCGGCAAGCCCGAGGACATCGTGGGTCCAGCGATCTTCCTTGCGTCGGACATGTCGGCCTACGTCACAGGAACGATCGTGATGGTGGATGGCGGATACCGGACGGTGTGAGCGAGATGATGCTTGCCTTGCAATGCGGGGTATGCTCGCAGGAATATGCAATCCGTGCCAATCGCGGCGGTGCGGCGGCATTCCCAAGGTCAATTCGTGCGATCGCCCGCGGTTAACCTTTCGTTAACCAAACCCGCCCACCGTAGATCTACGGCTTGGGGGTCGTTTGTTCTCGATCCGCTTCCAAAGACGGGAGCGGGCGTTGATCGGGGAGTGAGTCGATGACCACTGTTCATGTCGCTGCGTCCGAGCCGGGCGCGTATGTCCTTTCACCGAACCAGATCGTTCCGCTGCTGATCGGCGCGACCGTCGACGAGGTCGAGCGTGAGCTCGTGCTGCAGACGCTCGCCCGCTGCGACGGCAATCGCACGCGCGCGTCGCGCGTGCTCGGCCTCTCGGTGCGCACGCTGCGCAACAAGATCAGGCTCTACGCCGCCTCCGGCATCGAGGTCCCCGCCTATCACGACTAGCGCGCGACGTGCCACCGATTGGTGTTGATCATGCCCAGGCGCGAGCCCGGCGGAATTGCCGCTGTCGTCAAACGCCGCTAATTAGCTTGCTTCCGGTCAAGGGAGCAGCGGCGTGGCAGACGAACAAAAACGACAGGGACCTCAGGGACCGCGCGGACGGCAGGGCGAACCGGGGCGGCCGGGACCGCAGGGTCATCCAGGCAAGCGCGGGCCCGATGGGGCGCGTGGCAAGCCGGGTCCGCAGGGCAAGCCGGGTCCGATCGGAAAGGCCGGACCGCTGGGCAAGCCCGGTCCGCAAGGCAAGCAGGGCGAAGCCGGACCGCGCGGGGCGGCCGGTGCAGAGGGACCCGTCGGACCGCAAGGGCCGGCGGGGCCGCAAGGCCCGCGCGGCGAACCGGGGCCGCCCAGCCCATTGCCGTCAATCGAGCAGGTGCTGCCGTGGCTCGATCAGCTGTTCGACGCCTGGGACGAGCGCCGCCGCCAGCGCGAGCGCGAAGCCGCCGAGCGCGACGCTCTGGAAGCCGCCGTGCAGGAAACCGACGACGCGCCCTTCGGCGATGAGGATGACGGCAGCGAAGACGACAATCACAGGAAAAAGAAGAAAAGGAAGAAGCACGGCCACAAGGACTGACAGACGAATCTATTTCGTCCCGTTCTCGCGTCGCGGCAGCATGCCCATGCGCTCGAACTGCCAGCGCATGGCGCGGTACCAGAGATAGCCGACCGCCGCGCCGCACAAGGCCAGGATCACGACGCTTGCGCTCGAGAACGAGCCGCTCCACCACGTCATCCACGCGGTCCACAGCAGCGTAAAAACGATAGCGCCTGCTTTCAGTGGAAGCAGAGGGCGGGTCATGGTGGTGCTCCCGGGTGTCAAAAGCCCGGTAAACATCATCGCGCGTTGCGACCGTTGCCACCGTGAGCCAGGTCACGGAACGGACGTTCGAGCCGCCTAACCGAAGCGCAGCCGCGAACGTTCCTTGGCCTTTTCCGCCTCGACCTCACGGTCGCGCGCCGGCGCATGGGTGTGCAGCGACGTCAGGAGCTTTCGCGCAGCCTCCGAGACCTCCGCCACCGCATGGTCGAAGGCCGCCTCGTTGACCTGCGACGGTCTGTTGAAGCCGGACAGTTTGCGAACGAACTGGAGCGCGCTGGCGTGGATCTCATCCTCCGTCGCCTCCGGCTCGAAGTTGAACAGCGTCTTGATGTTGCGGCACATGCAGTCTCTCCTGACCTTTCCCTCGAGGACGACCGGTGAAAACGAAATCCTACATCCTTCCGGACAGTTCTGCTAAGTTCCACCGCAACGCGGCCGCCGACCAGAGCCGCACGGGGGAAATAGACATGAAAGCTTCTTGCGCGGCGCTATCAGCCATCCTGTTGTCCGTCGCTTTGTCGAGCATCTCGACATCCGCATGGGCGGCCGATTATCTGGCGCCGAAACAGGGCGACTGGATCGCCAGGGATTTCAAGTTCCACACCGGCGAGACCATGCCGGAGCTGAAGCTGCACTACACCACCGTGGGTGAGCCGAGCGGCCAGCCCGTCCTGGTGCTGCACGGCACCGGCGGCTCGGGCGCGAGCATGCTGTCGCCAGCCTTTGCCGGCGAGCTGTTCGGCGCGGGGCAACCACTCGATGCCTCCAAATATTACATCATCATCCCCGACAATATCGGCCATGGCAAATCGTCAAAACCGTCCGACGGGATGAAGACGAGCTTCCCGAAATACGATTACGATGACATGGTCGAAGCGCAGCATCGCCTGGTGACGGAAGGGCTCGGGGTCAAGCACCTGCGGCTCGTCATCGGCAATTCGATGGGCGGCATGCACACCTGGCTGTGGGGCGAGAAATACCCGAAGGCGATGGACGCGCTGATCCCGATGGCCTCGCAGCCGACCGAAATGGCGTCACGCAACTGGATGCTGCGGCGGATCATGCTCGACACCATCCGCAGCGACCCCGACTACAATGGCGGCAATTATACCGGCCAGCCGCGCATGATGAAATACGCCATCACCGCCTACGGCATCGCGAGCATCGGCGGAACGCTGGCCTATCAATCGCAGGCGCCGACGGCGGCCAAGGCCGACAAGATCGTCGACGAGCGGCTAGCCATGCCGATCGCGGCAGATGCCAACGACTTCGTCTACCAGTGGGAGTCCTCGCATGACTACAATGCCGGCGAGAAGCTCGAGGCCATCGAAGCGTCGCTGCTGCTGATCAATTCCGCCGATGACGAGCGCAACCCGCCGGAGACCGGCATCACGGACGCTGCGATGACGCGGGTCAAGAACGGCAAACTGTATCTCATCCCGGCCAGCACCGAGACGCGCGGCCACGGCACCACCGGGAACGCAAAATTCTACAGCGAGCAGGTCCGCCAGTTTCTGCAAGCCGCGCCGCAGCAAACGATTGAATCTGCGCGCCGCTGATTTTGCATCGCATCAACGGCCGTCGAGGCCGCATATTATTTGAGCATGCATTACGCCGGCTGCTCGGGCTTAATCGCATCGATGTCCGAATCGACGCGCGGGACCATCGCGCGCCGATGGCACGACACGCGACGAGGAGGATCGCATGCACAGGCTCGCACTGTGCGTTTGGTTGGCCGCGCTGACAAGCGCCGCGTTCGCGTTCGACAATGGGCAATATGATCACGTCCCGCCCGACATCCGCGCCTGGTTCAAGAGCGTGATCGCACCGAACGGCGTGCCCTGCTGCGACGTCTCCGACGGCCATCGCACGGAGTACGACGTGCGCAGCGGCGCCTATTGGGTGCCGATCGAGGGACAGTGGATCGAGGTGCCCGAGCGCGCCATCATCCGCGACCGCGGCAATCCGGTCGGCCAGGCCGTGGTGTGGTACGTCCATCACCGCGGCGCCATCATCATCAGTTGCTTTGTGCCGGCGGATGCGGTGTAGCGCGATAGCGCCTCGACGCCGCGCGTGCTAGGTCGACCGATGGCTCCTGCAACCGACAGAACGCGCGCTCGCTCTCTATGCGCTTGGCCTGTGGGCCGCAAAACATCAAGCATGCCTGGAGGCATCGACCTTCGACCCATCCCCGACAGCTGGCTCCATCACGGGCCGCGGCTGGCGCTTCAGCCGGTCCTGATCTGGTGGGCTCCGTACTGCGCCGGCGTGATCGAGTGGCCGTGGCGGCGCGACAAGGGGCATAGCGATCGGGCCGGGAGATGATATTCTCAGGCATTCAATCAGGGAGACCTTCGTGACTGATCTTTGCGCCGAAGACCTCGCCACGATCTATGCCCAGCCGAGCCCGCGCGTGATCGCGAAAGCGCGCCCCGCAATCGACACGCATGCGAAGAAATTCATCGAGATGTCGCCGTTCTGCGTGCTCGCGACATCGGGAGCGGACGGCAGCGTCGATGCCTCACCACGCGGCGGCGGCACTGGCTTCGTCCACGTCGCCGGCCCCAACCAGCTGCTGATGCCTGATCGCTCCGGCAACAACCGGATCGACAGTTTTCGAAATGTGGTCGAGGGCTCGGGCTTCGTGCATCTGTTGTTCTTCGTACCCGGCATCGACGAGACGCTGCGCGTCGGCGGCCGCGGCACGCTGTCCGCCGATCCGGACCTGCTCGCCTCGATGGTTGAGTTTGGAAAGTCGCCGCGCGCGGTGCTGAACGTCGCCGTCAGCGAAGTCTATTTCCACTGCGGCAAGGCCCTGATGCGCTCGAAGCTGTGGTCATCCGAGAAGGTGCCGCGCTCGGTGATGCCGAGCATCGTCGAAGTGGTCCACGAGCAGACCGGCCTTGGTGAGCCGCAGAGGCAGGACGTGGTGGAAGCGCTCTACAAGACGCAGCTATAAGCCGGGCTTTCGAACCGCACACGGGCGTCATGCCCGGGCTTGTCCCGGGCATCCACGTTTTCGTTGCGGGGTAGCACGTGGATGGCCGGGACAAGCCCGGCCATGACGAATGGAGAGTGCGGAGTAAGGGACCTAATGTCCCTCGCCCTCGAGCCCGCCAACGTGCTTCTGGGTGTAGAGTTCGAGGCCGATGCGGCCGATCAGGTCGAGCTGGGTCTCGAGGAAGTCGATGTGGTGCTCCTCGTCGCTCATCAGCTTCTCGAACAGGTCGCGCGTTACGTAGTCCTTGACGCTGTGGCAGTAGGTCGCCGCTTCCTGGTAGAGCGCCCGCGCGCTCATCTCGGCGGCGAGATCGCACTCGATGATCTCCTTGACGTTCTGGCCGATACGCAAGGGATCGAGCACCTGCATGTTCGGGAAGCCGTCGAAGAACAGGATCCGCTCCGTGAGCTTGTCGGCGTGCTCCATCTCCTCGATGGACTCCTTGCGCCAGACCTTGGACATGTCCCGCAGGCCCCAATTGTCGAGGAAGCGGTAGTGGAGCCAGTACTGGTTGATCGCAGTCAGCTCGTGACGCAGTGCCTTGTTGAGATATTCGATAACTTTTGCGTCGCCCTGCATGGTTCACTCCAGCTCTTGCAGTCCAAATCGGCCGTAAACCGAATTTAGAACGCTTCTAAATGAGTTCGAAGACTGGAGCAACCGGCTACGGGGACGCAGCCGGGGAAAAGCTCAGTCAGGGAGGCGGAAGATTTCAGCAGGCCGCGAGGGCGAACTCGGCCGGCTGGGCCGTCTCGTCATTGGCCGCCACAGTGTCGTTGTGCGGGCAGCCGGAGCAGCAGGAGGAGGCACAGGGGCCAAGCGCTTCGTCGATAATGGTCTTGATCGTCCGGGCGCAGCGGCCGCATTCGGCGCTACAGCCGAGACATCCATAGACCTGCTTGGCATGGCGCAAGGCGTCGTCGGACTCGGCGACGGCGGCGCGGATGTCATCATCGCTCAGCACGTTACAGGAACAAACGATCATGGAAGCGGCAGGCCCTTTGGTGATGCGCCATCATCGATATTTAAGGGGCCGGCCGGATGCAAAAGGAAAAAGCGGAATTTGAAGCTATTCCAAACTAGCCCGGAAACAGCCTAGAACGGCTCTAAAATAGAGCTTTGCGCTGGATCAAGATGCGGCGGATCTAGTCGCCGCCGCCGCCTCCACCATCGCCGCCGCCACCGCAATCTCCGCCACTACTGCCGCTATCGCTGCTGGAACAGCTGCCGCCGTCGGTCGAGCTGCCGGAACTATCGCTGGAAAACCAGCTCCCCCAAGAGAAGCCGTCGCTCGTGCCCGTGGAGGTGTCGCCATCGCTATTGCCGGTGGCCCCGGCGCGGGAGCGCCGCTGACCGCGGTTCTGGAGATGGGTGATCCAGCCGTAGCCGATCGCGGAGACGATCCCGGCAGCGATCAATGCATTTATCATCGCGTTACCCATCATCGCCCTCCCCTGGCTGGGCTGCGGTCCATGTTAATTGGTCGTCCGCGGCAAAGGTGCCGTTCATTGATCATTCAATCGAAATATGGAACTTTACCCCCAAAGAGTTCCCGCGTGTTTTGCTCGAAAGGTCAGCCCATGAAGAAGTCGCTCCTGGCAATCGCTGCCGTCGCCGCTGTGGCCCTTAGCGCCGCTACACCAGCCCAGGCGCAACGCGGCGTTGCCGCGGGCGTGGCCGCCGGCATCATCGGCGGCGCCATTGTCGGTGGGGCGCTGGCCTCTCCGTACTATTACGGGCCTGGCCCTGGCCCCGGCTACGCATATGGTCCGGGATATAGCCCGGGCTACTATCCGCCGCGCTACTACGCGCCGGGCCCGGGCTACGTCGCCGACGACTATTACGGCAACGGCTGCGTCTGGCAGAAGCAGCGCTTCTGGGACGGTTATGCCTGGCGCGTCCGCCGCGCCAGAGTCTGTGGCTGAAGTCGTCCCAAGCCGGTTCATTCCAGATGCGCCGTTCATCTAGGGGCCTGAAAAAGACCGCTTTTTCTCGTCACAGCTCCGTGTGCGTTTACTGCGGATTGACCATTTGCGCGCTTCCTAGCTGCAAGGCCAATTCCATCAGAGTCTGCGTGAACCTTTGAACCCCGGGGGCTCCTAACAAGGAGCATCCATCTCTCAGGAGAGCCAAGAGTATGAAGAAGACTTTAGTTGCCGCCCTTACGGTTGCGACGATCGCCGGTTCGCTGGTGACCGCCACGCCGTCCGCCCAGGCCCATGACGGCGTCGGCGTCGGCATCGCAGCCGGCCTGATCGGCGGCGCGATCGTCGGCGGCGCCATCGCATCGAGCCGTCCCGCCTATGGTGGACCGGTTTACGTGGCCGAGCCCGGCCCGCCGCCGCCGCCCTGCTATTGGCAGCGCCAGCGCTACTGGGACGGCTACGGCTGGACCGTCCGCCCGGTTCGCGTTTGCTACTGATCTGATCGCACGGCGCTCATGAGCGCCGCGATCGAAGCCCGGCCGAGCACCTCGGCCGGGCTTTTTCTTTGGCGAAGAGCTGCGGCTCGCTATCGCGCCGCCTGGATCGAGTGCAGCACTTCTTCGCTCGGCCAGCAATCGACCTTGAGGCCTGCCGACTTCTGGTAGGCGCCGAGCGCAGCGCGCGTCTGCATGCCGGCCTTGCCGTCGATCTTGTCCTTGTAGAGCCCGACGCGCGTGAGCCCCCGCTGCATCGCCTCGACGTCCCTAGTCCGCAATTGCTTCGAGGCAGACCACGGCGTCGCGAACGGCTGCGGGCTCGTCATGCGGTCGGCGAGATGGCCAACGAACAGCACGTAGAGATCGGAGAAATTGTATTCCTTGATGACGAAGTAGTTCTTCGTGGTCAGGAAGGACGGGCCGTAGATGCCTTCCGGCTGCAACAGCGAGGCCGACTGTGCCTGCTCGGCGGCAGTGAGCTTTTGTCCACCCACCGGCACGAAGCCTTCGCGCAGCCACTGGCCGATCGGCTTCGTCACCTCGGGCACGCCGGCGGTGCAATCGACCTTGGTCGGTGCCTGCACCTCGTAAGCCCAGCGTACGCCGCTCTGCCAGCCCTTGTTGACGAGCTGCTGCGCGGCGGAGGCCAACGCATCCGGCACCGAATGCCAGATATCGATGCGGCCGTCGCGGTCGAAATCGACGCCGTGCTTGTAATATTCGGACGGCAGGAACTGCGTGAGCCCGGTCGCACCGGCCCAGGACGAACGCATGTCCTTGCGTGTCACCACGCCGTCGCCGAGAATCTTCAGCGAGAGGATGAACTCGTTGCGGTAGGTGTCCTTGCGGCGGCCGACATAGGCCTGCGTCGCCAGCACGCGCACGAGATCGTAAGGCAACGTGTAGCGGCCGTAGTCGGTCTCGCGGCCCCAGATCGCCAGCATGACGGTTGCCGGAACGCCGGAGTTTTTCTCGATCTCTGTCAGCGCGGAACGGTATTTTTGCAGCAGCCGCTGCCCCTCGGCGGCGAGCCGCGCGATCGAGGCTTCCCTGACATAGTCTGCCGGCACCTGCACGAACTCAGCCTGCGACGGCGCACCGGTCGCTGGCCGCCCCGGCAGGATCAGATCCGGCAGCTTGTAATCCGGCTCGAGGCCGCGCGTCTCTCGCTCGAACGTCGCGCGCGACACGCCGGCGGCCTCCGCCTCCGGCCAGAGCGAGGCGATGAACTGCGTAAAGGCGGCGTCGGCGGCGCGGGCGGGCGACAGGCCGCAGGTGATAGCGATCACCGCCGCTATGAGCGCCCGCCGCATCATGCCGAGATCACCGCGTCAGCTTCTTGTACTTCACGCGATGCGGAATGATGCTGTCCTGGCCGAGCCGGCGCATCTTGTCCTTCTCGTAGTCCTGGAAGTTGCCCTCGAACCATTCCACATGGCTGTCGCCTTCGAAGGCCAGGATGTGGGTCGCGATGCGGTCGAGGAACCAGCGATCATGGCTGATGATGACGGCGCAGCCGGCGAAATCCTCCAGCGCCTCTTCGAGCGCACGCAGCGTGTCGACGTCGAGGTCGTTGGTCGGCTCGTCGAGCAGCAGAACGTTGGCGCCGGATTTCAGCATTTTCGCAAGGTGCACGCGGTTGCGTTCGCCGCCGGAAAGCGCGCCGACTTTCTTCTGCTGGTCGGCGCCCTTGAAGTTGAACGACGAACAATAGCCGCGTGAATTGACTTCCCTCTTGCCGAGCAGGATCAGCTCGTTGCCGCCGGAGATCTCCTCCCACACATTCTTGCTGCCGTCGAGCGCGTCGCGCGACTGGTCGACGTAACCGAGATGAACGCTCTCCCCGACCGTGATGGTGCCCTTGTCCGGCTGTTCCTGCTTTGTGATCATCCTGAACAGCGTGGTCTTGCCGGCGCCGTTGGCGCCGATCACGCCGACGATACCGCCGGGCGGCAGCTTGAAAGTGAGATCGTCGATCAGCATGCGATCGCCGAAACCTTTGCTGAGCCCTTCGAAGTCGACCACGTTCTGACCTAGGCGCTCGGCCACCGGAATCGTGATCTGCGCGGTCTGTGTCTGCTTTTCGCTCGCCTGCTTCAGCAGTTCGTCATAGCGCTGATAGCGCGCCTTGGATTTGGCCTGGCGGGCTTTCGGCGAGGACGCGATCCATTCCTGCTCGCGGGCCAGCGTCTTCTGATGCGCAGCGTCCTCGCGGCCCTCCTGCTCGAGCCGCTTCTGCTTCTGCTGCAGCCAGGACGAGTAATTGCCCTCGTAGGGGATGCCCTTGCCGCGATCGAGCTCGAGGATCCAGCTCGTGACGTTGTCGAGGAAGTAGCGGTCATGGGTGACGATCAGGATCGCGCCGGGATAGTTGCGCAGATGGCCTTCCAGCCACGACACCGACTCTGCGTCGAGATGGTTGGTCGGTTCGTCAAGCAGTAGGAGCTCGGGCTGGTCGAGCAGCAGCTTGCACAGCGCGACGCGGCGGCGCTCACCGCCAGAGAGTTTCGACACGTCGGCATCATCGGGCGGACAGCGCAGCGCGTCCATGGCCTGGTCGACCTTGCTGTCGAGATCCCAGAGGCCCTGGGCCTCGATCTCGTCCTGCAGCTTGGTCATCTCGTCGGCGGTCTCCTCGGAGTAGTTCATCGCCAGTTCGTTGTAGCGATCGAGGATAGCCTTCTGCTTGGCGACGCCCAGCATGACATTCTCGCGCACGCTCAATGATGGATCGAGATGCGGCTCCTGCTCGAGATAGCCGACGCGGGCGCCCTGGGCGACCCAGGCCTCGCCGTTATACTCCTTGTCGAGGCCGGCCATGATCTTGAGCAGCGTCGACTTGCCCGAGCCGTTGACACCGAGCACGCCGATCTTGGCGTCCGGGTAGAAGCTCAGATGGATGTTGTCGAGCACCTTCCGGGTCGGGTAGCTCTTGGTCAGGCCCTGCATGAAATAGATGAACTGGCGCGCCATCGGTCCCGAAAACCTTCGATTTGAGGAAATTTGCTTGCCGCCGATGTAGCGATCCCGCCCCCAAAGGGCAATGTTTTCCCTCCGTTCACCACGGATGAATACGGGACGGACACCATCCCGCCGTCGATCCGGACAATTGAAACCATCTTTTAATAAATCAGGCCAAAGCTCGGTTTCGCGCGGAAACAGCGCCACCCGCTCAGAATGAACGGGAGCACAGCGAGACAGCGTCATGGCCATGATCGAGACCAATTCCCTTCCCGTTCCGGTGGAAGCCGGCAGCGCCTCCGCGTTCGCCTCGGAGATCAAGGGCTTCTGGAAGCGCTTCTTCGCCACCGCTTTCAACCCCTACCGGCCCGAACTGCATTACATGCGCGGCCCCGGCCCCGCCTGGCGCGCCAAGCACGGCATGAATGCGCCGTTCCGGCTCAAGCCCCGCGACCTCTGAGCCTTTACCACCTGTCGGATTTTTGAAGACGCGAACGGCTTGCGCACGGTCCTGATTGCGCGCAACCATGGCCTGGTTCCACCTCTCGCCATGGATGAACGCTGATGACGCGGCTGCGCTGTGCAATTCTCGACGACTATTTCAACCTCGCCCTCGACCTCGCCGACTGGCAAAGCCTGTCCGACCGCATCGACGTCACCGTGTTCAGCCATCCCTTCGCCTCCGAGCAGGCTGCGGCGAGCGCGCTGGCCGATTTCGAGATCGTCTGCGCGATGCGCGAGCGCACCGCGTTCCCGAAGAGCCTGTTCGAGAGCCTGCCGAAGCTGAGGCTGCTGCTGACGTCAGGCATGCGCAACGCCTCGATCGACATGGAGGCCGCCAAGGCGCGGGGCGTCACGATCGGCGGCACGCAATATTCGCGCGATCCGACCGCGCCCCTCACCATGGGCCTGATCCTGGAACTGACCCGCGGCATCGGCCGCGAGAACGCGCGCATGCATGCGGGCGAGCCCTGGCAGGCCTTTGCCGGCGTCGAGATCGAGGGCTTGACGCTCGGCGTCGTCGGGCTCGGCAAGCTCGGCAGCAAGATGGCAGGCATTGCGAAGGCGTTCGGCATGAATGTGATCGCCTGGAGCCCGAACCTGACCCCGGAGAAGTGCGTGGCCGCCGGCGTCGCCTACGCCACCAAGGAGGAGCTGTTCGCCAAGGCCGATATCGTCAGCATCCATGTGGTGCTGAGCGAGCGCTCGCGTGGGCTGGTCGGGACTGCCGATCTCGCGCGGATGAAGCCGACGGCCTTCCTCGTCAACACCGCGCGCGGGCCGATCGTGGACGAGCAGGCGCTGCTCGAGGCGTTGCAGCAGAAGAGGATTGCAGGCGCCGGCATCGACGTGTTCTCGGTCGAGCCGCTGCCGACGGACCATCCCTTCCGCAAGCTCGACAATCTCGTGCTGACGCCGCATCTCGGCTACGCCACCGAGGACGGCTTGCGCATCCATTACGGCCAGATGGTCGAGGCGATCGACGCCTTCACCAAGGGCGGCGAGCTGCCGCGGAAGCTGGCCTGAAGCCTCAGGCCGCCGAGCGGTGGCTGGTGGGCTGCCGTGCCGCGTCGGCAAAGCCGTCGCGCCAGGAAGCATGCGCCGGCAGCCAGCCGAGCTCGCGCTTGGCCTTGCCGTTTGAGGCTCCACGCACCTCCGTCATCATCGCCACCATATGCTCGCCCGCAAGCAGGCGGCCGAGCCAGGCGGGAATGTGACGCGGCGGCTTGGCACCGAGGAGTTCGGCCAGCGCGGGCAACCAATCCTTCACCTGCGCCGGATGATCGTCGACGATATTGTAGATGCTGCCGGCGCGCCCGCGTTCGAGCGCGGCACGCGTGGCAGAGGCGGCATCTTCGGTGTGAATGAACGACCACGTGCCGCCGCCATCGCCGATCACCGGCACACGCCGGTGGCGCAGTTGGTCGATCATCGCCGGCGAGAGCGTGCCGGTGTCAGGTCCATAGAAGAATCCATAGCGCAGCACGATGCCCTCCGGCGTCGTCGAAGCGGTGACGCTTCGCTCCAGATAACGGATTGCCTCAAGCGTGCGTCGCAGCTCTCGCGGCGGATTCGAGTCCAGCTCATCGGTCTCGGTCTTCACCGTTCCCCCGGCGCGACTGAAGGTCCAGCCGCAGAAGCTTTGCGCGATGAAGCGCCTGGCGCCGGCCTCGCGTGCGGCATTCAGCAGAATGTCGGTTCCGCGGGTGCGAAGCTCGTTGGTTCGCGCGAAGGCCCGATCGAAATGCCGGAGGTCCGTGGCGGCCGCGAGATCTGTCATCTGATGGACGACTGCGTCGGGCTTTGCCGCAATCAGCGCAGCCCGCATGCTGCCGGCATCGAGGCCGTCGGCCACGACCGGCTCCGCACCCAATCGCCGCACAAGCTCTGTTTTTGCCGCACTCCGTGTCGTGCCGATCACGGAATGACCCGCGGCGACCAGCGCCGGAACAAGATACTGACCGACCGCGCCGGTCGCGCCCGCAACAAAGATGCGCATCCTGTGCTCCTCAATTCGTTGCAATCCTCCCGGACTTAGTCGAGGCGCGGAGCGGTTCAAGCAGGGCATGCGCATACGCAAGCGAGACATGCGCGCATGCGTCAAATGATGACGGCGCGTGACCGAAGGTCACGCGCCGTCATCAGATCAATTCTTGCGAGATCAATTCTTGCGAGGCCGGTTCAGCGTACGGTGACGGGCGCGGGCAGCGGCGGCACCACCGTCGGCTGGGTGCCTCCGACCGGGCCGGCCTGCGCGGCCATCGGAGCGGGCCCGGCAGCGCCGGGCACGGGCGCGGCGGATGCGGTCGCGGTTCCCGGCGGCGGACCACCCGGCATCACGACCACGCGGGTGCCCACCTTGACGCGATCGAACAGGTCGGAGACGTCCTCGTTCAGCATGCCGATGCAGCCGGAGGACACGAACTTGCCGATCGTCGAGGGCTGGTTGGTGCCGTGGATGCGGTAAACGGTCGAGCCGAGATACATCGCGCGGGCGCCGAGCGGATTGCCGGGACCGCCGGCCATGAAACGCGGCAGATAGGGCTGGCGCTCGATCATCTCGGTCGGCGGATGCCAATCCGGCCACTCGGCCTTGCGGGTGATCTTCTGCACCCCGGTCCAGGTGAAGCCGTCGCGGCCGACGCGGACGCCGTAGCGGATCGCACGGCCGTTGCCGAGCACGTAATAAAGGTAGGTATTCGGGGTATCGACGATGAGCGTTCCGGCCGGCTCCTTGGTCGCCAGCGAGACTTCCTGGCGGCGCAGGTTTTGCGGCAGCTGCGCCGGAGCAGCGTCAGGCTGCTCCTCGGGCGGGAGCGAAGCTATCGCCATCGGCCGGCCGTCGGCACCCACGGGCGGCTGCCCGGCCTGGACCGTTCCGGTCGCGCCGGGACCAGCCACTGCCTCGGGCGGACGCAGGCCGTCACTGCCGGGCGCCTGAGCCGGACGATCGGCGTAGATCACTGCGGGCGGGCCGGCGGGGCGGCCGTAGCGCGGATCATCGGGTGACGTCACGGGACCCTGCGGCGGGGCGGCCGAATAGACGGGGGCACCTGCGGGACGGCCATAACGGGGATCATCGGGCGACATCACCGGCCCCTGCGGCGGCGCGGCGGAATACACCGGCGGAGCGCCGGGCGGACGGCCGTAGCGCAGATCAGGACCGGGCGGCGGCAGCGCTGCCTGCGGCATCGCATCGTCTTCATCGTCGAGCGCGTCGAAACTCGGCGCGCGGTCGCCGGGCCGATATTCGGCCGGCGCGCCATAGCTCGGCGCCTGCTGGACCGGATAGCTCTGGGCCTGCGCGAGCGAGGTTCCCGCCGCAGCGACTGTTGCGGCAGCGCATATCGTCAGAATATGTTTGATCATCATCGCTCTTGTATAGTCCCCGGGCCCCGTCCGGACCGTTAACGGCCAGATGACGGAAGATAGCGGCACATTCAAGACATTACAGGCAGATTTGTGCCTGATTTGCCGATTTGTGGTCCGCAAGACTACCGTTGCCTCCTTGCATCACGGGACGAAAATCAGCCCACGCCCGAGATCGCAGGAGTCGCCGGCTCCGTTTTTTACGGAACGGCGCGGAATCGTTGCGGTATGTTCGAATCAGCCTGATTCGCCTCCGCTTTGAGCTTCGATCCCCGCGTGGCGAACGCGGCAAGCAGTACCGTCACCGCGTTCAGATGGCTCATGGGCCCTGGCCACTTCGCCGCCGGGGCGGAAATTCGCAATCCCTCGATGCTTCCCGGCTTTCGCTTCCTGTTTGCCGCGATCCTGCTGTCAGCCTCCATCCTGGTGTTCGGCCTGGGCGCCGCCGCGCTGCTGCGGGCGAGCCACGAGCAGTATGTCAGCAACCCCTCCTGGCGGAATGGTCCGCAGGAGCAGGTGTTTGCACAAGCTCCCGAGCCGGCCCAGCCGGTGCTCGCGGTCCTGCGCACCGAGTCGGAAGCAGCCACCGATCCGACGCCGTCGCTGCGCGATCAAGTCCCGACCATCGCGCTGCCGATGAGCGAGCCCGAACAAGTCGTCGCGCTGACGACTGAGACCGACGGTCAGCCGCAGGTCGCTGCACCTCCGGCCGATGTCCCGGCCGAACCGGCCAATGTCGAGGCCAAGGCCGAGACGACGACGGAGACCGCGGTGCCGGCCTCAAGCAACACGCTTACTCCGGCCGACGCCAGCGCATCCATCGCCGAGACGAAGCCCGTTTCGATCGCTCTCACGAGCAAACCTGCACCTGCCGCAGCCCCGGCTTCGTCCACGTTCGACATGGCGAGCGCGAAGTTCGCCGCATTGAACGACCCGGCGACCAGGACCTGGAAGGATCCGCCGGCCAAGGCCAAGGCCAACGCTATGGCCGACAGCGGTTCGCCGGAGAGCAAGGCGACCAAGCCGCGGGCGCATCGCGTGAAGAAGCGCCGCCGCATTGTCCGGCGTCCGCCGCCACCGGTTCAGCAACTCGATCCGTTCGGGCAGCCGCAACCGGCCCTCGCCGCGACGACCGCGCGCGCACGTCAGTAAGGTTAGGCCGGCCCCGTCGCGATCGGCGGTCCCTTTTCCCGCCCCCATTCCGACCATGAGCCGTCGTAGAGCGCGGTGTCGGTGATGCCGAGGCGATAGAGCGCCAGCGTCAGCACGCCGGCAGAGACCCCGGAGCCGCAGCTCGTCACGATCGGCGCCTCGAGCTTGACGCCGGCGTTCGTGAAGGCAGCGCGCAGATCATCGAGCGGCTTCATCGTGCCGGTCGCGGCATCGAACAGGAGATTGTAGGGCACGTTGCGCGCACCGGGGATATGGCCGGAGCGGATGCCCGCGCGCGGCTCCGGCGCCCTGCCCTCGAACCGGTCGGCGGCGCGCGCGTCGATCACCTGCTCGGCACGGCTTTCGACGTTGGCGATCAGTTGCTGCATGCTGCGCACGCGCTTGGAATCATAGCTCGCCTCGAATGTCGCTGGCTTCGGCTTCGTCTCGCCGCTCTCGGTCGCACGCCCGTCGGCACGCCACTTCTTCAGGCCCCCGTTGAGGATGCGCACATTGCTATGGCCGAAAGCCAGGAACATCCACCACGCGCGGGGAGCAGCGACCCAGCCACCGGCATCGTAGATCACGACGGTGTCGGCATTGGAGATGCCGAGATGACCGACGTCGCGGCCGAACTGCTCGGCGCTCGGGTACATGTGCGGCAGCGGGTTGGAATGGTCCGAGACCGCGTCGACGTCGAAGAACACTGCGCCTGGCAGATGCGCGGCGAGGTAATCATCCTTCGGCAATGGCAGCACGCCGGGCAGCTTAAAGCTGGCGTCGAGCACCTTGACGTTGGCATCGTTGATGTGGGCGGCGAGCCATTCGGTGGAGACGAGGGGATCGGTGGGAGTGGTCATTAGGGTGCTCCGGCAATTGTCTCAGTCGTCATGGCCGGGCTTGTCCCGGCCATCCACGTTCTTCTTGCGGCGAAGACGTGGATGCCCGGGTCATCTAGCGCGAAGACGCGCTTCGCGCTTTTGCCCGGGCATGACGGAGTGTGTGGTGAGAAAGGTATTCACCTCACCCCTTCTTCTTCGGCTCCCACTGCTCGACCGGCCCGCCGGCGTCGCGCCAGGCGGCGTAGCCGCCGGCGATGTGGGCGACGGGCTTGAGGCCCATGTCCTGCGCGGTCTTGGCGGCGAGCGCAGAGCGCAAACCGCCGGCGCAATGGAAGACGAACTTCTTGTCCTCCTGGAACACCGGCTTCGCATAAGGGCTCTGCGGATCGATCCAGAATTCGAGCATGCCGCGGGTGCAGGCGAACGCGCCGGGGATGCGGCCGTCGCGCTCGATCTCGCGGGGATCGCGGATGTCGACGATGACGACGTCGCCGTTCTTGGAGATCTCGATGGCGTCCTTGGCGGTGAGCGTCTCGATCTCGGCATTGGCTTCGCCGATCAGCGCCTTGATGCCGCGGGTGATGGTCTGGGGCATTGTTCGTATCTCCCTCTTCTCGTCATTCCGGGGCGCGCGTAGCGCGAACCCGGAATCCATTCATCTACACGTACTGCCACCCGATGGATTCCGGGTTCGATGCTTCGCATCGCCGCGGAATGACGACGGCGAGAGTCAGTGCGTCAATTCCTTCATCGCACCTTCCAGACCTTCAATCGTGATCGGATACATGCGGTTGGCGAAGATGCGTTTGATGATCGTGGTGGATTCCGAATAGTCCCAGTGCTTCTGAGCGACCGGATTGAGCCACACCGAATGCGGATAGGTGCGGATGATGCGGTCGAGCCAGACCGAGCCCGGCTCTTCGTTGACGTGCTCGACCGAACCGCCGGGCACCATGATTTCGTAGGGCGACATCGAGGCGTCGCCGACGAACACGATCTTGTAGTCGTGCGGGTATTTGTGCAGAACGTCCCAGGTCGGGGTGCGGTCGGTGAAGCGGCGCTTGTTCTGCTTCCACACGCCTTCATAGAGGCAGTTGTGGAAGTAGAAATACTCCATGTGCTTGAACTCGCTCTTCGCCGCCGAGAACAGCTCCTCGACCTGCTCGATATGCGCGTCCATCGAGCCGCCGATGTCGAAGAACACCAGCAGCTTCACCGCGTTGCGCCGCTCGGGCCGCATGTGCACGTCGAGATAGCCGTGATTGGCGGTCTCGCGGATGGTGGTGTCGAGATCGAGCTCGTCCGGCGCGCCGGTGCGCGCGAACTTGCGCAAGCGGCGCAGCGCCACCTTGATGTTGCGGATGCCGAGCTCGACATTGCCGTCGAGATCCTTGAACTCGCGCTTGTCCCACACCTTCACGGCGCGGTTGTTGCGATTCTTCTCCTGGCCGATGCGAACGCCTTCGGGATTGTAGCCATGGGCGCCGAACGGCGAGGTGCCGGCGGTGCCGATCCACTTCGAGCCGCCCTGATGGCGGCCCTTTTGCTCCTCGAGGCGCTTCTTCAGGGTCTCCATAAGCTTGTCCCAGCCCATGGCCTCGATCTGCTTCTTCTCATCGTCGGTCAGGTATTTCTCGGCGAGCTTCTTCAGCCACTCCTCGGGGATCTCGGCCCCCTCCATGGCGTCTAGCAGGCTCTCCAGCCCCTTGAAGACGGTGCCGAAGACGCGGTCGAACTTGTCGAGGTTGCGCTCGTCCTTCACCAGCGAGGTGCGCGAGAGATAGTAGAAATTCTCGACCGAATAGTCCGCGAGATCAGCGTCGAGCGCCTCCATCAGCGTGAGGTATTCGCGCAGCGTCACGGGGACCTGCGCATCGCGCAGAGAAGTGAAGAATTGCAGGAACATGGGTGACAGATTGCCCGTCGGGGGGCGAACGTCAAGGGGCGGAGGCCATCGCTCTGCGCTGGACCGGGAGGCTTTTTGCTCTAGAATTGGCAGTCTCACGGGGTTGTTTTGGGGACGTTTGCAATGGGAATTCTCGCAGCGCTCATCATTGGCGCGATCGCAGGCTGGCTTGCCGGCAAGATTGTCCACGGGGCGGGATTTGGGCTGATCGGCAACATCGTCGTCGGCATCATCGGTGCGCTCGTGGCCAGCTGGATTCTGCCTCAGCTGCATATCCAGCTCGCAAGGGGCACGGTCGGGGCCATCGTGGATGCCACGATCGGCGCGGTGATTGTGCTCGTCATCCTTTCGCTGATAAAACGGGTCTGAAAGCCTGACCGAACCAGGAACGGCCGCCACGCGCGGCCGTTCCGTTTGTTGGACCAGGGCCATGAAACTGGCAATTCAAACTGGCAATGCCTGGGACGACGACCAACAAGGACGCGCGATGAAATTTACCGGCACCAAGGACTATGTTGCGACCGACGATCTCAAGGTCGCGGTCAACGCCTCGATCGTGCTGGAGCGCCCGCTGCTCATCAAGGGCGAGCCCGGCACCGGCAAGACAGTGCTGGCGGAGGAAGTGGCGAAGGCGCTGAACGCCCCGCTCCTGACCTGGCACATCAAGTCCACCACCAAGGCGCAGCAGGGACTCTACGAATACGACGCGGTGTCGCGCCTGCGCGACAGCCAGCTCGGTGATGCCCGCGTGTCCGACATCAAGAACTACATCAAGCGCGGCAAGCTGTGGGATGCCTTCACCGCCGAGCAGCGCCCGGTGCTGCTGATCGACGAGATCGACAAGGCCGACATCGAATTCCCGAACGATCTTTTGCTCGAGCTCGACCGCATGGAATTCCATGTCTACGAGACCGGCGAGACGATCAAGGCGAAGCAGCGCCCGATCATGATGATCACCTCCAACAACGAGAAGGAGCTGCCGAACGCGTTCCTGCGCCGCTGCTTCTTCCACTACATCAAGTTCCCCGACGCCGACACCATGACCCGGATCGTCGACGTCCATTTTCCCGGCATCAAGAAGCGGCTGGTCGAGGAAGCCCTGCGCATCTTCTTCGAGGTCCGCGAGGTGCCCGGCCTGAAGAAGAAGCCGTCCACCTCCGAACTGCTCGACTGGCTCAAGCTGTTGCTCAACGAAGACATGAGCGTCGAGCAGTTGCGCGAACGCGATCCGCGCAAGCTGATCCCGCCGCTGCACGGTGCGCTGCTCAAGAACGAGCAAGATGTGCATCTGTTCGAGCGGCTGGCGTTCTTGAGCCGGAGGGAAGTGTAGGTTGGAGCGCACTCCGCTGCCGCCCCAGCTTCCGGTGTCATTCCCCGCGAAGGCGGGGAATCCAGTACGCCGCGGCTTCTCGACTCGATCGTAACCGCCTCTGGAATACTGGATCGCCCGGTCAAGCCGGGCGATCCAGTATTCCAGAGTGTGGCTCACTCTCTCCACATCGTCATTGCGAGCGCAGCGAAGCAATCCAGGCTGCCTCCGCGGAAAGATACTGGATTGCTTCGCTGCGCTCGCAATGACGGAGCAAGACAACACACTCAAGTGTCCCGGACGCGCTCCGCTGCGTCCGGGGCACGAGACGTTGCTACGCCACCGCCGCGTCCGGCACGCGTGCGGCTTCCATCGGCTGCTTGCCGCGGATCAGGTCCGAGGCGCGGTCGGCGATCATCATGGTCGACGCATTCAAATTCGCCGAGATCATGCGCGGCATCACGGACGCATCGATGACGCGGAGACCTTGCAATCCGTGGACGCGGAGCTGGTCGTCGACCACCGCCCAGGTGGAATCCGCCGGGCCCATGCGGCAGGTGCAGCCGGGGTGGAAAGTGGTGGTGCCGCGCTCGGTGGCGGCGGCCAAGAACTCGTCGTCGGTGTTGATGTTGGGGCCGGGGAAATCCTCGTAGGCGTAATAGGGCGACAGCGGCGCGCTCTTCAAAAGCTTGCGCGCGAGCTTCATGCCGCCGACGATGACGCGGCGGTCGAGCTCGGCGTCGAGATAGTTGGTCTGGATGATCGGCGGCGCGAACGGATCAGACGAGCGGATGCGGACATAGCCGCGACTCTCGGGGCGCTGCTGCCAGGAGGCCACCGTCATGCCGGGCTCGTCCTCGAGCTGGCCCTGCACGCCTTCCTTGTAGCTCGCCGGCGTGAAGGTGAGCTGCAAATCGGAGCTTTCCGCGCTCTCGCCGGAATGCCAGAAACAGTAGACCATGGTCGGCGACAGCGACAGCAGGCCTTTGCGCGCAGTCGCCCATTTCATCGCCTCGACCCAGAGACGCCAACCACGGCGGAGCTCGTTGATGGTCCTGATGTCCTTGACGCGCGCCACCGTGCGCGGGGCGTAGTGATCCTGCAGGCCTTCGCCGACCGGAAGCGCGTGACGCACGGCGATGCCGTGGGCGCCCAACAAATCCGGCGAGCCGATGCCGGAGAGCTGCAAGAGCTGCGGCGAATTATAAGTGCCGCCGGACAGGATCACCTCCTTGTTGGCGCGGACTTCGACCGGCGTGCCGCCCGAGCCGCCTTTCATGTAGCGCACGCCGACGGCGCGCTTGCCCTCGAAGATGATCTCGGTCGCATGCGCGTGGGTGTGGACATGGACGTTCGGCCGCTTCATCGCGGGCTTGAGGAAGGCTGTGGAAGCCGAGACGCGCAGACCCTTGTCGATGGTGCGCTGGCAGTAGGAGACGCCTTCCTGCATCGCGCCATTGTAATCGGGATTGCGGGGAATCCCGAGCGAGACCGCGCCCTCCATGAAGGCTTCGCAAAGCGGATCACGCCAGTTCATGGTGGTGACGGTGAGATTGCCGTCGCGGCCTCGATAAATGTCCTCGCCCTCGCCGACCCGTTTCTCCAGCCGCCGGAAATAGGGCAGCACGTCGGCATAGCCCCAGCCACGATTGCCCATCTGCGCCCAGGTGTCGAAATCCATGCGCTGGCCGCGATTGTAGATATGGCCGTTGATCGAGGACGAGCCGCCGAGCGTCTTGCCCCGCGGCGCGTAGATGCTGCGCCCGCCGGTCCAGGGCCCGACCTCCTGCTGGTAGGCCCAGTTGATGCTCTTCATGTGGAAGGTCTTGATGAAGCCCGCCGGCAAATGGATGTAGGGATGCCAGTCGCTCGGGCCCGCCTCGAGCACACAGACGCTGGTCGCAGGATCTTCGCTCAGCCGGCTGGTAAGCACGCAGCCGGCGGAGCCCGCGCCGACGATCACATAATCAAATCTGTCCATGGTGCCTCGGCCGCCTCTAGCGCGGCTTGTCGTTGAGTTGATAATTCAAATGCGTTCGCACGGTCGGCCATTCGGCCGCGGTGATGCTGTAGACCACGGTGTCGCGGAGCGTGCCGTTGGGCGCGACCTGGTGGCTGCGCAGGATGCCGTCCTGCTTGGCGCCCAGGCGCTCGATGGCGCGGCGGCTCTGGTGATTGAAGAAATGCGTGCGGAATTCCACCGCGATGCAGTCGAGGGCTTCGAAGGCATGGGTGAGCAGCAGCAGCTTGCACTGCGTGTTGAGCGGGCCGCGCTGCGCGCTCTTGCCGTACCAGGTCGAGCCGATCTCGACGCGGCGGTTGGCGGCATCGATGTTCATATAGGTCGTCATGCCCACGATCTTGCCGCTGCCATCGAACACGGTGAAGGGGAGCATCGAGCCCGCGGCCTGAAGACCGAGCCGGCGGTCGATTTCCTTGCCCATGTTGTCCGGCGTCGGAATCGCGGTGTACCAGAGGGTGGAGAGCTCGCCGTCCTTCACGGCCTCGACCAGCTCCTCGCGGTGCTGATGCGACAGCGGCTCCAGACCGGCATGCTGTCCGCGCAGGGTGATGGGATCAGGCCAGGGCATTGCGGGTCTCTCTCTGTTGTCATTGCTAGCGGAGCGAAGCAATCCAGGCTGTCAGCTCCTCATCCTGAGGAGCGCGGCACGCGCGTCTCGAAGGATGAAGGCCCCGCGCTGGTGGCCTCGCCCTTCGAGACGCGCGCAAAGGACGCGCTCCTCAGGGTGAGGGTCTGCCGGATTGCTTCGCTCCTCGCAATGACGGCTTGGCTCACTTGTTCAAAAAGTTCAACGGCAAACCGCTGCGCGGCCAGTCCATGGCGATCAGCTCGCCCTTGCCTGAGAGCGTGATGTAGGCGGTCTTCAGCTCGGGGCCGCCGAAGGCGATGTTGGTGGTGACGCGGTCGCCGGTCGGGACCTGCTCGACCAAGGTACCATCAGGCGCGATCACCGAGATGCAGCCGGAGACGAGGGTGGCGACGCAGACATTGCCGTTCGCTTCGACCGCGAGCGAGTCGAACATCTGGTAGCCGCCGAGGCCGCAGATCGGTTTGCCCCGCTCGCCGCGATAGATCACGTCGCGCGGCTTGAGCGTGCCGGGCGCGGAGAGCTCGTAGGCCCAGAGCCGGCCCGTCGGCGTCTCCGCGATGTAGACGGTGGTCTCGTCGGGCGACAGACCGATGCCGTTCGCCGGCAACACGCCGTGGACGATTTCGACGATCTCCTTCATGCCGGGCTTGAGATAATACATGCCGCCAACGTCCATCTCGCGCGCGCGGCGCTTGCCGAGATCGGAGAACCAGAGGCCGCCCTGCTTGTCGAACACCAGATCGTTCGGCCCGCGCAGATCGTGCTCGCCACATTTGGTCACGACGGTCTCGATCTTGCCCGCTTGGAGATCGACGCGCTGGATCGAGCCGCCGAGATAATCGTCGGGCTGCGGACCCGGCATGATCATGTTGCGGGTCGGGATCCAGGAGAAGCCGCCATTGTTGCAGATGTAGATCTTGCCGTCGGGCCCGAGGGCTGCGCCGTTCGGACCGCCCGGAATTTTCGCGACGATCTCCTTGCGCCCGTCGGGATGGATTCGGGTCAGGCGCTGGCCGCGGATTTCCACCAGCACCACCGAGCCGTCCGGCATCACGACCGGCCCTTCGGGAAATTCGAGGTCGGTGGCGAGAACGCGGACGTTGGACATGTGGGACCCTCCCGGCTGCTTGTTATGACTTGCACGGGATGTCCGGCACGGGCCCCACACGCAAGATTGACTGCGGTTATGACAAAGTCGCCGGGGCTTGCCAAGCAAGCGGGATGGTATGCCAGCGTTGCGCACTAATCTCGCACGGGTATCCAAATCTCCAGGCCGCCATTGCCGGTGGCGGGATCGAATTTCTCGTCGTAGCGTTCGAAGTTCGGCGCATCGGCAGCCTTCAGGCCGGAGGCCGGCAACCACTGATTCCAGATAGCGTTGACGGTGCGCCTGATCGAGGCGACGTGGTCGGCGTGGGTGAACACCGCATAGCGCTGCTCGGGGATACGGATACGGCCGAAGCGGCGGGGCAGCTCGGAGAAATCGGCGACCTCGACGCCGGCGATGTAGTCGAAATTGCCGGCATCGTCGCCGTTGCAGCAGACGCCATAGGCGACCGGTCCAACGCGCGCGGGAATGTCGGCGACATCCTGGTGGAAGCGCTGCCACAGTCCGGGAATCACCGCGCCGTTGTCGCAGGAGATGCGCTCGTTGATGCCTGCGATGAGGAAGGCCTTTGTGGTTTCGAAGCGCGGGGCGGCGAGTTTGTCGGAGATGGTCGAGTCCATGAGGATCGGCTCCTGAAGCTTGAGATGGCCGGTGCATTGCGCGGCGCGCACCGCTTCGGGCGTGGTGCCGAACTGGTCGCGGAACGCGCGGGTGAATGCTTCGTGCGAGCCGTAATCCGCCTCCAGCGCCAGCGAGAGGATGTCCGGCGCGCCGTTCGCAAGACTGCGCGCCGCTCCGCTCAGCCGCCGCGCGCGCACGTACCGCATCACCGGCAGGCCGGTGGCTGCGGCAAACGCGCGCACGATGTGGAACCGCGACACGCCTGATATCGCAGCAATCTCGTCGAGCGTCATAGGCTCGGCCAGATGGCTCTCGACATACCAGAGCGCGCGCTGGGCTGGGTTCATGGCGTTTCTCGTTCGAAGCGCAACCATGATGCACGGAAGTCCGCAGGCTTCGCTTGATCGGCGTTGCGATCCAGCAAGAGGATAACGCCGGACCAGCCGCTGGCAACATCCGGGCGTTCATGGCTACACTCGGGACGTCCTTGAAACCGCTCACGAGAAAGCAGGAGGAACCCCATCATGAAGATCACCGATGTGCGGGCGCATCATATCCGCATCCCCTATGACGCCGGTGTCGCGAGCTTCCGTCAGGGCGCCTCCGCCATCACCGCCCTCGACATGGTGATCGTCGAGGTCACCACCGACGCCGGGTTGACCGGCTGGGGCGATGCCTTTGCCTATGTCTGCCCCCGCACCACGCACACTGCCGTCGAGGAAATGATCGCACCGCAGGCCCGCGGGCTGGAGGTTCCCGATGCCGCCGGCATTCCCGCGGTGATTGAGCAGATCCAGCGCAATCTGCATCTGTTCGGGCGTTACGGCATCACCATGTTCGCGATCTCCGGGCTCGACATCGCGCTGTGGGACCTCGCCGCCAAGATCGAGGGCGTCCCGCTGCACCGCCTGCTCGGCGGCACCAGGCGGCCGGCCATTCCGGCCTATGCGAGCCTGTTGCGGATCGGTTCGCCCGACAACATCGCCGCCGAATGCAAGAAGGCTCTCGCGCTCGGCTATGGCGCCATCAAGCTGCACGAGACCACGGCGCCGGCGGTGTTTGCCGCGCGCGCGGCGATCGGGCCCGGCATTCCGCTGATGGTGGACATGAACTGCCCGCTATCAGGCGAAGAGGCGATCGCGTTCGCCAGGACATGCCGGGACGCGCAGCCGATGTTCCTCGAGGAGCCGATTTGGCCGCCGGAGGATTTTACGGCGCTCGCCGAGGTCCGCAGCAAGGGCGGACTCGGCGTCGCCGCCGGCGAGAACGCCTGCACGGAATATCAATTCCGCCAGATGATGGATGCGGGCGCGGTCAGCCACGCCCAGCCGTCGGTGATCAAGGTCGGCGGCATCACGGAATTTCTGAAGGTTGCGGCGCTCGCGGATCGGCAAGGCGTCAAGATCGTTCCGCACTCCCCGTATTTCGGCCCCGGCCTGCTGGCGACCTTGCATCTCCTGGCAGGGCGCGACGACGGGTTGGTCGAGATGTTTTACCTGAAGCGCGAGGCCTGCCTCTGGGGCGGCCGCGCCGATGTCGATGCCACCGGCCATGTCGCGGTGCCGACCGGACCTGGACTCGGCTATGAGCCCGACCGCAGCGTGATGGAGCGATATCGCGTCGCCTGAGCGCGGCGCCTATTTCGCCGCATCTTTCGGCGGCGACGCATCCTGTTTCTTCTTTACATCCTCCGCGGTCTTCGCCTGCGCGCTCTGGAGATCGCCGAGCATCTTCTGCAAGCCGGCCACCGTCGTCTTCAACGCGTCGATCTGGCGGCCCGCGGCATCCAGCTTCTGCTGGTGATCGAGATTCAGCCTGGTGATCGTCTTCTGGAGGAAGTCGACGTTGCTCTGGAGGCAGCTGGTGCGGCGCTCCATGGTCTTCTCGACGGTGCAGATCTCGATGCCGGGCACGTCCTGCGCGCGGACCGGCGCAATCGCCAGCGTGGCGAGCAGCAACATCGCGAAGCAGACGCCGGTGCCTCGAAGCAGCATGCAGGTTCCTCGTCAAATCAATCACGGCAATGTGCGCTTTTTGCACGCGGCCTGTCGAGGCTACCACACTCGCACCGCATTCTCGCGTTGAGCTTGCAGCTGTTCCCTCGGACGGGGAGCGATGATCTGCACGCGGAGGAAATGGGCGCTCCTTCCGCGGCTTTGTTTAGGGGAGTTTTTGATGGCAACGCGCGACAGACGACTGGCGGAATTCGACGGCGCCGGAGAACCGCCGCCTGGCCTTGCAGTCGAAGTGCTGTGCGAGGACCACAGCGGGACTTATCAGCTGCCGTTCGCCTGCCGCTATGTCGAGGGACGCTGGCAGAACCACACGGCCGGCGTCGCAGTTGAAGCTACCGTCATCGGCTGGCGCGTCCCGCGCATGAAGCATTCGGGCGTGGCCTGAGCACTGATGTCTGTCTCAAAATGCAACGGGGTCGCGTCCCGGCTTAACCTTCGGAACGCGGCCCGAACGAATCGCGTCCGAATCAGCCGTAGGGCCCCGTACGCGCCTGTTCACGGCTAGATGTCGCAACTGGCCACCAGGCGCATACAATATCTGCGCACCGCTTGAGCAGGGCCAGCCAGCCATGGGCGTCAAAAGTTAACGGCTTCAATGACATGACCGCGGGTGCGGCGATTGGATGCTCGCTTCCAAAACAGGCAGATGGCACCCGGCCTGCCTAATATTCGACCTCGAGCTCCTCGATCTCAGCCGGCTCATCCTTTGCCGCCGCGATCCATTCCTTCATCTCCGGCATGGCCATGATGGTATCGGCATAGGCCTGCAGCTGCGGCTCAAGCTTGACGTTATAGGTCACGAAGCGCGTCACCACCGGGGCGTACATCGCATCAGCCATGGTGCGGGTCTCGCCGAACAGGAAGGGCCCGCCCGATTTGTCCAGGCAGTCGCGCCAGATCGCCCAGACGCGATCGATGTCGGCCTGCGCGCGCGACCAGATCTTGAAGCCGGGGAAGTGCCCCTTCAGATTGACCGGCAGCGAGGCGCGCAAGGTGGTGAAGCCGGAATGGATTTCGCCGCAGATCGAGCGGCAATGCGCGCGCTGGACGCGATCCGCGGGCAACAGCCCTGCATCCGGCATCGCCTCGTTGAGATATTCGGCGATTGCCAGCGTATCCCAGACGATCGCGCCGTCGTGCCGCAGGCACGGCACCAGGATCGACGATGACAACAGCAGGATTTCGGCGCGCGCCGACGCGTCGTCCGGCGCGGTGACGATCTCCTCGAAATCGAGCCCGGAAAACTTCGTCAGCAGCCAGCCACGCAGCGACCAGGACGAATAGTTCTTGCTGCTGATGGTCAGTGTCGCCTTCGCCATGTGGCCTTCCCTCACGCCTGTGACTTGCACCCGCCCGGACTGCCGAGTGCGCACCGCCTGTGCTTCCCGCGAAAAGAGCAGCAAGCGACGTGCCAATCTTGAGGGCGGCCCATCTCCGGTTTGGCTCCGATATTGCATAACAGCACGGGGACAGGTGGGCGTTTCAGTATGATGTCGATGTATTATCAGGCCTTTCAGAACCATATGGACCTGACGGCGCCGTGGCGGTCGGGGGCTTCGTCCGCGCTCAAATTCCTCAATCTGGTGCCGCAGGGCTTATCGGATCAGGTCGTCGGCCGGCTGTCGGCCGCGCTGGAGCTGATCTCCCGCTCCACCCTCACCTACCACCGCCCCGCCTACGGCATCGACAGCGTCATGGTCGGCAATCGCGAGGTCGCCGTGACCGAGGAGATCGCTTATGCGACTCCGTTCGGCTCGCTGCTGCGCTTCAAGAAGGAAGGCGTGGGCGAACAGCCGCGCATGCTGCTGGTGGCGCCGATGTCCGGCCATTTCGCGACGCTGCTACGCGGCACCGTGAAGACGCTGCTGCAGGATCACGACGTCTACATCACCGACTGGCACAATCCGCGCGACATTCCCCGCAGCGAGGGCCGTTTCGGGCTCGACGACTACACAGAGCATCTGATCGACTTCCTCGGCCAACTGGGCCCGCGCCCGCACATGGTCGCGATCTGCCAGCCCTCGGTCTCTGCACTCGCGGCCGCCGCGATCATGTGCGAGGGCAACCATCCTTCGCGGCCGGCGACGTTGACGCTGATGGCCGGCCCGATCGACACGCGCATCCAGCCGACCAGAGTCAACGAATTCGCCAAGAGCAGGCCGATCGACTGGTTCGAGCAGAACCTGATCAACTACGTGCCGATGCAGTGCCGCGGTGCCTTGCGGAAAGTCTATCCCGGCTTCGTGCAGCTCACCGCCTTCGTCTCGATGAATCTCGAGCGCCACATCAAGCAGCATATCGATCTCGCCGATCACATCGCCAAGGGCGAGAAGGAGAAGGCGGCCAGCATCAAGACCTTCTACGACGAATATTTCGCCGTGATGGACCTGCCCGCGGAATTCTATATCGAGACCGTGCGCGACGTGTTCCAGGAGCACCTTCTGCCCCAGGGCAAGCTGATGCATCGGGGACGTCCGGTGAACACCAAGGCCGTCAGCCGCATGGGGCTGATGACGGTCGAGGGCGAGAAGGACGACATCTGCTCGATCGGCCAGACGCTGGCCGCGCAAGACCTCTGCACCGGCGTGCGCGCCTATCGCCGTGTGCACCACATGCAGGCCGGCGTCGGCCATTACGGCGTGTTCTCGGGCAAGCGCTGGAACAACGAAATCTATCCGCTGCTGCGGGATTTCGTGCACGTGAACTCCTGAAGCCGCGCCAAATTTCTTTCAGCAGGATTGGACAAGGCAGCGCTGCTTTGGGAAAGACGCTGGCGCTGCACCAGACCTAAAACCTGGCCATGCCGCTCGCCCCGGAGGCCAAGCCATATCCGAACTTCCCACCCCAGCTGCAACACCCGCCGCGGTCGTCGAGGCATTGAAGGCGGTCGCAGGCAATCCGCCGAAGGTGCGCGCGAGCTTCGCTAAGGGGCGATGTGTGCGCGGAACCTACGCCCCGTCCGACCGCGCGGCAGAGGTTACGCGATCGCTGAGCTTCACCAAGCCCTCGCGTGTGCTCGCGCGCTTCTCCGTCGGCGGCGGCAATTCCGGGGTGACCGACACCGACAACCTCGTGCTGCGCGGCTTCAGCTTCAGGCTTGGCGACGACGCCCATCGCTCGGACATCCTGACGGAAACCGCTCCGGTGCATTTTGCACGGACGCTCGACCAGATGCTCGCCTTCCTCGAGGCGCGCATTCCGGGCGCGGACGGCAAGCCTGACATCGAGAAGGTCCGGGCCTTTTCCGCGGACAATCCTGAAACACTGAACCAGGCGAACTACCTCGCGGCACGCCGGCTGCCCGGCAGCTTTGCCGGCACGACCTATTGGGGCGTGCACGCCTTTCCCGCGACGAACGCGAAGGACGAGACCCGCTTCATCAAGTTCAAGGTCGCGCCTGTCGGCGGCGACGTCACCTTGAGCGAGGACGAAGCCAGGACGAAGTCGGCCGATTTCCTCCATGACGATCTCGCGCGGGGAATCGCAGCCGGCGATGTCCGCTTCAACGTGATGGCCTTGCTCGACCGTCCCGGCGATCCCACCATGGACGTGACCCTGCGATGGCCGGACGAGGACAACCGTGAGCAGGTGCGGCTGGGGACGATCGTCATCACCAGCCTCGAGGCCAACGAGGCCTGCGACGGCTCCATCTTCAATCCCGCCAATCTTGCCGACGGCATCGGCCATCCGCCGGACGAGATCTTTGCGGCGCGCCGCACGGCCTACACAATCTCGCTGTCGAAGCGCCGGTAAATTCAAGTCTTGTCCCGTCCGCCATCCGTTTCGCGGCGCCACGCGCCCGGACTGACACCGACGATGGACGAGAACACGCGGGTGAAATGGCTCTGATTGGCAAATCCGGCCGAGATGGCAATCTCGGACAACGGCAGGTCGCGGACTGTCATGAGTTGCTTGGCCGCCTTCACGCGCTGCTGGAGCAGCCATTGATGCGGCGGCAGGCCGGTGGAGATCCGGAATGCGCGTGAGAAGTGGCTGACCGACAGGCCAAGCTCGGTCGCGATCAGCTGTAGCGCGATCTTGCCCGAGAGATCGGAATCGAGCCGGTCACACGCACGCTTCACCTGCCATGGCGCGAGACCGCCGCGGCTCGGTTCTGCGGCTGGCTTCAGCCCACCATAGGTCTGGGCGACATGGGCGGTGAGCGCGAGCATCATGTGATCGACGAAAAGCTGGTTGGTCTCGTCGGGCCGACGCAGTCCGTGCTGCAACGAGGCGCCGACATGTCGAACGACTTCGTCGTCATGACCGACACCGGGCTCGTAGCTGAGCTCGCCAACGCGCGGCCCGCCCGGTTGCCTGGCAACGCTGTTGAGCGCCGAGCGCGGCAAATAGAAGAAGAGCGAGTGAAACGGCTTGTCGATCACATAGCGCGGATCGCGCTTGAGGTCGTACAGATAGGTCGCACCTGCGCGAACATCCGCTTTGGTGACACAGCGGCCCTCCTCCCAGCATTCGCAATCCGGATAGTCGCGGAGTTTCAGGCTGAGGAGATAGGCATCTTCCGCCGCCAGCGAGCCGGAAATATCCGGTGTCGGATCGTCGTTGCGGACTTCGGTAACCGCGAGCTCGGCGCTGTGCAGCGAACGCGTGATCAGGACCGGTGCTTGCTTCGAGCGAAGGCCCTGCCCGAGCCTCTGCCCGTAGACGCCTGCTTGTGTCATTCTAGCAAATCCATCCGAAGGCACGTCTTCGCCGGCCCTCCCGAGATCCGCGCATTATCGGAGATCGCCGGCCGACGGTCCAGCTGCAGCGCATAACACGAAGCCGTCGCGGCGGGCGGGTGCAGCGGGCCGCGACGCGATGATTTCATTGTGATTTCAGCGTGATGTCACCGGCCCGGCATGGCGAAGGACAACACCGTTGACCTGCCAGACAGATTGCTGCGCGACTTCATCGTGCATTTCGGAAATGATTTGCGGCCTGCGCACGTCAGGCGGACCATTCCTCGCCCCAGACCTGGACGACGTGGCCCGGCGACACCTCGCGATATTGGCGCACGGGCGGCTGGTAGTCGGGCGCGCGCACCGGGCTTCTGATCTCGTCGTTCGCTACCTCGCGCCTGGTGCCGCGGCGCGCTGGATCGGGCACCGGCACGGCCGCCATCAGCTTCTTCGTATAGGGATGCTGCGGATTCCCGAACAAGGCCGCGCGCGGACCGGTCTCGACGATCTCGCCGAGATACATCACCGCGACGCGATGGCTCATGCGCTCGACCACCGCGATATCATGGGAAATGAAAAGATAGGCAAGTCCCATGCTGGCCTGAAGATCCAGCATCAGATTGACGACCTGCGCCTTGACCGAGACGTCAAGTGCCGAGACCGCTTCGTCCGCGACGATCAGCTTCGGTCCGAGCGCGAGCGCGCGGGCAATACAGATGCGCTGGCGCTGGCCACCGGAGAATTCGTGCGGAAAGCGCGCGGCCATGTCGGCGGTGAGGCCAACGCGGACGAGCAGGTCGGCGACCTTCTCCCGCGCCTGCGACGCCGTTGCGAGCCCGTTGGCGAGCAATGGGGCCGCAATCGCCGTTCCCACCGACATGCGCGGGTTGAGGCTCGCGAACGGATCCTGGAACACGATCTGCATCTGCTTGCGAAAATCACGCAAGGTGCGGGCATTCATCGCCAGCACATCCTGCCCGTCGACCAGAACGGTGCCGCTGTCCGGCTCCGTCAGCTTGAGAATGGAGCGGCCCGTCGTCGATTTGCCGCAGCCGGATTCGCCAACCAGCGCAAGCGTCTCGCCGGCGCGCAAGGTGAAGGAAACGTTCTCGACCGCATGGACGCGGCCCGAGACCTTGCCGAACAGGCCCGAGCGAATTGGAAAGCGCGTCGTGAGGTTGGAGACTTCAAGCAGCGGTCGCTCGGAAATCGAGACCGTATCGGGCGTCTCGGTCGGTTCGTCCGCGGTGCCCGTTACCTTGTCGACGATCGGAAACCGCATCGGTCGGGTCCGCCCCTCCATCGAGCCGAGGCGCGGCACGGCCGCGAGCAATGCCCTTGTATAAGGATGCGAAGGGGCTGCGAAGATGCGCGTGGTCACGTCGGTCTCCACCGCCTGACCGCCATACATCACCACGGTGCGGTCCGCGATCTCGGCCACCACGCCCATGTCGTGGGTGATGAAGAGGATCGACATCCCCTCTTCCTGCTGAAGCTCCTTCAGAAGCTCCAGGATCTGGGCCTGGATCGTGACGTCGAGCGCGGTGGTCGGCTCGTCCGCGATCAGCAGCCTCGGCTTGCAGGCCAGTGCCATCGCGATCATCACGCGCTGGCGCATGCCGCCGGAGAAGCGATGCGGATGCTCGTGGAAACGCGATTTCGCCGCAGGTATCCGCACGCGGTCGAGCAGGCGAATGGTCTCGACCTCCGCCGCCGCGCGCGACAGACCGCGGTGCTGGATCAGTGCTTCCGCAATCTGGAAGCCGATGGTCAGCACCGGATTGAGGCTCGTCATCGGCTCCTGGAAGATCATGGCGATGTCGTTGCCACGAACATCCTTCATGCTCGCTTCGGGCAGCGTCAGCAGGTCGCGACCGGCAAGCCGGACGCTGCCTTCGACCCGCCCGTTCTCCTTCGGAATGAGCCGCATGATCGAGAGCGCGGTGACGCTCTTGCCCGAACCGGACTCGCCAACGATCGCCACGGTTTCCCCCGAGGCAATATCGAACGACACGTCGCGGACGACGGGACTCCATTGCCGTTCGCGGAGGAAGGACGTCGTCAGGCCTGAGACCGACAGCACCGGCGACGGCGCGTTGGCAGCGACTTGATCAGCTCCGCTTGCGCCCATGCTCATGCCTATGTCCTAATAGCCACGACGACGATCGACACGCCCAGGCAGCTCTTCGCCGCGGCGGTGGCGCGCGATCACGTCCAGCACGAAATCGACCGCGGTATCCGGCGTCGTCATGCTGGCATTATGCGGCGTGACCAGGATGCGTGGGTGGCTCCAGAAAGGGTGGCCCGCAGGCAGCGGCTCCGGCTCGGCGACATCGAGGACAGCACCCGACAACGCGCCGCTGTCGAGCGCCGCGAGAAAGTCGGCTTCGACCAGATGCGGGCCACGCCCGACGTTGACGAGCGACGCGCCGCGCGGCAGGTGCGCGAACAGATCCGCATCCAGGATGCCGCGGGTCTCATCGGTCAGAGGCAGCAGGCAGACGAGAATGTCGGTCTGCGCAAGGAAATCCGGCAACGTCTCCATGCCCGCATAACAGGTGACGCCGTCGATCTCGCGCGGCGAGCGATTCCAGCCGAGAAGCGGAAAGCCGAACGCCTTGAAGCGGTCGAGCACGGCCTGGCCGAGCTGGCCGAGCCCCATCACGCCGACGCGACGACATTTGGCCGGCGTGATCCGGATCTCGCGCCAGACCTGTTCCTTCTGCTGGCCAATGAAGTGCAGGAGATCGCGATGCAGCGCGAGCACAGCCATGGTGACGTATTCGACCATCGTCTCCGCGATGCCCGGCTCCAGCATGCGCACCAGGGGAATGTGCGGCGGAACTTTTGACGCGTCGAACTGATCGACACCCGCGCCGACCGAGAAGACCAGCTCGAGATTGGGGAAAGTCGTCGCGATGTCGTCCGGCGGCACCCACGCCACGAGATAGCGGACGTCAGCGGGATCGCCGATGTCGGGCCAGAGCCGAAACGGAACATCGGGCGCGCGCTCGGCGAAGAAGCCCGCCCACTCAGCGCCCCGAACCATGTTGGCCTTGTAGAGAACCGTCATGCTGCAAGACCCTCAGAACGGGCTGACCGGCGCGAGCCGGCGGCCGTCGATCAGGCGCTTGTGGCTGTAGGCCGCGGGATCGACCAGCGGCGTCGCGCCCGTCACGATGTCGGCGGCGAGCTTGCCGGCCGCAGGACCGATGCCAAAGCCGTGGCCGGAGAAGCCGGTGGCGAGAAAGAAGCCGGGCATGGCGTCGACCGGCGAGATCACCGGAATGGTATCCGGCGTGCAGTCGATCGTCCCGCCCCAGGCTTCCGCAATCTCGATATCCTTCAATTCAGGGTTCGACTTGATCAGCGAAGCCAGCGCGGCATTGACCAGCGACATGTCAGGCGCGGGATCGCGCACGCGCTCGGTCTCGAACGGCGACGGCTTGTCCAAGCTCCAACTGGTGCCCCGCATGAGCTGGTCGAAGAAGGATTTGCCGAACGACAGTTTCAACCCGTTCTTGCGATGCAGATAGGTCGGCCAGAAGGTTCGCGCGTAGCGGAACAGATCGGGCGACAGTTCGACCGTACCGCGGTTGCGCAGCGCCAGGGTAAAGCCGCCGTCGAGCCGGCGGCGGATGCAATAGAAATCGGTGCCGAGCGCGCCGGAGGTAATCTCCGGCCCCGGCGTGGTCCGGCACGCGGTGGCGTTGACGAGGCCGATCGGCAGCTCGATGCCGTGGCGTCGGCAGAACAGCGACGACCACGCTCCGCCGGACAGCAGCACCGATTGCGTGCGAATGGTGCCCTTCTCGGTGACGACGGCGCTCACCCGTCCGCCCTGCGTCTCCAGTCCGCGCGCAGCGCAGTCCTGATGAATGGTGACGCCGTGTTTTCGGGCGGCGGTCGCAAGCGCAGGCACGGCCATCGAGGGCTCGGCGCGCCCGTCGCTCGGCGTGTGCAGGCCGCCCACCCATGTCTCGGAATTGCCGGGCAGACGCTCGGCCACCTCGGCGGGCGTCAGGACGGTCGAGTGAACCTGCATGTCGCGCGCCGTTGCGGCCCATCGCTCCCAGCTGGCGAGCTCGTCCTTGCTCTTGGTCAGGAACAGCACGCCGGTGCGGCGGAAGCCGGCATCGACGCCGGCGTCGTTCTGCATGTCTTCCCACAGGCGCAGCGCCTCGCGGGCCAGCGGGATCTCCTCACGCGCGCGGCCCTGCTGACGGCACCAGCCCCAATTGCGGCTCGACTGCTCGCCGCCGACATGGCCCTTCTCGACCAGGGCGACGGAGAGACCCTTCTTCGCGAGATGATAGGCCGCGGACACGCCGATGACGCCGCCGCCGATGACGACGACGTCAGCCTGCTGAGGCAGGCGTTCGTCGCTATTTATACGGGTGAGCGGCGGGGACATGGGGCACTCCTGGAAATCAGCTCGATCGAAGCTCGTCGGCTTGTCATGGGATGTTCATTCGCGGATCGAGCGCGTCACGCAGGCCGTCGCCGAGAAAATTGAAGCTCGTCACCGCCAGCGTGATGGCGAGGCCCGGCGCAATCGCGAGCCAGGGCGCGCTGGTAAGATAGATCTGCGCGTTGTTGAGCATGTTGCCGAGGCTCGCGGCCGGCGGCTGGATGCCGTAGCCGAGATAGCTGAGATAGGACTCCAGCAGGATCGCCTTGGCGACATTCAGCGTCGCCGCCACCACGATCGGCGCGATCGCATTGGGCACCAGCTCACGGAACATGATCCGCAGGCTCGACGAGCCGAACGCGAGTGCAGCAACCGCAAACTCGCGTTCCCGCAGCGAGCGCACCTGAGCCTCGACGACGCGGGCCACCCACATCCAGGCGGTTGCCGCGATCAGAACGGTGGTGGTGACGAAGCCGGGCTCGATGAGCGCCGCGAGCGCAAGCAGCAGGAAAATGGTCGGAAAACACAGCATGGCGTCGACGAGCCGCATCAGCACGGCGCCGACCACCCCGCCATAGAAGCCGGCGAAGGCGCCGACGGCGATGCCCACCGCCATCGCGATCACCATCGCGACGAAGCCGATCGACAGCGAGACGCGCGCGCCCATCATCAGACGCGCCAGCACGTCGCGGCCGAGTTCGTCGGTACCGAGGATGTGCGCGCCGGAAAACGGCGGCGCGAACCGCTTCATGATGTCGATATAGGTGTCGTCGAACGGCAGCAGATAGGGACCGAAGGCCGAGCCGAGGACGAGCACCAGAATGATCACGGCGCCAGCGAGCGCGAGCCGGTGCCGGCGGAAGCGCCGCCAGGCGGCTTGGCCCGGCGCAAGCTGAACGGTCGAGAGGGCTGCGCTCGTCATCGCCTAGCCCACCCGTATCCTGGGATCGACGACGGCATAGAGGATGTCGGCGAGCAGGGAGCCGATCAGCACCATCATTGCCGAGAACATCAAAATGCCCATCACCACGGGGTAGTCGCGATAGCCGATGGAATCGAGAAACAGGCGCCCCATGCCGGGCCAGGTGAACACGGTTTCGGCGACCAGCGCGCCGCCGAGCAGCGTCGGAAACTGCAGGCCGGCAACGGTGATCATCGGCAGCAGGGCGTTGCGCAGCGCATGCACGGTGAGAATGCGCCATTCCGGCATGCCCTTGGCGCGCGCGGTGCGGATGTAGTCCTGGTTGATGACTTCAAGCATCGAGGAGCGCATGAAGCGGCCCCACATCGCGGTCTCGACCAGCGCCAGCACCAGGGCCGGCGCGATCAGATGATGCAGAAGGTCGAGGAAGGAGCCGTCGCCGACGGTCTCGCGGTTGCCGGCCGGTAGCCAGCCGAGCTTCACCGAAAAGACATAGATGGTGACGAGGCCGAACCAGAAGGTCGGGATCGACAGCGCGATCATGGCGCCGACGGTTGCGAGCGAATCGAACAGAGAATAGCGGCGGAGCGCGCCGAGCACACCGATCCAGCAGCCAAGCAGTACGGCGATGATGGTCGCTGTCGCCATCAGCTCCAGCGTGGCGCCGAGATGCGACGAGATCACCGCCAGCACCGCCTCGCCGTCGCGATACGAGCGGCCCCAATCGCCGCTCAGCATCCGGCCGAACCAGTCGAGGTACTGGATCGGCAGCGAACGATCGAGGCCAAGCTGCCTGGTGACGCGATCGAGATCCTCCTGCGTCATCTGCGCGGACGCAGCGAATTGCGAGAGCGGACCGCCGGGCGCCAGATGCAGGATGGCGAAGCCGATCGCGGACACGATCACCAGCAGCATGATCGCCTGCGCCAGGCGATTGGCGACGTAACGAGCCATCTCAGGCGATCTCGCGCACCTGAACCATTAGGCCCAATACCATTCGCGGATGTTCCAGCAGTTGATCGACATGTTGATGTTGGGGCGGAAACCTCGCAGCCCTTCCTTCACGCCTTCGGCGATGAAGCCCTGGAACAGCGGCAGGATCGCGAGGTCGTCGCGGATGAGCTTTTGCAGATTGCCATAGGTCGTCTTGCGCTGCGCCAGATCGAACTGCTTGGCACCTTCGGCGAGAAGCCGATCCGCCTCCGGGTTGCGATACTGATAGGTGTTGTAGCCGCGGCCACCCTTGGCAGGGATGGCGCCGGAGCCAAAGCGGGGCGTCACGTCGGGGTCGCTGCCGAGCATGAAATTCACCCCCACGATCACCGAGTTGAATTTCGATTGCTGCCAGAAGTCGCCCCAGATCACGGCGGCCGGCATGTTGTTGACGCGCATCGCGGCACCGATCGCGCGCCAGTCCTGGATCAGCAACTGCTGGGTCTGCTCGCGTACCGCGTTGCCCGACGTCGTGGAATTGGCGAATTCGAGCTTGACGCCGCCCTTCTCGCGCACCCCACCGGCGCCGCGGACCCAACCGGCCGCATCGAGCAGCGTGTTGGCCTTGGCCGGATCGTATTTGTGCTGCGGCAGTCCCTGCTGGAACGACCAGGCCTGTTGCGGCACGAAGCTTTCGGTCTGCGTCGGCAAGCCGTAGTTCAGCGCATCGATGATCGCCTGCTTGTTGATCGCGAGATACAGCGCCTCGCGCACGGTGCGGTCCGCCAACGCGCCGAACTCCAGATTGGGCGCGATGTGCTCCACCGACGACGTCGAGGAGACGAAGATCTTGCGGCCCTTCAGCGTCTTCGCCTCCTGCACGAAGTTTGGCAGAATGCCTTGCAGGCCGGTGTAGTCGACCTGGCCGGTGCGGAACTGGGTGTAGAGGACAGTGAGGTCAGGAATGTACTTGAACACCACGCGCTCAACGTAAGGTCCCTTGCCGTGATAGCCGGTATGGGCATTCAACTGAATGTGGTCGCCCGGCACGCGCTCGCCCCAGCGGAACGGTCCGGTGCCGACAGGCGCATTGTGGAACGGCGAGGCGTTCGGATCGGTCACCTTCTCCAGGATGTGCTTGGGCACGATGAAGGTCAGCGATCCCAGGATCGACATGTAGGGCGAATACGGAGCTTCCATGCGCCAGTGAATCTCGTCGGGCGCGACGACCTTGATGTCCTTCACGAGACTATGGCCGACCCGGCTGCGCGCGCGGAAATCGGGGTTGTTGATCAGCTCGAGCGAGAACTTCACGTCCTCGGCCGTGAACGCCGTGCCGTCGTGCCATTTCACGTCGCTGCGGAGCTTGATCTTCCAGGTCAGGCCGTCGGCCGACAGGCCGCCATTCTCGATGGTCGGGACCTCGCGGGCGAGATCGGGAACGAACTTGCCATCGGGATCGATGAACCAGAGCGGCGAGAACACCTGCCACCAGATGCCCTGGTCGACCTCGATACCCGGCATCAGGGGATGAAAGACCGTCGGCTCCTGCGACAGCGCCGCGATCACCTGCCCGCGCGGCTTGTCGGGCGGACTGGTCGGGCGTTCGGTCTGCGCAAATGCGCTGCCCGAAAGCGTCCATCCCGCCGCGGCGCCTGCGCCGAGCTGAAAGATCTGACGGCGATTCGGATTGCCGAGATGCAGTGCTCCAACGCCGAACTTCCCGGTGTCGTCCGCCATGACCACTCTCCGTTTTCGCACGCGGCACCGTCTCCCGCGCCCCGAGATCCCCGGCAAAGGGACAGGAGTGGGCTTTAGTGCTTCTAAATTTTTCTATCAAAAGTTCATCACGACTAAATACAGCTGTCAATCGCATTGCTAGGATGCGCGACCTTTTCACTCCGACTGATGCTCCGGACCGTCCTTGTCCGGGGCTGAGGTGATGCATGGGAGAGCGACATGGATGGTCGCGGCGAGATCAACGATCCGAAGGATGCCCCGGCGATCGAGACCGACGATGCGGTCGACCAGCGCCTCGGCGAGACCGTGCGGCTGCTGCGCCAGCGTGCGGGCCTGTCGATCCAGGACGTCGCCAACAAGACCGGCCTCTCCAACGGCATGATCAGCCAGCTCGAACGCGCGCGCGCCATGCCGTCGATCCGCACGTTGCGCCTGCTCAGCATCGCGCTCGATGTTCCTATCTCCTATTTCTTCGAGACCACCGATCCCGCCGACGTGCAGCGCTACATCGTGCGCAAGAACAGCCGGCGCCTGCTGCGGCTCACCGCCAGCGGAGTCGTCAAGGAAGCGCTGACGCCGGCAGACAAAGGCCAGCTCGAACTCTACGAGCTCACGCTCAATCCCGGCGCCTCGTCCGGCACCGACTTCCTGCAGCACACCGGCGAGAAGGCGGGCTATATCCTCTCGGGGAGCCTGCGGCTGTGGCTCGACAACCAGGCCCATCTGCTCGAGGCCGGCGACAGCTTTCGCTTTCCGAGCATCGTGCCGCATATGTTCGACAACCCGACCCAGCAGACCGCCCGCGTGATCTGGGTGACGACGCTGCGCCAGACCGATTCGCCGGCAGGTTGAAGCGCCGCCAACCCGGCACCACCGCAAATTGCCCCTCGACGCCGCCGCGCGGAATCTGTAGCTCACATCTGTCGCTGACGTGGAGCCGGACATTGACAGGGCGGACACGGGGGGCCGCGACTGACGCGTTGGTGTGAGACCATGAAACTCAGGGGGCTTCTGACACTCGCGATGGCCGCGCAGGTCATCGTGACCGCGGCGGCTCTCCTTGTCTCCTATGCCGCGACCGGAACCGGGTTCGGCATTGCCCAGATCGTCGCCCTGCTAGCAAGCGGCGCCATTGCCGTCCTGCTCGCTGGTCTGTGCACGCGCGCGATCGAAAACACGCAGGAAAAACGTGCCGCCGCGCAACTGGCCGAGCAGGCGCAGGCCAGCGCACAGATGACGCAAGCCGTCATCAAGACCGCGCTCGACGCCTTCATTCAGACCGACCAGAGCGGCATCGTGCTGGAATGGAGTCTTCAGGCCGAGGCCCTGACCGGATGGACGCGCAAGGAGGCACTCGGCACCGATGTAGTCAACCTCCTCATCGCCGAGCCGCTGCGCGACGGCTTCAGGCAACGCATGATGCGGCTGCTGCCGGAATTGTCGGATACGCCGATCGGCATCCGGTTCGAAGCGACCCTGCTGCACCGGGACGGCGACGAGATCCTGATCGAGGCCTCCAGCACGGCGCTCCGCATCGGGGAGCGCACTCTCATCAACAATTTCGTCAAGGACGTTACCCAGAAGCGCGCCGCCGCGGAGCAGCTGATCCAGGCCCAGAAGATGGAAGCGATCGGCCAGCTCACCGGCGGCATCGCGCACGAATTCAACAACATGCTCACCGTGATCACGGGCACGATCGAGATCCTCGCCGACGCCGTGAAGGACAATCCGCCGCTCGCGACCATCACCAAGCTGATCAGCGACGCCGCCGATCGCGGCGCCGCGCTGACGTCGAGCCTGTTGTCGTTTGCCCGCAAGCAGGCGCTCAAGCCGGCCGAGAGCGACATCAACGTACTGCTCGAAGAGCTCGCAAAGCTGCTGCTGGCAACCTTCGACAAGAAGATCGAAATCGTGACCCGGCTCGACGGCAACGTCTGGCTCGCCCTCGTCGACCGCGGCCAATTGAGCTCGGCACTTCTCAACCTCGCGATCAACGCCCGCGACGCGATGCTGGACGGCGGCAGACTGACGCTGACGACGCGCAACGTCGTGTTCGGCGTCCGCGAGGCCGTGGCGGTCGGAGCCGGCTATGCCGGCGACTATGTCGAGATCGAGATCGCCGACACCGGCACCGGCATTCCGCCGGCCATTCTGGAGCGGATCTTCGATCCCTTCTTCTCGACCAAGGACGTCGGCAAGGGCACGGGGCTTGGGCTCAGCATGGTATTCGGATTCATCAAGCAGTCCGGCGGCGGCATCAAGGTCGCTTCCGAAGAAGGACGCGGCACCATTTTCACGATCTACCTGCCGAAGGCGGAGGCGAGCACGCTTCGCCCCACCGGCTATGACGAGCGCAAGGTCGTGGGCGGGACGGAAACCATCCTCTGTGTCGAGGACGACCGCGACGTCCGCCAGTACGTTACGGTCCAGCTCGAAAGCCTCGGCTACAAGGTCATCCCGGCCGCCAATGCGGCCGAGGCACTCGCCATCTCGGCCGAAGGCACGCCCTTCGACCTGCTCTTCACCGACATCGTGATGGCCGGCACATTGAATGGACGAGAGCTCGCCGACGAGATGGTGGCAGCGCGCCCCTCGCTGCGGGTGCTGTTCACGTCGGGCTATGCCTACGACGCCCCGCATGCGCAGGGACGCGCCACCAAGGGCGCGCCGCTTCTGACAAAGCCCTACCGGAAGGCCGAGCTCGCGCGCATGCTGCGCCGCTCTCTCGACACCGCCGTCGACGACGCGGGCGATCCGATCCCGACGCCCTATTCCGTGCAGGCCGATCTCGAAGGCTTTCTGCGCAGGCAGGCGGCTGAACGCGACAGGCGTTAGTGCGAGTCTTGCGCATGGACAGCGCATGGTTGCTGCGCAACACTCCACGTCAGTTACAATCCCATTGGAGGCGAGCCATGACTGCACTCGAAAAGGGCATCACCGCGAACGGTACGGGCTATGGCGGCAAGACCTGGAACATCCTCGGCCAGGTCTACTTTCCGAAGGCCGTCACCGAGTCCACCTTCGCGTTCGAGACCAACAGCGAGCCCGGCCAGTTCGTGCCGGTGCACATCCATCCGACCCAGGACGAATTCATCCTGGTGCAGGAAGGCACGCTCGACCTAAAGCTCGATGGCAAATGGGTGAAGGCCCATGCCGGCGACCTCGTGCGCCTGCCGCGCGGGATCCCGCACGGCTATTTCAACAAATCCGACAAACCGGCCCGCGCATTGTTCTGGGTCTCGCCGATGCAGAAGCTGGAGGCGCTGTTCAATCAGCTCCATGACCTGACCGACCCGGCCGAGGTCGTGCGCATCTCGGCGCTGCACGAGGTCGACTTCCTGCCGCCCGAAGCCAACGACTAGGCTACGATCCCCCGACCGACGAATCGTTAGGGGAACTGGCCATGCCTGCACGACGTCAACTCCTCGCCATCGGGGCGCTTGGGCTGCTCCTTACGACGTTCGTCCCGAGCCGGGCGCAAACGCTCACCGCCAGGCAATCGGAAGCGGTTGCGACCTACGAGCGTGCGCTCGGCGATTTCAAATCCATTCTCTCCGAGCGGCGCCGCCAGATCGAGGCGAAGCAGCCGCTGCCGAACCTGCCGGGCCAGGCGCTGTATCTGGCACGCGTCGCCGTGATCAGTGCTTACAAGGATCTCACCGATGCCATGCCGTCGCGGATCGGCAGGCCCAACAAGTTCGAGATACCACCGGCCTATTTCGATGCCGACATCGAGCCGCTGGTCGACGAATACTCAAAACTGTTCGACATCATGGAAGCGCCGCCGGCCGGCGCGCAGGACTCGGCGACGCCGTTCAAGGACGTGGTCGATCTCGCGGTCGCGATCGCGCGAGCCAAGGGACTTGCGCCTGGCCACGCCGAAGCCGCGGGCCGGATCAGCCTCGGGCTGTTCTTCGCCGAGACCAACGGCAAGCAGAACGTCCGCAACGGACGCTCGAACACCTATATGGGCAGCTTCCAGACCGGCCCGTCCGAGGATCGCAACGGCCGCAGGAAATGGGAGGCCATCAAGGGCGAGATCGCGGCGGCCGATCCCGACTTGAGCGCGCGCGACGACAAGGAGGAGGCGCGGGCCCGCGGCACCGATCATCGCTTCAATCACTGGACCAACGTACGCGACGGGCTGATGAACGCGCATGCAGATATTTTCCGGGAGATCCCGGGGATCGTGAAGACGCTGCCCGACCCGATCGACCAGATGAAGCTGTTCGAGCTGATCCAGATCATTCCCACGCCGACGCGGGCGGCGCTCAAGTCCGTCGATCTCCTGAACTACAGGGTGTCCAGTCCGACCATCATGAAGCACCTGCGCAACAACAGCATCTTCGCATTCGGACGGGCCGACCGGGCGCGCACCTCGGCGAGCTTCCGGGAAATCCTTGGCGCGATGTGGCTGTTCAAGCGGAAATTCGAGAAGGCGATGGCGAAATATGCGGAGATCAAGCCGCGCTGAGGGGCAGCTTGCTCGCCGCATGGCACGAGGGTGAGAGGCGCCAGCCCGCGGGCATCCGCACTGCGGAGCCGTTGGGCCTGCCCCACTCCAACGAGATCGGCGCGTTCTTTGTGAGATTGTTGTCATGGGCCTCGCCCAAAATCCAACGCTCGTGGCGACGTAGACTCCTGCCGCACCACAGCGCTCCGAAGGGTCATCAAAGGCGCTTGGTGAAATGGTAGCGACGAATGCCACCACCCACGGTCTTGTTGCTGGCGGCATCGGCAATCTCTTCGCGCACGCTTCGGTATCCCGCGTTTCGATACAGAGCCAGCGCGTCCCGCTGAAGCTCCGACGTGCTCAGCTGCAGTTGCTGCCGATTTCGCCGGCGGCATTCATCCTCCGCGAACGCCAGCATCTTTCGCGCAATTCCCTGGCGCCGCAAGCCGGGAGCGACGTACATGCGCCGCAACTCCATCGCATGCTCGCCTGAGGCCTCCAAACCGAACATGCCGACGATCTCGCCGTCGGCAACGGCGACCCAGAAACCGCCGTTCCGGCTTGCATAATAATCCGCGAGCCGATCAATCTCTTCGGCGAGCGAGCGGACGATATAGCGTTCAAACTCCTCCGCCATATGCGTCGGAGCCAATAGACGATTCACCCGGATGAACAGCTCGCGCACGGCAGCGGCATCAGGCGGCGCGAAGGCGCGAATCTCAATCTCTCTTGTCATAGAGGCGCTGCCGCCGCTACTCGGTTCTTATAGGCGAATCCTTCAGGCCGTTGTTGTCATAGGCCTTGCGCAAGGTGCCGTTCGTCACCGCCTCGTTCATGAACTTGGCGGCGAAGGTCAGCGCTTGGGGATGGCCGAGCGGCACAGCGACCGCGGTGACGGTCTTCTTGAACGTCTCGTCGAGCACGCGCGTGCCCGGAATCTTCTGCGCCATCTTGTTGAGCTGGTCGCGCGACAGCGCGAAGGCATCGATCTCGCCGCTCTTCAGGAGGCCGAAGATCTCGTCATAGGTCTGGTAGCCCGTGACCTTCGCGTTTTTCAAATGCGCGACCGCGCCGCGCATTGTGGTGGTCGCGTTGACGGCCGCGACCTTGATGCCCACCTGGTCAAGGGTGACAAAGTTACTGACGCTCGAACCGGCCTTGACAATGTAGGTGGCGTCCGCGACCTCGTAGATCGGGCCGAACATCATCCTGGTCTCGCGGTCAGGGTCCTTGGGGAGCCAGGTGACGTCCCATGTGCCTTTGCCGGCGGCATCGGTGATCTGGCCGGAATTCTGGTGCACGACATATTCGACGGGCACGCCGAGCTGCGCGGCCATCTCCCTGCCGAGATCGACGGGAACGCCGGCATAGCCGGCCTCGGTCTTGGTGGACCAGAACGCGCCGCCCGCCGGGCTGATCGCGATCGCGACCCGCAGCTTGCCGGTCGGTGCGATCTCGTCCTTCAGACCATCGGCTAGCGCGGGCATGGCGACCGCCGCTGCGAGAACGAGGCCGGCAAGGACCGACTCAAGCACCGACATAAGAGACGTGGGCATGTCATGATCTCCCGACCTTTTCTTCTTTTATTCTTCTCTTGTTCTTCCCGACTGCTTCGCGCGTCGTCGCTCGGCCTTGACTCAATTCTGGTCGATCGTGCGCGCGATGAAAAGCGGTTTGTGATGGCAAAACTGCCAAAGGCCACAGCGCGATCTGCAGTGCAAGGCCGACGACTGCCATGGCTATGGTGTTCCACGGCCGGGCATTTGTTGGTAGCCTCCCGCCCCGACAGACAGTAACCGGGGGCCACCGAATGACCTGCGCGAATCCCGCATCTCCCGCACGGCGCAACCGAGCCTGGAGACATGTCGGGCGGGCACTGGCCGCCGCGATGGCCGTCGCCGCGCTCGCCGGCTGCGAGGACAAGAACACATTCGTCGCGCCGCCCCCGCCCAAGGTGGACGTGGCTACGCCCGTGCAGCGCCCGGTGACGCGCTATGTCGAGGCCACCGGCAACACCGCGCCGGTCAAGAGCGTCGATCTCGTCGCGCGCGTGCAGGGCTTCCTGCAATCGATCGACTACCAGGACGGCACCTTCGTCAAGCAGGGCACCCAGCTGTTCACGATCGAGCCCGAAACCTACAAGCTCAAGCTCGAACAGGCGCAAGCGGCCGAGGCCGGCGCGCAGGCCTCGCTTCGGCAGGCGGAGGCCGACTACAAGCGGCAGGCCGAACTGGTGCAGCGCCAGGCGGTCTCGCAGGCGACCCTGGACACTTCGACATCGAACCGTGACAACGCCCAGGCCAACCTGCAGCAGGCCCAGGCCAACACCAGGCTCGCCGAGGTCAATTACGGCTACACCAAGGTGAGCGCGCCGTTCGACGGCATCGTCAGCGCGCATATGGTCTCGATCGGCGAGCTGGTCGGCGTCTCCTCCCCAACCCAGCTTGCCACCATCGTCGCGATGGACCCGATCTGGGTGAACTTCACGGTCAACGAGCAGGACGTGCTGCGAATCCGGGCCGAGGCGCAACGGCGTGGCCTGACGCCGGCCGACCTCAAGCAATTCCCGATCCAGATCGGACTGCAGACCGAGTCCGGCTATCCGCATGAAGGCCACCTCGACTATGTCGCGCCGACCATCAACACGTCGACCGGCACGCTGGCTGTGCGCGGCCTCGTGCCCAACGACAAGCGGGTGCTGCTGCCCGGCTATTTCGTCCGCGTTCGCGTGCCCTTCACCCAGGAGAAGGACGCCCTGCTCGTGCCCGACACCGCGCTCGGCAGCGATCAGGGCGGTCGCTATCTGCTGGTGGTCGGCAAGGACGACACCGTCGAGCAGCGCAAGGTGCAGATCGGTCCCGTCGACAACGGCCTGCGCGTGATCGAAAGCGGCCTGAAGCCGGACGACCGCGTGGTGACCGCAGGGCTGCTGCGGGTGATTCCGGGCCAGAAGATCGACCCTCAGGTGACGAAGATCGAGCAGCCGCAGGCGTCTGCCAAGTAAGTAGGGAGCGCCTGCCATGATCTCAAAATTCTTCATCGAGCGGCCGGTCCTCTCGAACGTCATCGCACTGCTGATGATCCTGATCGGCGGCGTCGCGCTGTTCAACCTCGCGATCGCGCAATATCCCGACGTGGTGCCGCCGACGGTGCAGGTCACCACGCGCTATCCCGGCGCCAGCGCCAAGACCGTGATCGACACGGTTGCCTTGCCGATCGAACAACAGGTCAACGGCGTCGAGGACATGCTCTACATGCAGTCCTACAGCGGCTCCGACGGCACCTATACGCTGACCGTGACCTTCAAGATCGGCACCGACCTGAACTTCGCGCAGGTGCTGGTGCAGAACCGCGTCTCCAGCGCGCTGTCGCAATTGCCGCAGTCGGTGCAGAACCAGGGCGTCACCGTGCAGAAGCGGTCGACCTCGATCCTGCTGTTCGTGACGCTGACTTCGCCGGACAAGACGTTCGACAGCCTTTATCTGAGCAACTACGCCACCATCAACCTGCGCGACGAGCTCTCGCGCCTACCCGGCGTCGGCAACGTCACCGTGTTCGGCGCCGGTCAGTATTCGATGCGGGTGTGGCTCGATCCGAACAAGTTGCAGGTCCGTGGCCTGGTGCCGCAGGACGTCATCCAGGCGATCCAGCAGCAGAGCCAGCAGGTCTCCGCCGGTCAGGTCGGCGCGCCGCCGACGCCGCCGGGTCAGGCGTTTCAGTATACACTCAACGTCAACGGCAGGCTCGACGACACCACCGAGTTCGAGAACATCATCGTCAAGTCGGGCACCAGCGGCGACGTCACGCGGGTGCGCGACGTCGGTTGGGTCGAGCTCGGCGCGCAGACCTACAGCCAGATCTTCTCGCTCAACAAGCAGCCGGCCACCGGCATCGGCGTGTTCCAGTCGCCCGGCGCCAATGCACTCCAGGTCGAGCAGGCCGTCGAGAAGAAAATGGCGGAGCTCGCGAAGGCCTTCCCGCAAGGGATGAAGTACGACACGCCCTTCGACACCACCAAATTCGTGCAGGCCTCGGTTCACGAGGTCTACATGACGCTGATCGAGGCCGGCCTGCTGGTGCTGGTCGTCATCCTGGTGTTCCTGCAGGACTGGCGCGCGATGCTGGTGCCGGCGACCACGGTGCCGGTCACCATCATCGGCGCCTTCGCCGCGATGGCCGCGCTCGGTTTCACCATCAACATGTCGACGCTGTTCGCGATCGTGCTCGCGATCGGCATCGTCGTCGACGACGCCATCGTCGTGGTCGAAGGCGCGGCTCACAACATCGAGCAGGGCATGAACGGCCACGACGCCGCTATCAAGGCGATGGACCAGCTGTTCGCGCCGATCGTCGGCATCACGCTGGTGCTGATCTCGGTTTTTTTGCCGGCGTCGTTCCTCGCCGGGCTCACCGGCCGCATCTATTCGCAATTCGCGCTGGTTATCGCCGCGACCGCGCTTCTGTCCGCCATCAACGCGGCGACGCTGAAGCCGACGCAGTGCGCGCTCTGGCTGCGGCCGACGGTGCCGCCGGAGCAGCGCAACTTCTTCTATCGCGGGTTCAACGCGGTCTACAACCGCGTCGAGCGCGGCTACATCCGCCTGATCGGCGTGCTGTGCAGGAACAGCACGATCTCAGTCGCGATCGCACTGGTGCTGATCGTGATCGGCGGCTACGGGCTGTCGCGGGTGCCGACGGGGTTCCTGCCAATCGAGGATCAGGGCTATCTGATCGCCGCCGTGCAACTGCCGGACGGCGCCGCACTGGAGCGAACCCAGAAGGTGCTCGACAGAGCGAGCGAGCTGATCAAGGACACGCCCGGAGTCCAGCAGGTCATCACCATCGCCGGCATCTCCGCACTCGACAACAGCGCCAGCCTTGCCAACGCCGGCGTCGCCTACATCATCCTGAAGGACTGGGACGCGCGCAAAGGCCCGGGCGAAGATCTGCGCTCGCTGGTCTACGGGCTGAACGACAAGCTCGCAGTCATCATGGAGGCGCGCACGCTGGTGCTGCCGCCGCCGCCGATCCAGGGCATCGGCAACGCGGCCGGCTTCTCGATGCAGGTCGAGCTGCGCGACGGCAACAGCGATTTCGCCAAGCTCCAGGCCATCACGGGCGCGATGGTCAGCAACGGCCAGAGCCAGAGCGCGCTGCAGCGCGTCCAGTCCTCGTTCCGTTCCTCGGTGCCGCAATTCAACGTCGAGATCGACCGGATCAAGACCCAGACCCTGCACGTCACAACGGACCAGGTGTTCTCAGCGCTGTCGACCTATCTCGGCTCGTCCTATGTCAACCAGTTCAACAAGTTCGGCCGCGTGTTCCAGGTCTACACCCAAGCCGATCCCGCCTTCCGCGTCACCGAGCGCGATATCGCCAACATGATGGTGCGCAATTCGAACGGCGACATGATCCCGATCGGCACCGTCGCCACGATCACACCGGCCACCGGTCCGTCGCTGATCAGTCTCTACAATCTCTATCCCTCCTCGACCGTGATCGGCCTGCCGGCGCAGGGCTATTCCTCCGGCCAGTCGCTGAAATTGATGGAGGAGATCGCGGACAAGACGCTGCCGCCGGGCACGGGCTTCGAATGGACCACGATGTCCTATCAGGAGAAGGCCGTCTCCAACCAGATCTACTGGGTGTTCGGGCTCGCCATGCTGCTGGTCTATCTCGTGCTCGCCGGCCAATACGAGAGCTGGTACGCGCCGATCTCGGTGATCCTGGCCGTGCCGCTGTCGTTGCTCGGCCCCATGCTGATCCTCAACGGCCTGAAGATCGACAACAACCTCTATTGCCAGATCGGGCTGATCCTGCTGATCGCGCTGTCGGCCAAGAACGCGATCCTGATCGTCGAGGTCGGGCTCGAGCTGCACGGCCGCGACGGCAAGCCGGTGCTGGAAAGTGCGATCGAGGCGGCGCGCGCCCGCTTCCGCCCGATCCTGATGACGTCGTTCGCCTTCATCCTCGGCGTGGTGCCGCTGGTGATCGCGACCGGCGCCGGCGCCAGCGCGCGCAAGTCGATCGGCATCACCGTGTTCTCGGGCATGCTGGCCTCGACCTGCCTTGCGGTGCTGTTCGTGCCGGCGTTCTTCGTGGTGGTGCAGCGCTTCGAGAACTGGCGTGCGTCGAAGAAGACGCCGAAGGCGGTGGCGGTGGCCGAGGTGAAGTCCTAGGCTTTCTCCGTGGACGTCGGCCGCGCCTCGCCGCTCGAGACCAGGAGCACCGAGACCTTCGCCTGCCTGAGCACGGCGTCGGCGACGCCGCCGAAGGAGAGGTGGTCGGCCTGGATGCGATCGACGCCCATCACCACGAGATCGACGTCGGTGGTCTCGATCTCGCGCAGGATCGCCGCTTCAGGCGCCCGGTTCGCGCGCAAGGTCGTGGTGATGTCGACCTCGTAGCGGGCGGCGAGATCGCTGGCGTCCTTCAGGATGCCGGCCTCCTGGCTCAGACCACGCGAGGCGCCGCGCTGCGCGCCCCTGTCGCGCGTCGTCGCGACATAGATCACCCGAAGCGAGCCTGATCCCGCCTGCGCCAGCGCGACCGCGACCTCGGCGCCGCGCTTGGAGACGCCGCTGCCGGAGACCGGAACGAGGATGTTGAGCGCCTCGGGCATCGGCTGCTTCAGGTGCTTGCCCTTGGCCGCCACGATCGCGAGCGGTCCTTCGAACTCCGCTGCGATGTCCTCGATCCTCCGGTCGAATCGATCCTTGGTGGCCACGACCTTGTCGATGCCGACGACAAGAAGATCGAAGCCCTTCTTCGCTTCGTCTCCGATCGTCTCACCGAGCCCGGATTTGCGGGCCCGCGTCGTGACATCGACATCGCGGACATCCTGGTCGCCGCTCGCTGATACCGCTTCGGCGGCTTTCTTCACCACCGCTTCGGGGCTTTCCTCTTCGTCGCGACCCTTCTCCTGCTCCTTGGCGCGCTTGCCGATGTGCAGCACGGTGATCGGCAGGCCGCGCATGCCGGCGATCAGGCCGGCGATGTGGGCGGCGAAGCTGGCATTGACGCTCTCGTCCACCGCGAGCAAGGGACGTTCGAGATTGGCGACGAAGCCGCGCCTCTCGAACTCTTCGCGCTCCAGGCGCTCCCTCTCCTCCTTGTTCATCGGCAGCTTCGCCAGCGCCGCGCGCAGCATCGGCGGCATGGCCATCGTGGTCACGATCGCCATGGTCACGATCATCGTGAACAGGTTCTGGCTGAGCACGCCGATCGAAAGACCGATGGTGGCGATGATCACCTCGGTCGAGCCGCGCGCGTTCATCCCGCTTGCGAGTGCCAGCGACTCCCGTGTGTTCAGCCCGCCCACGGTTCCGCCGACGAAGGCGCCCCCGAACTTGCCGACGCTGGCGATCACGACCAGCAGGCCGGTGAGCATCAGCAAATGGGGATCGCGCAGCACCGTGAGGTCGGCGCTCAAGCCGGCGAGACCAAAGAACACCGGCATGAAGAAGCTCGAGATCAATCCGCGCAGCCGCTCGTCGATTTGCCGCGTCAGGATCGGAGACTCCCCGACCAGAATGCCGGCGACGAAGGCACCGAGCACGGTGTGGACGCCGATCAGATGCGTGATCAGCGCCATGGCGCACATCATGAGCAGGATCACCGTGATGACGGGCGCGGTGCTGACGAGAGTGTCGTTGGCCCAGCGAATGAGCTGGAACGCGAGGCGACGGCCGATGGTGAAGCTGATGGCGAGGAAGGCCAGCGTGCCCAGCACGGCTTTCGCCACCGACGCGATATCCAGCGTGCCGTGCGAGGCCAGGCTGAAAATGACCGCGATGATGATCCAGCCGATGGTGTCGTCGATGACGGCGGTGGCGACGATGATCTGTCCGACATTGCGGCGCATGAAGTTCATCTCACGGACGACCACCGCGACGATCTTCACCGAGGAGATCGACAGCGCCGTGCCCATGAACAGCGACGCCACCAGGCGGGCTTGCGGATTGGGCAACAGCGCATCCGGCAGGAATTCACCGAGCGCAAAGCCGCAAGCGAAGGGCACGAGGATGCCGGCGATCGAGATCGCGATCGCGGCCTTGCCGACCTTCCTGACCAGCTTGAGGTCGGTCTCCATGCCGGTCAGCAGCAACAGCAGCAGGATGCCGAACTGCGCGATGCCGTCGATCATCGCCTTCTGCTCGGGCGTTTTGGGGAAAATCGCATGCTGTGCGTCAGGCGAGACCCAACCGAACAGCGAGGGACCAAGCAGGATGCCGGCGAGCAATTCGCCGATCACCGAGGGCTGGCCGAGGCGCTGCATGATCTCGCCGAGACCGCGGCCGACCGCGATCAACAGCACAATCTGGGCCACCAGCAGGAATTCCGAGGGACCGGCCGATTTGCCACCTTCGGCACTGGCCGCAACGGTGGTGAGGACAAGAGCCGCGGCGACAAGGCCGACCGGTCGGAGCAGGCGCCACTGCATGCAGGAATCTTACCCCCTTCATCTGCCCCGGCGAGGTGCCGGGATGACGGGGATAGAACCCGCGGCAGGCAACCGGAGTTCCTTGAGTTCGCGGCCGGTTAAGGGGGCAACACCAAAAAACGCGAAAACAACCCCATGCACAGTAGGGATGAGGTTGAAAAGGCTGGATAAAATTTTGTCTTTGCCGAAATCAAGTTTCGTCTTTGCCGAAAATGCTTGCTCCGTCGGGCAAAACACTGGCATGATGGCATCGTGGGTGGTGTGCGCAGGGTGCCTCCTCATCCCCCGTCATTGCGAGCGCAGCGAAGCAATCCAGAGTCCCTCCCCGGAAAAATTCTGGATTGCTTCGCTGCGCTCGCAATGACGACGTGGAGGCAGCCGCGCGCCTCACGCCGATCCCTCACACCGCCTGCGGCGTCCTGATCTCGCGCGGGAGAATGATCGCGGCTGCGATCGCGAGCAGGCAGAGTGCGGCGAAGGCATGCAGCATGGTGACGAAGCCGCCCTGCTCGTAGAGCCAGGCGACCAGGCCGACTGAGGCGCCGGCCGCGGTGAAGCCGATGAAATAGCGCACGGCATAGGCGCGCGAGCGCCATTCCTCGCTGGTGTATTTGCCGACCATGGCGTCGTTGACCGTGACCTGCCCGAACGCGCCCATAACGATGCCGATCGAGACCAGGATCAGCGGCAGATTGGACAGGCTCGCGGCCAGATACAGGAACGGCGCCAGCATGAAGGACAGCGGCAGCGCCACCGTCTTCAGCGAATAGCGGTCGAGCAGCCGGCCGATCGTGTACTGCGTCATCGCGCCGAACACATAGACGCAGGCGGCGATGACGCCGAGCAGCGCCGGGCTTTTGGTGAGATCGGCAAGCCGCTCGGCGAACAGCTTTGGCAGCGCCACGGTGACGGCATTGAAGGTCGTCGAGATCGCGATCACCACGATCAGCAGCGACAGGATCACGCGCCACATGTCGTGCTTGGCGACCCGCGCCTGCGCTGCCGCCTGCTTCGAGCCCTTGCGGTCCTCGTGCACGACCATCATCGCAAACGCGATGCCGATCAGGATGGTGACGATGCCAGGGACGATGAAGGCGAAGCGCCAGCCGAGATACTGGCCGATCACGCCGGTGACCAGCGCCGACGATGCGACGCCGAGATTGCCCCAGACGCCGTTGATGCCCATCTCGCGGCCGAGCCTGTCAGCATAGGAGACGATCATGGCGGTGCCGACGGGATGATAGATCGAGGCAAAAATGCCGATCGCGAACAGCGCCGCGCCGAGCTGCGCCTGCGTCTGCACGAAGCCGACCGAGATCATGGCGGCGCCGATGCCGACGAAGAAGATCAGCATCATGTGGCGGCGGCTCCAGCGGTCGCCGAGCCAGCCGGTGAGCAGCGAGCCCGCGCCGAAGGCGACGAAGCCGGGCGTCGCGTAAGGCAAGAGTTCCGAATAGGCCATGCCGAGCGCCGGTCCCATGATGATCACCGCGGCGGCGAAAATCAGCATTGCGTAATGGTCGATGAAATGGCCGGCGTTGACGAAACTGATCACCCGGCTGGGGCTGTTCATTCCGAATCCTCTCCTGCTTCGAAATGAGTTATATGTCTTGGGCATGACGGGATGCTGCCAATGACTGTCGTCGAGACGCCAATCCTCCGGGCAGTCCGGAGCAATCATCGCTCGCCCGCGGGCGTGCATCTGGTCGCGCGCGACTACCCCAAGGGCATGCGGATCGATCCCCATCTGCACCGCGAGGCGCAGCTGATCTATGCCGCCAAAGGCACCATGCAGGTGACGACGCCCGGGGGACGCTGGCTGGTGCCGCCGGACCGCGCGGTGTGGGTGCCGGCCGGGCTCCAGCACGCCATCGATCTGCTTGCCGACATCGAGATGCGCACGCTGTATTTCGACCTCGCCTGGCTGAAGCGCGAGCAGCGCCATGAGGGACTGACCAAGGAATTCGTGGTGCGCGTGTCGCCGCTGCTGAACCAGGCGATCCTCGCGCTGTTCGACGCGCGCAATACCGAGGAGCGGACCGATCTGCTGGTCCGCCTGGTGATGCTGGAACTGGTCCAGGCCGAGGATTCCGCGACCTTCGTGCCGCTGCCCCACGAGCCGCGCTGCCGGCGCGCGGCCATGATCGTGCTCGACGATCCCACCGGCCTGCACGACATCGACGCGCTGGCGCGCGAGGTCGGAACCTCCGCGCGCACACTGTCGCGGCTGTTCTCGACAGAGACGCAGCTGAGCTTCAAGAGCTGGTGCCAGCGCGCGAGAATCGCGGCGGCGATCCAGCGGCTGTCGACCGATGCCAATGTGTCGGTCAAGCAGCTCGCGACCCAGCTCGGCTATGCCAGCGTGCCGGCGTTCTCGGCCGCGTTCCGCCAGGTGACGGGGCGAACGCCGACGGAGTTTGCGAAAAAAGCATGACTACAGATGCGAGCGGCCGGTCAGCTTGCGCGGCGTTACGCCAGAATGTCGCGACGGCGCGCCGGCCCTTAGGCCTCCACAAGCTGGGCAAGATCTATTCTTCAGGAAGTCCTGCCTTGCGTAAGCCCTCCGCAATGCGAACTCGCTGCGCAAGACAGATCGGATGATCCGTTGGCGAACTGGCGCGGAATCGGGCTATGCTGAAGCCCGGAGCGAGCGTCAGTCCCGCCCGGACACGGATCTGCGCTTCCTTGATCTCACCGAGATGCGCCTGCCCGGCGGCGAGATAGAAATGAACAAAGGGCGCAATATTACGGTTGGTCTCGATCGATCGCTTGAACCAGTGAACGGCAGCCTCGTCGGCGCCGAGATATGATTGCGCGACGCCTGCCGTATTCATCCAGGAACAGGCCTTATTATCGCGGGGAGAGAGCCGGAATGCCTCCATGACGTGGGCTTCGGTCTCTTCGGCTCGGCCCAGATTGCACTTGCCAAGTCCGATCCACGCATGGGCCGTGGCCAGATTCCGGTCCAGCACCAACGCCCGCTCGCACTCGGCGATGCCCTGGGCAGCGCGGTTTGTGAAAATCTGGACGACGCCCATCAGGCAATGCGCCCTCGCGTGATTGGGCGTGTTGGCAAGTATTCTGGTCAAGGATGTTTCCACCAGTTGCAGAGGCGCCGTCCGGTCGATCAGCATGGAGGTCGCCCGCATGGTATCGACGTCTGTGATCCCCACCATGGCTTCGACGTTTGTGGCGTCCAGCAGGAGCGCTTGTTCGAAGAACGGGCGAGCCTGCGACAGGCTCGTGGGATCCGTTCCGCGATTCAGATACGCCATGCCCTGGAAATATAGGTCGGTCGAGTCTGGATGTGGCGCACGCGCAGCGCGCCGTGCCTCTACCCTGACGAGCTCGGTTCCCAATTGATTGGCGAGACGCGCACCGATTTCGTCCTGCATGTCGAAAAGATCTGCCACCTGCTTGTCGAAACGTTCGCCCCACAAATGGTTTCCGGTCTCGGGGTCGATGAGCTGGACGTTGATGCGCATCCGGCTTCCGGCCCGCTGCACCGAGCCCTCGAGCACGTAGCGAATGCCGAGCTCGCGGCCGAGCTGCTTCCGATCGACAGGCATACCCTTGTAGCTGAAGGCGGTGTTGCGGCCGATCACGAAGATACCGGCCATTCGCGACAGATCCGTGGTCAGGCTCTCGGTCACGCCGTCGACGAAATAGTCCTGGGCGGGATCGGGGCTCAGATTGGCAAAAGGCAGAACCACGAGCGACGGCTTGCCTGCGGCGGGGCTCGGCAAGCCCGCAGTCGCTGGCACTTCGCGCACCTCCGCGACGAAGCGGACGCCCTTGCGAGGAAAGGTCTTGATCAGGCGCTGCGCGTCTCCGGAATCGCTGATCGCCTTGCGCGCCGCATTGAGTCGCGTGGTCAGGGCAACCTCGGAGACGGCGCGACCATGCCAGATGGCGCGGATCAGGTCGTCCTTGCTGACGACACGCTCGCGGTTGCCAATCAGATAGCCGAGCAGGTCGAACACCTGCGGCGCGATGGCGATGACCTCCAGCCCGCGACAAAGCTCGCGCCGCTCAGTGTCGATTGAAAAATCGTTGAAGAAATAGCGCAAGCGACTTCCCCGAGACCGCCGTCCGGCGTCGACATCCGTGCGGTCCGCAAGAATAAGCTGCCGGTAAGGAAAATGTAAGCCGGCGACCAAGCCCGTTCATCCTTCATGTGATACATCCGGCGGTAGTACCCGTTCGGTGACCCAAATGGATGAGGGAGGACAGGGGATGATCACGCGTCGTACCGTATTGGCCGCATCGGCGGTCTGTGTGGCGAGCTCCCCCTCCTGTCTCGTGCCGCGCGCGCTCGCACAGCCGCTCTCAAAAACCGTGCACATTCTGACGGGCTTCTCGCCCGGGCTTCAGGACGCCATGGCGCGGTTGGTGGCCGGACAGATGAAGGGCTATGCGGACACCATCGTGGTCGAGCCCCGGCCGGGCGCAGCGGGTCGCATCGCGGTGGAGGCGGTGAAGAACGCTGATGCCGACGGATCGGCTATGTTGTTGTCGCCGCTCGGCTTCATGATGTTCTTTCCGCACGTCTACAAGACGCTGAGGTACCAGCCGCGTGATTTCACGCCGGTGTCGACCGTCGCCTCTACCCCCACATTGCTGACAGTCGGCCCGATAGTTCCCGCCGACGTCAAGACGCTGGCGGATTTCGTGGCCTGGTGCCGCGCCAATCCGAAGCTTGCCACGTTTGGCACGCCGGGCGCCGGAACCCCGCTCCATTTTCTCGGTACGATGCTGGGCCGCAGCGCGGGCTTCGATTTTCTTCACGTGCCATATCAGGGCGGTGGCGCGATTCAGGATCTGGTCAAGGGAGTGATTGCAGCGACCGTTATGCCGATCGGCAGCTCGCTCGGACTTGTCCAATCCGGAGATCTTCGTGCGCTGGCGACCACGGGGCCGCGCCGAAGCCCATTCGTTCCGGCGGTACCGACGATGCGGGAAGCGGGATACCCGACGCTCGAGGACCTCACATGGTTTGCGTTTTTCGTTCCGGCGAAGACGCCGGCACCGATTGTCGATAAGCTCAGTGCCGCGATCCAAGCGGCCGTTCGCACCGACGAGGTCAGGGCCGGCATGGCAAAGCTGGCCATCGAGCCCGATGTGATCGCGATGGACGAATTCGCCCGGCTGATCGCATCCGAATCCGAGCGATGGAAGGCCATCGTGCAGGAAACAGGGTTTGTCCCGACCGATTGAGCGCAGCAATGGAGGCAACAGATGAGCCGGCCAGCGTCCGTCCTTGATCTCGTGCAGTCGCATCGCATCACCGCGGTGATCTATACTGCGGCAAAGCTCAATCTCGCTGAGGCCGTCGGAGGCGAGGCGAAATCGGTGGCTGAGCTTGCCCGGCTGGTGTCCACCGACGAGGGGGCTCTGCGCAGACTGCTCGTTGGTCTGACCACACTTGGTCTTTGTAGGCAGGCAGACCACGACCGGTTTGCCATGACCGATCTCGGCCTCCAGCTCGGCGAGACGGCCGACCCATCCTTCAAGGACTGGGTTCTCTTTGAGGGAGAGGTGCTCGCGCAGTCCTGGAGTGGACTGGTCGATTCGGTTCGCTCCGGAAAGACCGCGACTCAGCTGCGCGGAGAAGGCGACGACCGTTATGCGGCCACGGGCAATACGCCGGAATCAAGCCGCCGGTTCAACGCTGCGATGGTCAGCCTCACGCGGTCCATGGTTCCGAAGATCGTTGCGGCCCACGATTTCGCAGCTGCGCGCCTCGTCATGGATGTCGGCGGCGGCACCGGCGAATTGATCGGCGCCGTAGTTCAGCACAACCCGCGTCTTGAGGGCGTCGTCCTTGATCTTGCGCGTTGCGAGGCAGATGCGCGCGCACATTTCGATCGGCTCGGTATTGCCCGCCGCAGCCGATTCGTCGCCGGCAGCTTCTTTGAAGAAATTCCGGGGGGCGCCGACACAATCGTGATGAAGAGCATTCTCCACAATTGGAATGAGGACCGTTGCCGGATTATCCTGCACAATTGCCGGAACGCGCTGCCGTCCCACGGGACATTGATCGTGATCGAGCGGATCATGCCGGAGCGCGCCACGACGGCGCCCGAGGATCGCTCCTGTGTCATGAGCGACCTCAACATGCTGCGAGGACCGGGCGGTTGCGAGCGGACGGAAGCCGAGTATCGCAAGCTGGCGGACTCGGTCGGCTTCGCTTTCGTCCGGACGACCGGGATCGGCTCCTTCAGCCTGGTCCAATTCAGGAAATCCGGTCACTGAGCAGGCTGTCGCTCTGGCAGGAAGGGCCGGGATCATGGACGCCCCGGCCGCCACCCGCGGCACGCTGGCCGCGGCGTACTCGAAGTCCCGCCTTCGCCGGGCATGACAGCATTCTCGAAACGCACGCCCCGCTAAACTTGCCAAAATCCCCGCTTGATTGTGATCGGCTTCCGCCCAAATCCCGTGTAAGATTCCCGCACCGCACAAACCTGAGACGAAAGCCCCGATGGCCAACGCCTTCTTCTCCGACCTGCTCACCACCATCTCCGAGCGCGGCCGCACGCTGCTTCGCCGCGGGGATTCTGCCGACACCAAGCCGGACGCCGATGGACTCATCGAGCTCTGCGGCGCGCTGCTGTCGGGCCGGGGGGAAGCGTCGGGCACCGCCATGGCGCGTGAGGTGCTCGACATCTACCAGGACCTGGATGCGGCGGGACGTCGCGCCTTTTTCGAAGCCCTGGTGCGCGATTTCGGCCCGGATCGGGAACGCCTGTCCAAGGCGATCGAGACATGGCGCGCCAAGCCGGCCGACGAGGATGCCAGCGCTCTTCACTTCGCCTCCGAGCCGCGCCGGCAAGAGCTGATCCGCCGCCTCAACCGTGCACCCGGCGGCACGGGCGACCTCGTCAAGATGCGCGCCGACCTGCTCGACATGATGAACGGGCACGCCGATCTCGCCGCGCTCGATCGCGACGTTTCGCATCTTCTCTCGTCATGGTTCAACAGGGGGTTTCTCGTGCTGCGCAGGATCGACTGGTCGACGCCGGCCAACATCCTCGAAAAGATCATCCGTTACGAAGCCGTGCACGAGATCAGCGACTGGGACGATCTGCGCCGCCGCATCGATCCGGTCGACCGCCACTGCTACGCCTTCTTCCATCCCGCCATGGTCGACGAGCCCTTGATCTTCGTCGAGGTGGCGCTGACCGAGACGATCCCCGGCGCGATCGCGCCGCTGCTCGCGGTCGATCGCCCCTCCGTCCCGATCGAGCGCGCCCGCACCGCCGTGTTCTACTCGATTTCCAACACCCAGCGCGGTCTCGGCGGCATCTCCTTCGGCAGCTTCCTGATCAAGCAGGTGGTGGAGGAGCTGCGCCGTGAATTGCCCAAGCTCGACAATTTCGTGACGCTGTCGCCGGTCCCGGGCTTCATGCCATGGGTGAAGCAGGACAAGGATTTGCCGCTGTCGGACGAGGACCGCGAGATCCTGAAGCGCCTCGATGATCCCAAATGGTTCGAGAACCCCGAGACGACGACGCTGCTACGTGGCGTGATCGAACCGCTGGCGGCGCACTACTTCCTCAAGGCGCGCACGCCGAAAGGCAAGCTGATCGACTCCGTCGCGCGCTTCCATCTCGGCAACGGCGCCCGCCTCGAGCGCATCAACTGGTTAGGGGATCTCTCGCCCAAGGGCGTGCGCGAGTCCGCCGGCGTGATGGTCAACTACCTCTACCGCCTCGACGACATCGAGAAGAACCACGAAGCCTACGCCAATGACGGCGAGGTCGTGGCCTCCAGCGCGGTGAAGAAGCTCTTGAAGGGCGAAGGGCGGCGGCTGCTGGATATGCGGCTGTCGTAGAGACGCACTCGCTTCGTATTCCATCGTCGTCCTGGCGAAAGCCAGGACCCATTACCACCGCCGCCTGTTTGGCGAAGACTGCGCCTTGCGTTGTTCAAGCAAGCGATTGCTAGTCTGCGCGCTAACTCCCTCTTGGGGTAATGGGTCCTGGCTTTCGCCAGGACGACGTTGAGGGGGCGCGCGACTATCGCAACGGCGCATGCCGCCGCAGCCGCGTGAATTACTCCGCCAGCGCCTTCATCTCCTTGTAGAGATCCGACTTGCCTTCGAAGCCGATGCCTGACAGCTCCGGCATGGTGATGTGGCCGTTCTCGACGCGGACGCCGTCTGGGAAGCCGCCATAGGGCTGGAACAGGTCGGGGTAGCTCTCGTTGCCGCCGAGGCCCAAGCCGGCTGCGATGTTGAGCGACATCTGGTGGCCGCCGTGGGGGATGCAGCGGCTCGGCGACCAGCCGTGAGTTTTCAACACTTCAAGCGTGCGCTGGTATTCGCACAGGCCGTAGGACAGCGCGCAGTCGAATTGCAGCCAGTCGCGGTCCGGCCGCATGCCGCCGTAGCGAATCAAATTACGGGCGTCCTGGTGGCTGAACAGGTTTTCGCCTGTGGCCATCGGTCCCGGATAGAATTCGGCGAGGGCCGCCTGCAGCGCGTAGTCGAGGGGATCGCCGACTTCTTCGTACCAGAACAAGGGATAATCCCGCAGCATCTTGGCATAGGCGATCCCGGTCTCGAGATCGAAGCGGCCGTTGGCGTCGACGGCGAGCTGCGCGTCCTTGCCGATCTCCTTCAGCACCGCCTCGATGCGGGTGCGGTCGTCCCCGATGTCAGCGCCGCCGATCTTCATCTTCACGACGTTGTAGCCGCGATCGAGATAGCCGCGCATCTCGCCGCGCAACATCGAAAGGTCCTTGCCCGGATAATAATAGCCGCCGGCAGCGTAGACGAACACGCGCGGATTGGCTTTGACGCCATGACGCTCAGCCAGCAGGCGAAACAGCGGTTGGCCTGCGATTTTCGCCACAGCATCCCACACCGCCATGTCGATGGTGCCGACCGCGACGGAGCGCTCGCCGTGGCCGCCCGGCTTCTCGTTGGTCATCATCGCGCCCCAGACCTTGTCGGGGTCGAGATTGTCGCCGGAAGCGTTCAGCAGTGATTTCGGATCGGCCTCCAGGATGCGCGAGGCAAAGCGCTCGCGGATCAGGCCGCCCTGCCCGTAGCGACCGTTGGAGTTGAAACCGTAGCCGACGACGCGCTTGCCGTCGCGCACGACATCGGTGACGACGGCAACCAGGCTCGTCGTCATCTTGGTGAAATCGATATAGGCGTTGCGGATCGGCGAAGAGATCGGCTTCGTGATCTCGCGGACGTCGACGATGCGGACGGACATGGGGTTTTGGCTCCTTCGGTCATTCCGGGGCGATGCGCAGCATCGAACCCGGAATCTCGAGATTCTCAGGTGCGCAACTGCGCACCATAGTTCGCGCTATCGCGCGCCCCGGAATGACGGCTTCGCCGTCACTTCTTATCCCTGAAATACGGCTCGACCGGGCCGTGCACCTTGATGGTCAGCGGGTTGCCGTGGCGGTCCTTGGCGTTCCCTGCGGTGACGCGGACCCAGCCTTCGCTGATGCAGTATTCCTCGACATTCGTCTTCTCGACACCCTTGAAGCGGATGCCGACGTCCCGCGCGAGGATGTCCGCATTGTAAAAGGGGCTGTTCGGATCGACCGAGAGGCGGTCCGGAAATTCGTCGCTCATGATTGTCTCGCTCATAACAGGGTCTCGATTTGCTGCCGCAATCCTTCGGGCCGGGCGGTCGGCGCGTGGCGCGCGACCACCTTGCCGGTACGGTCCACCAGGAATTTCGTGAAATTCCATTTGATGGAGGCACCCAGCAGGCCGGATTGCTGGCGTTTCAGGTACTCATACAACGGATGCGCATTGCTGCCGTTGACGTCGATCTTCTCGAACAAGGGAAAGGTGACGTCGTAATTGGTCGAGCAGAACGCCTGGATCTCGCTCGCCGGTCCAGGCTCCTGCGCACCGAACTGGTTGCAGGGAAAGCCGAGCACCGAGAAGCCGCGCGGATTGAGATCGCGATGCAGATCCTCCAGCCCGCGATATTGCGGCGTGAAGCCGCACTTGCTAGCGGTGTTGACGATCAGCAGCACCTGTCCCTCGAAGCTGCGCATGGGCACTTCTTCGCCGAGAAGCGAGTTGGCCTTGAAGTCGTAGATCACCGACATCGCTAACCCACGGGGTCGATCGGCGACGGTGGCACGCCGCCCGCCTCGATCGCCTCGCCTGCGAGGAGACAAAGATCCTCGCGATAGCGGCCGGACACGATGTGCACGCCGACCGGGGCCTTGCCGACGAGGCCGGTGGAGACAACGAGGCCAGGCAGCCCCATGAAGGGAATCGCGATCTGCGGCAGCTGTGCTTCCCAGACCCGCTTGAAGGAAGAATCGTCCTTGCGGTCGAGATGGTCGGGGAACGGCAATTCGCCGGAGACCGGTGTCAGCAGCACGGCATAGGTCTCGAAGAACAGCATCCAGTCGCGGGTCAGCGTGGCGCGGCGGGTCAATGCCTTGGCGTAATTGGCCTGGTCCATCGGCGTGACCCTGGCGCGGTTGCCGTTGAGGCACGCCAGCGCGCCGGGATCGCCTTCACGCTCGGCCATCTCCAGTTGCGCCTCGTAGCCGTCGCCGAGCCAGAGCTTGATCTGCCATTCGACGGCATCGCGCATCGGCGGGGTGTTCTCGATTGTATCGACGGTCCAGCCGGCACGCTCGAGCCGCTTGCCCGCGTCGATGACGGCGGCCTTCACCTCGGGCGCTGTGGCCAAGCCGTCCGGATTGAGGCAGAGCGCGGCGCGCTTGGGACGCGAGGGGCCTTCCAGCGGCGCGGGCACGAACCAGGGGTCGCGGATGTCGCGGGCCGACATCGCCGCGAGCGAAATCCTGATGTCGTTGACGGTTCGCGCCAGCGGGCCCGACACCGCCATGATCTGAGGCCCGATCGGACGCTCCGGCAGGGCCGGATTGAAGGCGGGGATGCGGCCGAGCGTCGGGCGCAGACCGTGCACGCCGCAGGCATAGGCGGGATAGCGGATCGAGCCGGCAATGTCGGTGCCATGGGCGATATGGCCAATGCCTGCCGCGACCGCCGAACCCGCGCCGCCGGACGAGCCGCCCGGGGTCAGCGAGGCGTCGCGCGGGTTCTTGGTGTCGCCATGGACCAAATTGGTGGTGAACCAGCGATAGGAGAAGGCCGGGCAATTGGTGCGCCCAAGCAGAACGGCGCCGGCTTTGCGGAAATTGGCGACCACCGGATTGTCCTCGCGCGCGATCAGGTCGCGCTGGAGCTTGAGGCCGTTGGTGGTGGCAAAACCCTCCTGGTCGACATTGGCCTTGATGGTGACGGGCACGCCGGCCAGCACGCCGGGGTCCTCGCCCCGCGCAATGGCGGCATCGACGGCGTCGGCCTGCTTGAGCACGTCCTCCGGGCGGTGGTCGACCACGGCGTTGAGGCTGGGATTGACGGCGTCGAGCCGGGCCAGGCCAGCCTGCGCGGCCTCCCTGGCGGAAACCTTCTTGGTTTTGACGAGGTTGGCGAGGTCGGCCGCCGACAGGCGCCAGAGATCTTGCATGGCTTGCTCCGTTTAACCGGCGTCTTTTAGCCCCGGGAACGCGGCAAAGCCATGCGGATTTCGCAGGGGCGAAGGGCGGGGGATGCCGGGTAAGGCCTCATTCGCCGTCATTGCGAGGAGCCCTTGCGACGAAGCAATCCAGTCTGCCTCCGCGAAGGCATTCTGGATTGCTTCGCTACGCTCGCAATGACGGGGAGAGAGTCGGGGCTAATGCCGCGTCGCGGACTGGTCCGGGATGTCCAGCAATGCCTCGGTGAAGGGGAATTCGAGCACGATCTCGCCTTCGCGGTCGGTGACCTCAATGACCGCCTCGAGCAGGGCCGGCTGGGTGCCTTCCGATCGCAGCACCTCCAGAATCATCTGGCGGGCAACCTCCCAGGCACGGTCGGGATTGCGCAAATCCTCTCCCTCAGGATCCACGATCAGTTCGTTGCCGATACGGGTGTTAAAGAAATATCTGGGCATCACGAAGTTCCAGTTGGGTCGCCTGTACCGGATTGAAAGCTGCACTGCACTCACAACTGCTTTATCAGGACAGGGTTCGCGACCGAATACGCCGAAGCGCAGAGCCGCATCACCAGAAAGTACTGTTCCCGACGCTTTTTTCGCGGCGCAATATGCCCTTGCTCGGGAAAATTTCACTGGCGAACTTTTGTGCTCGCAGTAACTTAGCCCCGGGCGGATACGTCCGAAATCTCGAAAATGGAGAGCCGAAATGGCCTGGAAAGCCCCGAAGATCGTCGAAGTGCCCTGTGGCATGGAAATCAACATGTATGTGAGCGCCACCCGCAAGTAAGCGGTTGGTTCGCGTTCTGCGCAGGTGGATCTTTCGGTCACGATGCATGTCCGGAAGACGGGATTCGTGTTGGCGTGAGGTCCACCTCGCGACATTGTCTCCAGGAGACGGATCATGCTTCGCGTCGTCGTCCTGGGCGCCGCAGCCGGCGGCGGAGTGCCGCAATGGAATTGCGGCTGCGGGGGCTGCCGGACGGCCCGTGAAAACGGCCAAGAGCTGCAACGGACCCAAGCCTCGGTCGCCTTCAGCGGCGACGGCGAGCACTGGTTTTTGATCAACGCCTCCCCCGACCTCCGCCAGCAATTGAATGCCACGCCGCAGCTGCATCCGAAGGCAGGCGCGCTACGCCATACACCGATCGCAGGCGTGATCCTGACCAACAGCGAAGTGGACGCGGTCGCCGGCCTGCTGTCGATGCGCGAGGGCTCGCCCTTCACGGTCTATGCGCATGAGAAGGTGCTGGCGATCCTGAAGGCCAACAGCATCTTCAACGTGCTGAACGAGAAGAACGTGCAGCGCCAGCCGGTCGACATCAACGAGCCGTTCGAGCCGCGGCTGCCGGACGGGGCGCGCTCAGGGCTTGAGGTGCTGCCCTTCGCGGTCTCGGGCAAATCGGCCTGGTACCTGGAAGGCAAGGCGCATCCCGGCGGCGACACCGGCGAGGGCGATACGCTGGGGCTGAAGATCACCGATAAATCGACCGGCAAAAGCTTCTACTTCATCGCCGCCTGCGCCGAAATCACCGACGCGCTCAAGGCAGAGATCGACGGCGCTGCGCTGGTGTTCTTCGACGGCACGGTGTGGCAGGACGACGAGATGATCAAGGCCGGGCTCAGCCACAAGACCGGCAAGAGCATGGGCCATGTCGCGATGTCCGGCGACCACGGCGCCATCGCGCGGCTCGCCGGCCTCGCCCTCGACAGGAAGATATTTCTGCATATCAATAACTCGAACCCGGCGCTGCTGCCCGCGTCCCCCGAGCGCAAGGCCGCTGAAGCGGCGGGCTGGCAGATACCCGCTGACGGAACGGAGATCGTGCTGTGAATGCCGCGTCACTGACTGGAATGACCGCGCTCTCGATCGGCAAGGACATCAGGCTCAACTCGGCCGAGGAGCTGGAGACGGCGCTGCGCCATATCGGGGCGACGCGCTATCACAGCCTGCATCCGTTCCATAAGCTCTTGCACGGCGGCAAGCTGAACAAGGGCCAGGTCCAGGCCTGGGCGCTGAATCGCTACTATTACCAGAGCACCATCCCGATCAAGGACGCGGTGGTGATCTCGCGCTTCCGCGACCGTGCCACGCGCGTGGAATGGCGCCACCGCATCGAGGATCATGACGGCGATATCGGCTCCGAAGGCGGTATCGAGCGCTGGCTGAAGCTGACCGACGGCCTCGGGCTGGACACGGCTTACGTGGAATCGACCGAAGGCATCCTGCCGGCGACGCGCTTTGCGGTGGAAGCCTATGTGCATTATTGCCGCGAGAAGTCGCCACTGGAAGCGATCGCCTCCTCGCTCACCGAATTGTTCGCGCCGAACCTCCACGAAGAGCGCATTGCCGGCATGCTGGAGCACTACGACTTCGTCAACCCTGACACCATGAGCTACTTCAAGCGCCGGCTGGCGCAGGCGCCGCGCGATGCCAATTTCGCGCTCGACTATGTCAAGGCGCATGCCACCACGCCCGAACAACGCGCGTCCGTCTGCAACGCGCTGATCTTCAAGACCAACGTGCTCTGGGTGCAGCTCGACGCGCTCCAACACGCCTATGTCGAGGGCCACATTCCGCCGGGCGCGTTCGCGCCCCAAGAACACCAAAAAGCGAGCTGAGGAACAAGCGATGGCCGGGCCGCGTCACATCAGCGTCAGCGAGACCAGCCGGCCGGTTCTGCCGCGGCACGCCAAGCTGAAATATGACGAGACGCGAAAAGTCTGGGTGATCCTGGCGCCCGAACGCGTGCTGGCACCCGACGAGATCGCGGTCGAGGTCTTGCAGCTCTGCGACGGCGAGCGCAATGTCGGCGAAGTGTCCGACCAGCTCGCGGCAAAATACGCAGCGCCGCGCGAGGCGATTTTGGCCGACGTCATCGTCATGCTGCAGGATCTCGCCGACAAGGGCTTTCTCACGGAGGCCCGGGAGAAGACATCATGAGCGATGTGCTCGGCAATCCCACCATCCCGCCCGACACGAACGACAGCCTCGCGGTGCTGGAGAAGAGCCGCTCGACGGCGGAGACGTTCGGCATTCCGCTCGCCGTGCTGCTCGAGATCACCCATCGCTGCCCGCTGCAATGTCCCTATTGCTCCAACCCGGTCGAGCTCGACCGCTCGGGCAAGGAGCTGACCACCGAGGAATGGAAGAAAGTCCTGAGCGAACTCGCCGAGATCGGCGTGCTCCAGGTGCATTTCTCCGGCGGCGAGCCGACCGCGCGCAAGGACCTCGTCGAGCTGGTCAAGCATGCGAGCGATGTCGGCCTCTACACCAATCTCATCACCTCGGCCGTGCTGCTGACGCGCGAGCGGCTGAGCGAGCTTGCGGATGCCGGGCTCTGTCATGTGCAGATCAGTTTCCAGGGCGTCGAAGAAGCCCTCGCCGATCGCGTCGGCGGTTACAAAAACGGGCACCGCAAGAAGCTGGAAGTGGCAAAATGGACGCGCGAGCTCGATTTGCCGCTCACCGTGAATGCGGTGATGCACCGGCAGAACCTGCACCAGCTGCCTGATATCATCCAGATGTCGGTCGATCTCGACGCCGACCGGCTCGAGGTCGCCAATGTGCAATATTACGGCTGGGCGCTGAAGAACCGCGCCGCCTTGATGCCGACAGTGGCGCAGCTCGACGAGTGCACCCGCATCGTCGAGGAGGCGCGCGAGCGGCTGAAGGGCCGGCTCACGATCGACTATGTCGTGCCCGATTATTACGCGCTGCGGCCGAAGAAGTGCATGGGCGGTTGGGGCCGGCAGTTCTTCAACATTTCGCCGGCCGGCAAGGTGCTGCCCTGCCACGCCGCCGAGAGCATTACCGGGCTCGACTTCGAATCGGTACGCTCCAACCATTCGATCGCCTGGATCTGGCAGAACTCCGAGGCCTTCAACCGCTATCGCGGCACCGGCTGGATGAAGGAGCCGTGCAAGACCTGCGAATTCCGCGAGATCGATTTCGGCGGCTGCCGCTGCCAGGCCTTTGCGCTGACCGGTGACGCCGCCAACACCGATCCGGCCTGTGCGCTGTCGCCGCTGCACGAGACCATCTTCAAGCAGGCCGAGCGCGAGGCCGAGGGCGACACCAACCGCTTCGTCTATCGCAATTTCGCCGGCGGCACTCTGGAATCCGGCGAATGACGCCTGACGCCGACGCGGCCGGCTCAGTCAAGCGCGCCGATCCCTTTGCGCCGCTGACCTCCGAAATGCTCGACGTCGGCGACGGCCACGAGCTCTATGTCGAGAGCGTCGGCCGCAACGACGGCATCCCCGCGGTCTATCTGCATGGCGGCCCCGGCAGCGGTAGCCAGCCCGACCATCGCCGGCTGTTCGATCCCGACCGTTTCCACGCCGTGCTGTTCGACCAGCGCGGCTGCGGTCGCAGCCGGCCGAAGGGATCGCGCCAGCACAACACCACGCAGCATCTGATCGCGGACATGGAAAAGATCCGCGAGAAATTCGGCGTCGCGCGCTGGATGGTGGTCGGCGGCTCCTGGGGCGCGACGCTGGCGCTGGCTTATGCGCAGGCGCACCCCGAGCGCGTCTCCGGGATTGCGCTGCGCGCGACGTTTCTCGGCACGCGTGCTGAAGTCGAGATCGCCTTCACCTCGCGCCTGTCAGAATTCTACCCCGCGCTCTACGAGGATTTTCTCAGCGTGCTGCCGCTCGAGGAGCGCGCGCGACCGGTGGAAGCCTACTATCGCCGCATCCTCGATCCCGATCCGGCCGTGCATGGACCCGCATCGCGCGCCTGGCACGACACCGAGCGCGCCTTGTCGGAGCACAAGGCGGCAAAGACGCGGATCGACCTGGCGTCGCTGAACGTGTGGCGCACATTGCCGGCGACGCCGTTCATGGAGGCGCATTATTTCGTCCAGGACAGCTTCATGACGGAGAACCAGTTGTTGCGGAACGCCGGCAAGCTTGACGGCATTCCCGGCATTATCGTCCAGGGACGCTACGACCTGTTGTGTCCTCCCAAGACATCCGAGCGGCTAGCGAAAGCGTGGCCGGGTTCCGAGATTCGTATCGTGGAAGAAGCCGGCCATTCGCTCTATGATACCGGCGTGCGAGACGCGGTCATGAAGTCGATCGCGGACATCGCCTCGAAGATCTCGCGCTAACAGGACAACAAGAAAATGCCACTCGCTGGAAAAGGCATGCTGCTGACGTCGATGAACATCGATGCGGCTGCCGAAGCCGATTTCAATCGCTGGTACGATCGCGAGCATCTGGAAGAGCGCGTTGCGATCGAGGGTTTTCTGGAGGCGCGGCGCTATGTCGCGCACGCCGCCAATCCCAAATATCTCTCGCTGTATTCGACCGCGACGCTCGACGTGCTCGACAGTCCCGCCTACCGGGCGCGGCTCGCCAATCAGACCGAATGGTCGCGACGGAGCATGGCGCATTTCAAGGACATGCTGCGCGTGGTCGCCCGCATCACGATCAGCAACGGGACCGGCCGCGGCGCGGCGCTCGGCGTAGTCCGGCTGCGGCCGACGCCGGACAATGCAGCCGCGTGGCGTGACGCACTGCAAGAACGGCTGGCGCCGGACAAGCACGACGGCATCATCTCGATGCATCTGCTCGAGAGCGAACCGGAATTGTCGGGCGCGACGGCGGACATTCCGGCGGTGCGCAACGAAGGCGCGCGCGACTGGTTCGTGCTGATCGACGGCACGCATGTCGGCGCGGTGTCGGCCGTGATCGCCGCGCGCTTCACCGGCCCTGCCGCCTCGCCATTCCCGCTTCCCGTGTCGGTCGGCACCTACAGCCTGATGTGGGACCTCGCGAAGAGCGACATCACGCGCAACTAGGCCACCGGACGCATCGCAACATGCTGCACCGCCACATACTGCGCGCGGCCGTTAATGCTGTGTGCGCGTAGCTCCCATGAAAGAGGGGAAGCGCGAAATTTGCCGTTGTACTTCGGAGCCGTTCTAATAAGCTAACCCAATGACGTCATTCAGAAACCAGATCGCCGCGCGTTAGCGTTCGCAAGCTCAAGAAAAGGCCGCCGGGTCTTTGAGCCTGCGCGGACAGGGTAGGAATGAAACCGACCGATATTGCGGCCCCCGACTACTTTCACAAAGTGGTCGATTGCCAATGGGCCTGTCCTGCGCACACTCCCGTTCCCGAATACATCCGACTGATCGCCCAAGGCCGCTACAGCGACGCCTATATGATCAACTGGAAATCGAACGTGTTTCCCGGAATTCTGGGACGCACCTGCGACCGTCCATGTGAGCCGGCGTGCCGCCGCGGACGCGTCGAGGATACCCCGGTCGCGATCTGCCGCCTGAAGCGCGTCGCCGCCGACTTCAAGGATGACATCACGCAACGCCTGCCGCGGCCCGCGGCCAAGAACGGCAAGCGTGTTGCCTTCGTCGGCGGCGGTCCCGCTTCGCTGACGGTGGCGCGCGATCTCGCGCCGCTCGGCTATCACTGCACCGTGTTCGACGCCGATCCGAAAGCCGGCGGCATGATGCGCTCGCAGATCCCGAAATTCCGCCTGCCCGACTCGGTCATCGACGAGGAGACCGGCTACATCCTGAATCTCGGCGTCGACTTCAAGGGCGGCCGCCGCATCGAGAGCATGAAGGCGCTGCTCGCGGAGAAGTACGACGCGATCTTCGTCGGCTCCGGCGCACCGCGCGGCCGCGAGCTCGACATTCCCGGGCGCAAGGAAGCAGCCGCCAACGTCCATATCGGCATCGACTGGTTGTCCTCGGTCTCGTTCGGCCATACCGACAAGATCGGCAAGCGCGTCGTCGTACTCGGCGGCGGCAACACCGCGATGGATTGCTGCCGCACCGCGCGCCGCCTCGGCGGCGAAGAGGTTAAGGTCGTCGTGCGCTCCGGCTTCGAGGAAATGAAGGCCTCGCCCTGGGAGAAGGAAGACGCGCTCCACGAGGACATCCCGATCCTCAACTTCCTTGTGCCCACAGCCTTCGTTCACGACAATGGCAAGCTCACCGGCATCACCTTCCAGAAAGTGAAGGCCGAATACGACGCCAAGGGCCGCCGCAACCTTGTGCCGTCGGGCGAGCCGGACCAGACCATCGAATGCGACGACGTGCTGGTCGCGGTCGGCCAGGAGAACGCCTTCCCCTGGATCGAGCAGGACTGCGGCATCGAGTTTGACAAATGGCACATGCCCAAGGTCGATCCGAAGACGTTCGTATCCACCAATCCAAAAGTGTTCTTCGGCGGCGACGCCGCCTTCGGGCCGAAGAACATCATCTGGGCGGTGGCGCAGGGCCATGACGCCGCGCTGTCGATCCACAAAATGCTCTCGGGCGAGGACGTCACCGAGCGGCCATTGCCGGAGGTGCACATCTCCTCGCAGAAGATGGGCATCCACGAATGGAGCTATGACAACGACATCTCCAACGACAAGCGCTACAAGGTGCCGCATCGCGACAAGGTGATCGCGCTGAAGGACATCCGCACCGAGGTCGAGCTTGGCTACGACGTCAAGCTGGCGCTCGGCGAGGCCCATCGCTGCCTGAACTGCGACGTCCAGACCGTGTTCTCGACCTCGCTCTGCATCGAGTGCGATGCCTGCGTCGACATCTGCCCGATGGATTGCATCACCTTCACGGAGAATGGCGATGAAACCGATCTGCGCCAGCGCCTGAAGGCGCCGTCACTGCATCCCGACCAGGACCTCTACGTGTCCTCTGATCTCAAGACCGGGCGCGTGATGGTGAAGGACGAGGACGTCTGCCTCCATTGCGGGCTGTGCGCCGAGCGTTGTCCCACCGGCGCCTGGGACATGCAGAAATATTTGATCGAGATGACTCAAGCGGGTTCGACATGTCCGACAAAAAGCCGATCAGCAGCGTAAACGACTTCGTCGTCCGCTTCGCCAACGTCAACGGATCGGGCTCGGCCAGCGCCAACGAGATGTTTGCGCGCGCGATCCTGCGCCATGGCGTTCCGGTGAGCCCCCGTAACATCTTCCCGTCCAACATCCAGGGCCTGCCGACCTGGTACGAGGTGCGGGTGACCGAAGACGGCCATCTCGGCGCCCGCGGCGGCGTCGACATGATGGTCGCCATGAACCCGCAGACCTGGGACAAGGACGTCGCCGGCATCGAGCCCGGCGGCTATCTGTTCTACGATTCCACCAAGCCGATGCCGTCGACGAAATTCCGCGACGACATCACCGTGATCGGCGTCCCCCTGACCGCGATCACCAACTCGACCTACACCGATCCGCGCCAGCGCCAGCTGTTCAAGAACATCATCTATCTCGGCGCGCTCTCGGCGCTGCTCGACATGGACCCGAAGCTGATCGAGCAGCTGATCGGCGAGCAGTACAAGGGCAAGGAGAAGCTGCTCTCGTCCAATGTCCACGCGCTGCATCTCGGCCGCGACTGGGCGCTGCAGAATTTGAAATGCCCGACCGGGCTTCGGGTAAGGAAGTCCGACAAGGTCGGCGACCGCATCTTCATCGAGGGCAACAGCGCCGCCGCGCTCGGCGCCGTCTATGGCGGCGCCACAGTGTGCGCCTGGTATCCGATCACGCCGTCCTCGTCGGTGGCGGAGGCTTTCACCGCGCATTGCAAGAAGTACCGGCACGATCCGGAAACCGGCAAGGCGAAATACGCCATCGTGCAGGGCGAGGACGAGCTGGCTTCGATCGGCATCGTGATCGGCGCCTCCTGGAACGGCGCACGCGCCTTCACCGCGACCTCCGGCCCCGGCATCTCGCTAATGACCGAGTTCATTGGCCTGTCGTATTTCGCCGAAATCCCGGCCGTGATCATGAACATCCAGCGCGCCGGTCCCTCGACCGGCATGCCGACCCGTACCCAGCAATGCGACATCATCGCCTGCGCCTATGCTTCGCATGGCGACACCAAGCATGTGCTGCTGTTCCCGGAAGATCCCGCCGAGGCGTTCGAGTTCGCGGCCGCGGCTTTCGATCTCGCCGAGCGGCTCCAGACCACCATCTTCCTGATGCTCGACCTCGACATCGGCATGAACCACCGGCTCTGCCGTCCGCTGAAATGGGACGATGCCAGGCAATATGACCGCGGCAAGGTGATGACCGCGGCGATGCTGGATGAAGGCCGCGATTTCGGCCGCTATCTCGACGTCGACGGCGACGGCATCCCGTACCGAACCTATCCCGGCACGCATCCGACCAAGGGCTCCTTTTTTACCCGCGGCACGTCGCGTGACCGCTATGCGCGTTACTCCGAAGAAGGCTCGGTCTACGCCGACAACATGCAGCGGCTGATGCGCAAGTTCGAGACCGCGCAGGATCTGGTACCGCGACCGCTCCAGGCCAATGCGGAACGGCCGACCAAATACGGCGTAATCTATTTCGGCTCGACCACGCCGGCGATGGACGAGGCGATCGGATTGCTTGAGGCACGAGGCCATCAGCTCGATCGCCTGCGCATCCGCGCCTTCCCGTTCCACTCCAGCGTGGCGAGCTTCCTCGCCGAGCACGATTTCGTCTACGTGGTCGAGCAGAACCGCGACAGCCAGCTGCGCCAGCTCATCGTCAACGAGAACGGCATCGACCCGGTACGGCTGGTGCCGATCGTGCACTACGACGGCTCGCCGATCACCGCCCGCTTCATCGCAAAAGCCATTGGCGACCACCAGGATCACCTCAAGGTGACCCCGCTCCGCAAGGCCGTGTCATGACCTACGCTTTACTCTTTCCTTCGTCATGCCCGGGCATAGCCGTCCGAAGGACGGCGTCGCTTCCGCTCGCCTATGCCCGGGCATCCACGCCTTCCTTCCTTGCCGCCAAGACGTGGATGGCCGGGTCAAGCCCGGCCATGACGCGGCTGGGATTGCAGGTGCTCGCATGACCTACATTGCAAAGCCGAAATTCCACCATCCGGGCCTCAAGAAGAACGAGCTCGGCTACACCCATCGCGACTACGAGGGCAAGATCTCGACGCTGTGCGCCGGCTGCGGCCACGACTCGATCACGGCCTCGATCATCGAGGCCTGCTATGAGCTCTCGATCGAGCCGCACCGGGTCGCCAAGATCTCGGGCATCGGCTGCTCGTCGAAGACGCCGGACTATTTCCTCGGCAATTCGCACGGCTTCAACTCCGTGCACGGCCGCATGCCCAGCGTGCTGACCGGCGCCAATCTCGCCAATCGCGACCTGATCTATCTCGGTGTCTCCGGGGACGGCGATTCCGCCTCGATCGGCTTCGGCCAGTTCGCGCATTCGATCCGGCGCGGCGTCAACATGACCTATATCGTCGAGAACAACGGCGTCTACGGCCTGACCAAGGGCCAGTTCTCGGCCACCGCCGACCGCGGCTCGAAGTCCAAGAAGGGCGTCACCAACACCGACAACGCCATCGACCTCGTCGCCATCGCGCTGCAGCTAGGGGCGACTTTCGTCGCGCGCTCGTTCTCCGGCGACAAGACCCAGCTCGTGCCGCTGATCGCGGCCGCGATCCGCCACAAGGGCGCATCGTTCATCGACGTCATCAGCCCCTGCATCGCCTTCAACAACCACGCCGGCTCGACCAAGAGCTTCGACTATGTCCGCGAGCACAATGACGCGGTGAACCGGCTCGACGTGCTGGTCGGCCGCGATCCGATTGCGGTGGACTACGCACCGGGCACGGTGCAAATGGTCGAACAACATGACGGCAGCAGGATCGCGCTGCGCAAGATCGACGCCGACTACGATCCGCACGACCGGCTCGGCGCCCAGACCTTCCTGCAAAAGCACGCCGCAAAGGGACAGATCGTCACCGGCCTGCTCTACGTCGATCCCGACGCGGAAGATCTGCACGAGCATCTCAACACGGTCGATACGCCGCTCAACACGCTGGAAGCGGACACGCTCTGCCCGGGCTCGGCGCTGCTGGACAAGTTCAACGCCAGCCTGCGGTGATCGCCTACCGCGCCGCGGCCGGCTGCCGGACGCGTATGGTGATCTTCTCCGAGACGATGGGCGGCTCGAACGGATAGTGCTTGGCATCGCCCAGCACGAGTTGAAGCGTATGCGTCCCGGGCGGAAGCTCGAGCAGCGTTTCGGTCTGCCCTGCCCCGAAATGCAGATGCGACTTGTCCTGCAGGATCGGCTCCTTGGGATCGATCGGGTCGTTGACGTCGATCAGCAAATGATGATGGCCGGCGTTCTGATACTCGTCGCCTGCATGGGTCACTCCCATGTTGCGCAAGCCGAACCGGACCCAGAATCCGCCGCGGACCTTCTGGCCGTCATGCGGGGTGATGAAATAGAGCTTTGCGTCCTTGGGCGCTGCCTTGCCTTGCGAAAAGGCTGCCCCCGGGAGCAATGCGAGCGCCGCTGCCAGTGCGGCGCAACGAAGGATCTGCATCAAACCAACTCCACCACTTAAGGACTGAGCGCCACGCGGAATCCGTGCGTCGGATAACGAACATTTGTGTCGTAGCCGTCGCGGTTGGACGGCCGCACATATCTCGAATCGTTCTTCCAGGAGCCCGAGCGCAGGACATGAGCGCTGCAGTCCCCGCTGCTCCATGCCGAGCCGTCGGTGGGCGCGCCCTGATAGGTCTTGTGCCAGCAGTCCTCGACCCATTGATCGACACCGCCGCCCATGTCGTGGAGCCCGAACGGATTAGGCCTGAAGCTGCCGACCTTCGCGGGCTGCTCGGCCGCGAGATCACCGCAATCCTTGCAACCGGCCATGCCCGGCTGCAGCTTGTCGCCCCACCAATATTTGGTCTGCGTTCCGCCCCGCGCGGCATATTCCCATTCGGCTTCGCTCGGAAGCCGATAGGTCTTCTTCGTTGCCTGAGCGAGATAGGCCGCATATTGCTGCGCGTCGGTCCAGCTCACATTGCCGACCGGCGCATCGTCCTTGCCGATGGCCGTGAAGCCGCACGCCTTTGCAGCGGCGCACTCGTTCCATTCCTGCACGGTCACCGGATATTTGCCGATCGAGAACGGCTTGACCGTCACCTGATGGACGGGACGCTCGGTCGGGTCGTCGTTGCTGCCCATAGCAAAGCTGCCGCCTCGAATGGCGACCATCTCGGGTTCGCGGACGGGGATTGGCGATTGACTTGCCGATTGACTTGGCGCGGCAGCGGGCGACGGAGATGACGAAGCCGAGGAGGGAGAAGGCTGCGGCGTCTGCGGCGCCGCTTCGCGCGGCGGAGGCTGCGGGCTTGGCGATGCGGCAGGAGAAGCGTTAGGAGAAACGGTAGTGACGGCAGCCTGCTCGCCCACCCTGCCCGGTGTCTGAGCCAGCAGATACCACAGCACGCCGGCGGCCATCACCGACAGCGTGATACCCAGGAGAAAGATCAGAGCATTCTCGCGCCGCCCCCGCGTCCTGCCGACCGCGTCTGCATCCGGCAGCACTTTATAGACGCGCACGGGATCGGTGATGTTCTTGACTTTGCGATCACCGAGCGACTCGTAACCGCACACGACCTTGTGCTTGATCTGCTCGTAGATCGCGCCGGAGATAAAGACCTGGCCTGGCTCGGCGATGCCCTCGATCCGCGTCGCGATGTTGACACCATCGCCGTAGACGTCATCCGGCTCCACGATGACGTCACCGAGATTGACACCAATCCGGTACTCGATCCGGGTCTCCTTCGGAAGCGAGGCGTTGCGGCCGATGAGATTCTGCTGGATGACGATGCTGCATCGCACGGCCTCGACCGGGCTGTCGAAAATGGCGATGAAGCCATCACCCGTCGTCTTCACCAGACTTCCGTGGTGCTCGACGATGCTGGGCTGGATGAGATCCCGCTCGATCCGCTTGACGCGGACGTGCGTGCCCTCCTCGTCGGCCTGCATCAGGCGGCTGTAGGACGCGATGTCACCGACAATGATGGCCGCGAGACGACGAGGCATAGGGCCTTGTGAAGGCGGCTCGTCATTCCCGGATCTGAAGTTGCGAATTTCGCCCATTGCGGGGGACTCCACAAACTTACAAGGCAGGCCCCAGCCTACGACCGCCAGAGGCGATCGTCTGTGAAGGCTATCACATCGATGACGTCGGGTAATGTCGTAAGAACCGCAGGGCGTCAGGTTCCGAAAGGCGAAGGCGTCACGTCGAATGAACCTTCATGACCCCACCGATGACTAAAGCCCGGCGTGGAACTGATCACCTCGCTGCGCCGTGCGATGATCCTGTCAGATGTGCGGACGTTGAACGCATCGCACCCGGGCCGCGTCTACAGCGTACAGCTCAGCTGCTGCAGGCGAGGCCATCATGAAGCTTTTTCTCGTTGCTGCCGTCTTCCTTGCCGCGGTCGGGGGCACCGCTCATGCTGAGGAGGCCGACGATATCCGCGAGGCCAGCAAGGCCGAAGCCGAGACCTTCAACGCGCGCATGTATGCCGGCTCACCCAACAACAAGGCCTATGCCTGCTTCGTGCGGCGCTACGATGCCGAGCATCTGGCGCGCCATCCGAAGCAGAAGGTCGCTTCGATGAAGCTGCTGATCTCGGCGGAATTGGACGGGGAAGACAAGCAGCTCCACAACTCCTTTCGCCTGGGATTCAGATATCGTCACCGCTCCGGCGATTTCGACTCCAGCGGCTCCTGTCATCACGCCGTGATCACCAAGGACGGCACCGAAATCCGCCTCGGTTGCGGCGTCGACTGCGAGGGCGGCGGCATCGGCGTTGCGCTCTCGAAGGACGACAAATCGGCGATCGTGCGGCTGGCGCGAGTCAGGGTCTGGCAGAACAACAAGCCGGATGAGGATGCCGAACTGTCACTGGTCGCCGGGGCCGATGACGGGATTTTCCGCCTAGATCGAACGGACAACAAGGAATGCGCCTCGCTCGTGACCGACCGCAAGGAACTCGCCGCGCTCCGCCACAAATGATATGTGTCCGGCGCAATCGGGGGAGATCGTCATGAACCGCCGGAACATCTTGTGGAGCGCCATCTCAGGCATGGGCGCGGCGCTTGGCGCCTCCAGCGCCAACGCCGCGACCGAGGCCGCGACGGACGCCGGCACGGGCAACAAGCTGAAGGTGGTCTATCATCTGAGCGATGCCGAGAAGGTCAACTTCGTCCTCGGCAACATCCAGAACCATATCGAAGGCGTCGGCGGCCCCGAGCATGTGACGATTGCGCTGGTGATCCACGGACCGGCGCTGAAGGCGTTTCATTCGGCGCAGGCCAATCCTGACATCAGCAAGCGCGTCGGCGACTTCTCCAAGGATGGCGTGGAGCTTGCCGCCTGCGGCAACACGATGAAGGCGCAGAACGTCACGCTCGCGGATCTCCTGCCGGGCTTCGTCAGCGCGGAGAAGGGCGGCGTGGTCCGTTTGGCCGAGCTCCAGTCGCAGGGCTATCTCTATCTGCGGCCGTAGGTAGCAGCGAAAGTGGTGCGCTCCCTCCCCGGCTTGCGGGGGAGGGTCGGGGAGAGGGTGTCTCAGCAATCGAGAACCCCCAAGTGGAGAGAGCCCTCACCCGGCGCTGCGCGCCGACCTCTCCCCGCAAGCGGGAGAGGTAAGAGGAGTTTGCGGGATCACTTCCCACACCAATCCGCTTCCCACTTGACTTACCCATAACTCCACGGTTATGAATGCATCCATAACTTACAGGTTATGGATATATGCCCGCCACCGCCCACGACCTTTTGTTCAGGACGCTCGCCGACCCCACGCGTCGGGCGATCTTCGAGCGATTGTGCCGCGAGGGCGAACAGACGGTCGGGGCACTGACAGCACTGTCGGGCGTGTCCCAGCCGGCGGTCTCGAAACATCTCGGCGCGCTGAAGCAGGCTGGCCTCGTGCGGGACCGGCATCAAGGGCGGCAGACGCATTACAGCGCCCAGCCCGGCGCGCTCAATCCGTTGATCGACTGGACCAGCCAGATGGCCGGATTCTGGCAGAACCGGCTCGACGCGCTCGACGATCTCCTGAAGAGGATGGACCAATGAACGAATCCGCGGCCGAAACCCGATCTGTCGTCGTCGAACGCGAATTTGCCTTTCCCGCCGAGCGGATCTGGCGCGCGCTGACGCAGCCGCATTTGATCGAGGAATGGCTGATGAAGAACGACTTCAAGCCGAACGTGGGCCACCGCTTCAACCTTCGCGGCGAGTGGGGCGGCGTGCTGGACTGCGAGGTCCTCACCATCGAGCCGCAGAAGACGCTCGCCTACACCTGGAATTTCTCGCATGAGGACGCGGCGTTCGATCTCAAGAGCGTCGTGACCTTCACACTGACCCCGACGGGCGCAGGCACGCATCTGCGCGTCGAGCAAGCGGGCTTCAGCCCGACGCAGAAGCAGGCTTTTGGCGGCGCGCATGCCGGCTGGAAGCAGTTTCTCGCCAAGCTGGACGAGCTGCTGGCAAGGGCAGACTAGCCCGGCCGCCGGCCTTCATTCGATCATCTCAGGAGGAGGTTTCATTGACCGGAAATATGTGGATTCGGCAGATCCATCGTTGGCTGTCGATCGCTTTCACGCTTGCCGTCATCGCCAACATCGTCGCCCTGACGCTGCAAGTCCAGGCGACGTGGATCGGCTTGCTCGCCTTCGTCCCATTGATCCCGTTGCTTGCGACCGGGCTCTACATGTTCGCGCTGCCCTATCTCGGTCGCCGCCGCGGCGCCCGACAAGAGGCGTGAACATGAAGAAGGCCGCGACCGCGAAAAACAGCAGCGCGACGAAAACGGATGGCGCTTCGCCCTCCAGGATGATCGACGGCAGGATCAAGGAGCTCGGCGACTGGCGCGGCGAGATGCTCGGGCGAATCCGCCGCCTGATCAAGGAGGCCGATCCTGAAATCGTCGAGGAATGGAAATGGCGCGGCGTTCCCGTGTGGGAGCACGACGGCATCATCTGTACCGGCGAGACCTACAAGGCCGTGGTGAAGATGACCTTTGCCAAGGGCGCGGCGCTGGACGATCCCGCCGGCCTGTTCAACTCGAGCCTCGACGGCAACGTGCGCCGCGCGATCGATATTCGCGAAGGTGAGAAGATCAACGAGAAGGCATTGAAGGCGCTGATCCGCGCGGCGGTGGAGCTGAACGCGTCGAAAGCCAAGAAGAAGCGGGCTGGAAAGCGCTAGTGGAACACTCTCTCCGTTCCCTCCCCCCTTGTGGGGGAGGGTCAGGGAGGGGGGTGCCACACGGGGGTTCTCTCCATCGCGCAAAGCGCTCGCCGCCATCGACGACTGGCACCTTTTGCTGGGCTACCCCTCTCCCTAGCCCTCCCCCACAAGGGGGGAGGGAACGCACCTTCGTCGGGGCACCAGTAGAGGCTCATCGAGCGCCAGGGGTAGTCAGCAGCGTCAGGCCACCGCGGAGATCGGGCGCGGGCTCACGACGTATTCGCGCAGCACCTTGTCGTTGGCGTCGACCTCGATCAGTGCGACGTCGTAGGTCCAGAGATCGGCGAGATGCTGGAGCACGCGCTTGGCGTCGGTCTCGTTGAGCTGCGCGCCCTTGATGACATGGTGATGCAGGATCAGCCGCCGGTCGCCGGAGAGATCGACGTCGACCACCTCGATATTCGCGTCGATGTAGCCGACATCGTGCTGCCGTGCCAGCTCGCGCCGGACGCGGCGGAAGCCGCGTTCGTCGTGGATGGCGTCGACCCGGATGCCGGCGCGTTCCTCGGGATCGTCATGCAAGTGGAACATGCGGAGGTGCCGCATCAGCTTCGGGCTCAGGAACTGGGCGATGAAGCTTTCATCACGGTAGTTGGCCCAGACGTCGCGCAGCACGCCCATCACGTCATTCTTGCCGGCGATGTCCGGGAACCACTCGCGGTCCTCGTCTTCCGGCCGCGTCACGATGCGCTCGATGTCCTGCATCATGGCGAAGCCGAGCGCATAGGGGTTGAAGCCGGAGAAGCGCTGGTCGTCGAATTCGGGCTGGAACACGACGTTGGTGTGCGACTGCAGGAATTCGAGGAAATTGCCGTCGCTGATGCGGCCCTGCTGATGCAGCTTGGTCATGATGCGATAGTGGACGTAGGTCGCCGTCCCCTCGTTCATCACCTTGGTCTGGCTCTGCGGATAGAAATATTGCGCGATGTGGCGCACGATGCGCAACAGCTCGCGCTGCCATGGCGCCAGCCGCGGCGCGCTCTTCTCGAGGAAATACAGCAGGTTCTCCTGCGGCAGGCCGAGCAGCTTGCGGCGGCGTTCGATGCTGAGCGCGGACCGGGTCTTGCTCTTTCCCGCCGGCACGGTGCGCCAGAGGTCGTTGAAGACCTCCTCCTCGTGCTGGCGGCGGCGCCCTGCCCGCTTCTCTTCGGCGCGGAGATCGAGCTTCTTCTTGCCGGGATAGCGGTCGATCCCATGCGACATCAGCGCATGCGCGGCATCGAGGGTGCGCTCGACCTCGACGCGGCCGTAGCGATCCTCGCATTGCATGACGTAGTTCTTGGCGAAATCCAGATAGTCCAGGATGCCGTCGGCGTCGGTCCACTGCTTGAACAGATAATTGTTCTTGAAGAAGTGATTGTGGCCGAAAGCGGCGTGCGCGATCACCAGGGTCTGCATCGTCGCCGTGTTCTCCTCCATCAGGTAGGAGATGCAGGGCGAGGAGTTGATCACGATCTCATAGGCAAGACCCATGAGGCCCTTGCGGTATGAGGCCTCGTGATACGCAAAGTGCTTTCCGAACGACCAATGCTTGTAGAACAGCGGCATGCCGACCGACGAATAGGCGTCCAGCATCTGCTCGGCGGTGATGACTTCGATCTGGTTCGGGTAGACGTCGAGCCCGAGATCTTTCGTCGCTAACTCCTCGCAGGCATCCGTGATGCGCTGCAAGGTGTGAAAATCCCAATCGGCGCCTTCGAACAAGCGTTCCGTCATGGAGCGGCTTTCTCCTGGGCAGTGTCGCGGCGCTGGAACAGATCGTGGAACACCGGAAAAATCTCGCTGCGCTCGCTGACCTTGCGCATCGAGAGCGGCGCGCCGCTGTTGCGCAGGCGCTCGTAGAGGGTCCACAGCGAGGAGTCGGACAGATCGAAGGCGCTGCCGCCGGACTCGCCGACCTCGAGATAGGCGAAGAACTGGCAGACCGGCAGGATCTTGTCGGTCAGCAGCATGCCCGCGAGCTCGCCGTCGGAATAGGAATTGTCGCCGTCGGAGGCCTGCGCGGCGTAGATATTCCAGTCCGACGGGCTGAAGCGTTCGCGCACGATCTCGTGCATGGCCTGCAGCGCGCTGGAGACCAGCGTGCCGCCGGAAGCCGGGCCGTAGAAGAAGGTCTGCTCGTCCACCTCCTCGGCGCGATCGGTGTGGCGGATGAAGACGATGTCGACATGCTTGTAGCGGCGCTTCAGGAACACGTAGAGCAGCATGTAGAAGCGCTTGGCGAGATCCTTCATGTGCTCGGACATCGAGCCCGACACGTCCATCAGGCAGAACATCACGGCCTGGGCAACGGGCTTGGGCACCGTCTCGAAGCGGCGGTAGCGGATGTCGAGCGGATCGATGAAGGGAATGCGCTTGGACTTCGCCTTCAGTTTTTCGAGCTGGGCCATCAGCACCAGACGCTCGTCCTCGTCCGCGCAGGCGGCGATGGCGGCTTCGAGTTCTTCGATCTCCTCCTTGCTGGGACGCTTGAGCGCGATACGGCGCGCCATCGCGCGCCGAACCGTCCGGCTCACCGAGATGTTGGAGGGCGAGCCCGACGTGGTGTAGCCGGCGCGCTGGATGCCCTCGCTCTCGGTGTGCGCGATCTTGCGCTTGGCGAGATCGGGAAGTTCGAGATCATCGAGGAAGAGATCGACGAATTCGTCGCGGCTGAGCACGAAGCGGAAGGCGTCCTCGCTGTCGCCTTCGCCCGGACCGGAATCCTTGGCGCTGCCCTGGCCGGAGCGCTGGAGGTAGTCACCCTCGATGAACTTCTTGTTCCCGGGCAACACCATGTCGCGCGTTCCGCCGTCGCGGCGGAAACGCGGCTCGTGCATGCCGTCGAGCGGAATCGTGACCTCTCCACCCTCCAGGACGTCCTTGATGTCCCGTTCCTGCGAGGTCTTCTTGACGGCGCCCTGCACCAGGGATTTGGCCCGACGCAAGAACCGCTGCCGGTTCTCGAGACTCTTGCCGCCCGGATTCAGGCGCCTGTCAATAATGTGAATCGGCACTTTTCCATCCGCCTCAACCGGCCTGCTTCACGCGCATGTACCATTCGACGAGCCGGCGAACCTGACGCTCGGTGTAGCCGCGCTCCACCATGCGTGCGACGAACTCGCCGTGCTTCTTCTCCGTCTCGCCGTCCTTCTTCGACCCGAAGGAGATGACCGGAAGCAGGTCCTCGACCTGGGAGAATATCCGCTTTTCGATCACATCGCGAATCTTCTCGTAGGAGATCCAGGTCGGATTCTTGCCACCGTTCTGGGCGCGCGACCGTAACGAGAATTTGACCACCTCGTTGCGGAAATCCTTCGGGTTGGCGATGCCCGCCGGCTTCTCGATCTTGGTCAATTCCTGGTTCAAGAGTTCGCGATCCAGCAGCTGGCCGGTATCGGCATCCTTGAAATCCTGGTCCTCGATCCAGGCATCGGCGTAGTCCACGTAGCGGTCGAACAGGTTCTGGCCGTAATCCGAGTAGGATTCGAGATAAGCCTTCTGGATCTCGTTGCCGATGAACTCGGCATAACGCGGTGCAAGGTCGGCCTTGATGAATTCGAGGTAGCGCTTCTCGACTTCCTCGGGCAGCTGCTCGCGCTTGATCGATTGCTCCAGCGCGTACATCAGATGCACGGCGTCGGCGGCGACTTCCTGCGGATCGTGGTTGAAGGTCGCAGCCAGGATCTTGAAGGCAAAGCGGGTGGAAACACCGTCCATGCCCTCGTCGACGCCGGCGGCATCGCGATATTCCTGGACGCTGCGCGCCTTCGGATCGGTCTCCTTCAGGCTCTCGCCGTCGTAGACCCTCATCTTGGCGTAGGTCGTGGAATTTTCGTGCTTGCGCAGGCGCGACATCACCGAGAACCGCGCCAGCGTTTCCAGCGTCGCGGGCGCGCAAGGCGCTGCCGCGAGCTCGGAGCCCTGGATCAGTTTCTCGTAGATCTTCTGCTCTTCCGTGATCCGCAGGCAATAAGGCACCTTGATCACGCAGATGCGGTCGATGAAGGCCTCGTTGTTCTTGTTGGCCTTGAAGCTCGACCACTCGGCTTCGTTGGAGTGCGCGAGGATGACGCCGGTGAACGGGATCGCGCCTATGTTCTCGGTGCCGATGTAGTTGCCTTCCTGCGTCGCGGTGAGCAGCGGGTGCAGCATCTTGATCGGCGCCTTGAACATCTCGACGAACTCGAGCACGCCCTGGTTGGCGCGGTTGAGGCCGCCGGAATAGCTGTAGGCGTCGGGATCGTTCTGCGCGTAGGTTTCGAGCTTGCGGATGTCGACCTTGCCGACAAGCGAGGAGATGTCCTGGTTGTTCTCGTCACCCGGCTCGGTCTTGGCGATCGCGATCTGGCGCAGCCGTGACGGCTGGATTTTTGCGACCCGAAACTGGGAAATGTCGCCGCCGAAGGCTTCCAGCCGCTTGTAGCACCACGGGCTCATCAGGCCGGTGAGACGGCGGCGCGGAATGCCGTATTTCTCTTCCAGCATCGGGCCGAGCTGATCCGGATCGAACAGGCTGAGCGGGCTTTCGAACACGGGCGAGAGCTCGTCGCCGGCCTTGAGCACGTAGATCGGATGCACTTCCATCAGCGACTTGAGCCGCTCGGCGAGCGAGGATTTGCCACCGCCGACCGGACCGAGCAGATACAGGATCTGCTTGCGCTCTTCGAGGCCCTGCGCCGCGTGACGGAAGAAACCAACGATGCGCTCGATGGTTTCTTCCATGCCGTAGAAGCCGGCGAAGGCCGGATAGGTGCGGATCGTGCGGTTCAAAAAAATACGGCCAAGGCGTGGGTCCTTGGCCGTGTCAATCGTCTGGGGCTCACCGATCGCTGCTAGCAGTCGTTCGGCCGCGTTCGCGTATTTCATGGGATCGCTTCGACACGATTCCAGATATTCCGCCATCGACATGTCGTGTTGGCTTCTCGCCTCGAACGACTTAGCGAAAGCGTTGAATAGAGAATCGTTGTACATGATCCCTCTCCGCGTGAGTTCCGCTACACAATTGAACGAAAGCAGCGACCGGACCGTTCCTTAGCGCCACTCTCGAATCAGCGTGAGCACATGACGATCATTCGACACCCGGGCGCCTTCTCGGCGCAACGCACAACGTAGGCACAGGGTGAGTTACGAACAGGCACCTGCCTGATATTTGAGCGAATCTTTGTCTATATTGGCTCATTTCCAGAAAATGTCACTCGCTCGCAACATCCGGGCATTACCGGGGATGCGTTCATCCGGCGCCGCATCATAGCCGTCTGCGAACGGCGATCTTATGACGCTTGTACGGCGAAGCCTTGGGTGCCGCGTTCATCTTCCTGCTGCAATGCGGTGCGCGGACCGCCGGCGGCGTGACAGTCGCGGCAAGCGCGCAGCAGTGTATCAAAATCGGTCGCCAGGCCCTCCGACCGGATGACGATGCGATCGTCCGTCACACCGCGGGCCAAGCCGCGGATGCTGCAAAGCTGCCGCTGCAAGGCCGGCGTCGGCGTCAGCACGATCACCTTGCGCCCGCGGCGTTGTTCAGCCGAAATCTCTGCGATCGAGTCCCACAGCAGAAATTCATTGCCGATGCGGAGGTCGCGAATGCCGTAGGGGGTGACGATCACCACCGATCCCCGCTCGGCGGGGAGCATCCAGATCAGCCGACCGGTCATGACGGCGAATGCCACCACGCCGGCACAGCCGAGCGTCGTGTCGTAATCGCCAAAAGCGTTCCACCAGCCCAAGGCGAGCGTTGCGCTGAGCAGCGTCATTGCGAAGCCCGCTACGACCAGCAATCGCAGTTGGGTCGTACATGGACCGATTTCGAGATCGTGGGACGCATCGACGCATCCGGCCGACGTGACCGGCTGGGGCATGTCTGTGACAGCGAGCGCCAGACGGTCATGATGTGCTTGCATGCTTTCCCCCAGCATGGCCATTCGCGACCGAGCCACGATGCATCAGGCGGACCGGAATCCGCTGATGAGTACTCCGCGCAGCCGCTAGCGGCGAGGCGAGGCAGCTGGCGTTACACAACAAGGCTTGGCCGATTCCTCACGGCCAACGACCTTTTACGCAACTCGGCTCCCTCTACGCGGATCGCCACGATCGCGACGGAGTTACACTGGAGGATATGACGCCCATACCCTTGATTGGTTCCCTCAAGGAAGCATGTAAGCTAGAGGATAGCGCGTCAGGACCGGCGCGGAAACCCCTCGCCCGCAGGCTTGGAGATAAATTAGCATCATGAATCCCGTCAAAGAACTGGAAAAGCACGGACAAGCCGTCTGGCTGGACTTCCTGGCCCGTGGCTTCATCGCCAAGGGCGACCTCAAGCGGCTGATCGATACCGACGGCGTCAAGGGTGTCACCTCCAACCCCTCGATCTTCGAGAAAGCGATCGGCAGCTCGGACGAGTACGACGCGCCGATCGGCAAGGCGTTGAAGCGCGGCGACCGGTCGGTCGCCGACCTGTTCGAGGCCGTCGCGGTCGAGGACATCCAGAACGCCGCCGACGTGCTGCGCCCGGTCTACGACCGCCTCAAGGGGGGCGACGGCTATGTCAGCCTGGAAGTCTCGCCCTATCTGGCGATGGACACGGGTGAAACGGTCACAGAGGCGCGGCGGCTCTGGAAGGACGTCAACCGCAAGAACCTGATGGTGAAGGTGCCGGCAACGCCTGAGGGCCTGCCGGCGATCGAAACCCTGATCGGCGACGGCATCAGCATTAACATCACGCTGCTGTTCTCCAGGGACGTCTATCTGCAGGTTGCCGAGGCCTATCTCGCCGGTCTGGAGACATACGTCGCAGGTGGCGGCGACCCCTCGCACGTGGCGAGCGTGGCGAGCTTTTTCGTCAGCCGCATCGACTCGGTGGTCGACAAGCAGCTCGACGAGAAGATCGCCCGCGCCAACGACCCGAGCGAGAAGGAACGGCTCGCCGCGCTGAAGGGCAAGGTCGCGATCGCCAATGCGAAGGTCGCCTATCAAGATTACAAGCGCCTGTTCTCGGGTCCCCGCTGGGACAAGCTCGCAGCCAAGGGCGCCAAACCGCAGCGCATGCTGTGGGCCTCGACCGGCACCAAGAACAAGGATTACAGCGACGTCCTCTATGTCGAGGAATTGATCGGCCCCGACACCATCAACACAGTGCCGCCGGCGACGCTGGATGCGTTCCGCGACCACGGCAAGCCGCGCGACAGCCTGGAAGAGAATGTCGACGACGCCAGGCGCGTGCTGGAGGAGCTGGAGCGCTCCGGCGTGTCGCTCGATGCCATCACAGAGGAACTCGTCAAGGACGGCGTCAAGCAGTTTGCCGACGCCGCCGACAAGCTCTATGGCGCGGTCGCCCACAAGCGCGCCACGGTGCTCGGGCCCGCGATCGACCGCCAGCTGCTCTCGCTCGGCGACGGGCTCGGCAAGGCCGTGGCTGAGAGCACCGAGGAATGGCGCGCGTCAGCCAAGATCCGTAGGCTGTGGCAGCGCGACAAATCGGTCTGGACCGGCACCGACGAGGACAAATGGCTCGGCTGGCTCGACAGCGCCGCCAAGGCCGACGCCGCCGATTACGAGGATTATGCCAGCCGCGTGAAAGGCCAGAAATTCTCCGACGCCGTCGTGCTCGGCATGGGCGGCTCAAGCCTCGGGCCGGAGGTGCTGGCCGAGACCTTCGGCAAGAAGCCCGGGTTCCCGAAGCTGCACGTGCTGGATTCCACCGATCCGGCGCAGGTGCGGGCAATGGAGGCCAGGATCGACATCGCAAACACCGTGTTCATCGTTTCCAGCAAATCCGGCGGCACCACCGAACCGAATGCGATGAAGGATTATTTCCACGAGCGCGTTGCGCAGGCGGTCGGGCCGAAGGTCAAGACCGGCCATCGCTTCATCGCGGTCACCGATCCCGGATCGTCGCTGGAGAAGGCGGCGAAGACGCTGAGCTATGCGCGCATCTTCCACGGCGAGCCCTCCATCGGCGGGCGCTATTCGGTGCTCTCGCCGTTCGGCCTGGTGCCGGCGGCAACCGCGGGCATCGATATCAAGACCTTCATCAAGCACGCGCTTGCGATGGCCCGCTCCTGCGGACCGGACGTGCCACCAAGTGAGAACCCCGGCGTGCAGCTTGGCCTTGCCATGGGCCATGCAGCGCTCGAAGGCCGCGACAAGGTGACGATCCTGTCGTCGAGGAAGATCGCCGATTTCGGCGCCTGGGCCGAGCAGCTCATCGCGGAATCGACCGGCAAGGACGGCAAGGGCCTGATCCCGATCGACGGCGAGCCGCTGGGCGAGCCAGCGGTCTACGGCAATGACCGGCTCTTCATCGACATCCGTATCGAGGGCGAAGCGGACGCCGCCCATGACTCGCAGCTTGCGGCGATCGAGGCGGCCGGCCATCCTGTCGTGCGCATCGTGATGAAGTCGATCGACCATCTCGGCCAGGAGTTCTTCCGCTTCGAGATGGCAACGGCGGTGGCGGGCAGCATCCTCGGCATCAACCCGTTCGACCAGCCGGACGTGGAAGCCGCCAAGATCAAGACCCGGGAGCTCACCGCCTCGTTCGAAAAGACCGGCGCGCTGCCCGCGGAGCAGCCGGTCGTCAGCACGGATGAGGCCGATCTCTACACCGACGAGGCCAACGCTACGGCCCTGCGCGCGGCCGGCGCCAACGGCGACCTCACCTCATGGCTGAAGGCGCATCTGTCGCGCTCCAACCATGGCGATTATGTCGCCCTGCTCGGCTACATCGCCCGCGACAAGGCGACGATCGACGCACTCCAGGCCATGCGGCTCGAAGTGCGCGAGAAGCGACATGTCGCAACCTGCGCCGAGTTCGGCCCGCGTTTCCTGCACTCCACAGGGCAAGCCTACAAGGGCGGCCCCGACAGCGGCGTGTTCCTCCAGATCACCGCCGACGATGCGAGGGACCTGCCGGTGCCGGGCCAGAAGGCGAGCTTTGGCGTCATCAAGGCCGCGCAGGCGCGCGGCGATTTCGACGTGCTCACCGAGCGCGGCCGGCGCGCGCTGCGGGTCCACCTGAAGGGCGGGCTCAAGAAGGGTCTCGCGGCGCTCAATGCGGCGCTCAACGACGCACTGAACTAAGGGAATTTCTCAAATGCAACTCGGCATGATCGGCCTCGGCCGGATGGGCGGCAACATCGTTCGCCGGCTGATGCGCCACGGCCACTCGACCGTGGTCTACGACAAGGACGCCAGGGCCGTCGCGGGCCTTGCCGCAGACGGCGCCGTCGGCTCGGCGACGCTCGAAGAGTTCATTGCGAAACTGGAGCGGCCGCGCACGGCCTGGGTGATGCTGCCGGCCGGCCACATCACCGAGACCACGATCGACACGATCGCGGGCGCGATGCAGGAAGGCGACGTCATCATCGACGGCGGCAACACGTTCTGGCAGGACGACGTCCGCCGCGGCAAGGCGCTGAAGGAGCGCGGCATCCACTATGTCGACGTCGGCACCTCCGGCGGCGTCTGGGGCCTCGACCGTGGCTATTGCATGATGATCGGCGGCGAGAAACAGGTGGTCGATCGGCTCGATCCGATCTTCGCCGCGCTCGCGCCCGGCGCCGGCGACATTCCACGCACGGAGGGACGTGAGGGGCGCGATCCCCGCATCGAGCAGGGCTACATCCATGCCGGCCCGGTCGGCGCCGGGCATTTCGTCAAGATGATCCACAATGGCATCGAATACGGCTTGATGCAGGCCTATGCCGAAGGTTTTGACATCCTCAAGAACGCCAACATCGAGGCCTTGCCGGCGGATCATCGTTACGATTTCGATCTCGCCGACATCGCAGAAGTCTGGCGGCGCGGCAGCGTGATCCCGTCCTGGCTGCTCGACCTCACCTCGACGGCACTGGCCGACAGCCCGGCGTTGGCGGAATATTCCGGCTTCGTCGAGGATTCCGGCGAAGGACGCTGGACCGTCAATGCCGCGATCGACGAGGCGGTGCCGGCTGAAGTCCTGACCGCGGCGCTCTACGCGCGTTTCCGGTCCCGCAAGGAACACACCTTCGCCGAAAAAATTCTCTCCGCGATGCGTGCGGGATTCGGCGGCCACAAGGAGCCGAAACAGCCGGGCGCGTCGAAGCCGAAATAAGAAGCTGAAGTAAAAAGCCGAAGTAACAGGTAACAGAGCCAAGGCCGATCATTCGTGACAAAAGACCCGCAAGCCAAGCGCAAGCCGGAAAATTGCGCCTTCGTCATCTTTGGTGTCACCGGCGACCTCACCCATCGGCTGGTGATGCCGTCGCTCTACAATCTGGCGGCCGAGCATCTGTTACCGGAAAAGTTCTGCGTGGTCGGCGTCGCCCGCAGGAGCCAGTCGGACGACGAGCTGCGCGACGGCCTGATGAAGGGCCTGCGCCAGTTCGCAACCCGGCCCGTGGACGACGACGTCGCTAAAAGGCTGCTGGAATGCGTGACCTTCGTCGAGGCCGACGCAAAGGATCCGCCCTCGTTTGATCGCCTGCGCGAGCATCTGGATTCGCTGGAATGCGCACAGGACACCGGCGGCAACCGCTTGTTCTATCTGGCGACGCCGCCCGCCGCATTCGCACCGACCGCGCGCGAGCTCGGCCGCACCGGCATGATGAAGGAGAACGGCGCCTGGCGACGGCTGGTGATCGAGAAGCCGTTCGGCACCGACCTTGCCTCGGCCAAGGCGCTGAATGCAGAGCTGCTGAAGATGATGGAGGAGCACCAGATCTACCGGATCGACCACTATCTCGGCAAGGAGACGGTGCAGAACATTCTGGTGCTGCGCTTTGCCAACGGTATGTTCGAGCCGATCTGGAATCGCAACCATATCGACCACGTCCAGATCACCGTGGCGGAGAAGCTCGGCGTCGGCCATCGCGGTGGCTTCTACGATGCCACCGGCGCGTTGCGGGACATGGTGCCGAACCATCTGTTCCAGTTGATGTCGCTGGTGGCGATGGAGCCGCCCGCCCGCTTCGACGCGCATTCCGTGCGTTCCGAAAAGGCCGAAGTGCTCAGCTCGATCCAGCAGCCGGGCCACGAGGACGCGCTGAGGAATTCGGTCCGCGCGCAATATCTCGCGGGGCGCATCGGCGACGACGAGATCATCGACTATCGCAAGACCGAGGATGTCAGGCCCGGCAGCACCACGGAGACCTTTGTCGCGCTGAAGCTGATGATCGACAATTGGCGCTGGGCCGGCGTGCCGTTCTATCTGCGGACCGGCAAGGCGCTCGGCCACAAGCGCACGGAAGTGGCCATCAAGTTCAAGCAGGCGCCGCTGTCGATGTTCTCAGGCACAGCCGTCGATCGCCTGTCGCAGAACTTTCTCACCATCGGCATCGCGCCGACCGAGACCATCGAGCTTCAGTTCAACGCCAAGATTCCGGGGCCGAGCATCACCATCGACGGCGTGGAGATGAAGTTCCGCTACGGCGACTATTTTCGGGCCGATCCCTCGACCGGCTACGAGACGCTGATCTACGACTGCATGATCGGCGACAACATCCTGTTCCAACGCGCCGACGGCATCGAAGCCGGATGGCAGGCCGTGCAGCCGTTCCTGGACGCCTGGAAGAGTGAAGGCACCAACGGCATCGAGACCTATGAGGCCGGCAGCGACGGCCCGGCCTGCGCCGACGAGTTGCTGCGGCGCGACGGCCGAAGCTGGCGGAAGTTTACGTGACGGCGACGGCCGGACAGCCGAAGCTGATCGTCGAGCCCGACGTCGATTCACTCGCGCGGGCCGCGGCCGAGCGGGTGATGGCGCGAATCGCGGCTAATCCCGGGCGCATTGCGATCTGCCTGACCGGCGGCTCCAGCCCAAAGAGGCTCTACCAGCTACTGGGCAGCGAGGCCTGGCGCGAAAAGATCCCGTGGGAGCGCGTGCACTGGTTCATCGGTGACGAGCGCTTCGTGCCCGAAAGCGATCCCCTCAACAACATGGCGGTCGCGCGCGCGACCTTTCTCGATCGCAACGCGCCCTCCGGCCATGTTCACCCGATCCCGACGACGGCTGACACCCCCGATCAGAGCGCCGAGGCCTATGCGCGCGAGCTGCAGGCTTTCTACGGCGCTGCAAGCCTGGATCCCGCACGGCCGCTGTTCGACATGGTTTTGATGGGCGCAGGTCCCGACGGCCACACCGCTTCGCTCTTCCCGGGCTACCCCGCGATCGAGGAGACCGGGCGCTGGGTGGTCGGCGTCCCCAAGGCCAATGTTGCCCCCTTCGTGCCGCGGGTCACGCTCACCCTGCCCGCGCTGGCGTCCTGCCGCGAAATGCTGTTCGAGATAGCGGGGCATGACAAGCAGCCGATCTTGACGCGCCTGCTCAATGGCGAGACTCTGCCGGCTGTACGCGCGCGCTCTAATGGCGAGACCGTCTGGCTGGTCGACCAGGCCGCGCTTCCGGAGGGAATTCGTGGCGGGCGTTGAAGCACCTTGTGCATTGATCGTGATGGGCGTGTCGGGCTCGGGCAAGAGTACGGTTGCAAAAGCGCTCGGCGAGCGCCTCGGCTGGCGATTCGAGGACGGAGACAGCTTTCATCCCGCCAGCAATGTCGAGAAGATGCGGGCTGGCCATCCCCTCACCGACGAGGACCGCTGGCCCTGGCTCAACGCCATTGCCGACGAGATCGCGCGGGTCTGCGACAACGGCGGGCAAATCATCATTGCCTGCTCGGCGCTGAAGCACACTTATCGTGACGTGCTCCTGCGCGGACGCGACGACGTCCGCTTCATATTCCTGAGGGGTACGAAGGAGTTGATCGCCGCCCGCCTCGCGCAACGCAAGGGGCACTTCATGCCGCCCGGCCTGCTGACGAGCCAGTTCGACACGCTGGAGCCGCCGGAGGCCGGCGAGCACGTGATCACCGTCTCGATCGACGAATCCGTCGAGGCAATCGTGGACGGCGTCTTGCGACAATTGAAGCTGGGCGGCGCAATACCCAAGGTTCTGCCATGACAAAAATCTCGCTCGTCGTCTCCGACGTCGACGGCACGCTGCTGACCAAGGACAAGACGCTGACCGACCGCGCGAGGTCCGCGGTGCAGCGTTTGCACCAGGCCGGCATCGGCTTCACGATTACGTCGAGCCGCCCCGCGATCGGCATGCGGTTCCTGATCGAGCCGCTGGCGCTCTGGCTGCCGGTCGGCCCGTTCAACGGCTCCTCGATCGTCGACCCCGAGATGAATCCGGTCGAGCAGCATCTCATCCCGGCCAGCGCGGCCGAGCGAAGCTTGCAAATTCTCCGGGACTTCGGCGCCGATATCTGGCTGTTCACCACCGACAAATGGCTGATCGACAGGCCTGATGGCCAATACGTCGCTCACGAGCAGCACACCATCCGCTCCGATCCCACCATCGTCGCGGACTTTTCACCGTATCTCGCGAGTGCCTGCAAGATCGTCGGCGCCAGCGCCGATGCGGCGGGCCTCGAAGCCTGCGAGAAGGCGATGCAGAAGGCGCTCGGCAGCGAGGCGATGGCGGTGCGCTCGCAGACCTACTACCTCGACATCACCCCGCCCGGCTTCGACAAGGGCACCTTCGTGCAAGCCATGGCCAAGCGTCTCGGCATTTCAACGGACGCAGTGGCCACCATCGGCGACATGCAGAACGACCTCGCGATGTTCCGCGTCAGCGGCGTCTCGATCGCGATGGGCAATGCGGCCGACAACGTCAAGGACCAGGCCACCCACGTTACCGCGACAAACGAGCAGGACGGTTTTGCCGAGGCGATGGAGATGATCTTGAAGCGGAACGGGAGTGGTTGAGGCCCGACGGGACGAGACTCAACTGGCGCCGCAATGGAAGTGCGTTCCCTCCCCCCTTGTGGGGGAGGGTTAGGGAGAGGGGTAGCCCAGGAAAAGGTGCCGTTGTTGGTGATGCACCAGGGGCGGGGGCGCTACCGATAGAATCCCCGTGTGACCCCCCCCCCTCCCTGCCCCTCCCCCACAAGGGGGGAGGGAACGGAGAGAGCGCCGCCAACCTCACTTCGACCGCTGCATCGCCGGCTTCTGGCTGCCCTGCCTTGCCGCCGACAGATTATGCGCGGTGTTGACCAGCGCGATATGGGTCAGCGCCTGCGGGAAATTGCCGGTCTGACGCCTGGCGCCTGAATCATATTCCTCGGCCAGCAGCCCGACGTCATTCGCGATACCGACCACGCGATCGAACAAGATCTGCGCCTTGTCGAGATCGCCTGACAGCACATGGGCATCGGCCAGCCACAGGCTGCAGGCGAGGAAGGCGCCTTCGAGCGGCGGCTGCCCCGCAGGCACCTCGCGGGGATCGTGCCGCAGCACGAAGCCGTCGCGCAGCATGTGGTTTTCGACCGCCGCGATGGTGCCGCGAATGCGCGGATCCGACGCTTCCAGGAAGCCGACGGCCGGCAGCAGCAGCACGCTGGCATCGAGCAGCTTCGAGCCGTAGGACTCCACGAAGGCATTCTCCTCCGCGTCGAAGCCCCGGTTGCAGACGTCGCGATGAATGGCGTCGCGCAAGGTGCGCCAGTGCAGCAGCGGCGCCTTGAAACCGAAGGTCTCGGCGCTCTTGATGCCGCGGTCGAAGGCGACCCAGGTCATCACCTTGGAGAAGACATAGTGCTTCGGCTGTCCGCGCCGCTCCCAGATGCCATGATCGGGCTGGTCCCAGACTTCGGCGAGATGCTTGAGCACGGCGCATTCCAGCGCCCAAGTCGTCTTGTCGTCGAGCTTGAGCTTGGCCATACGCGACTGGTGGAAGGCGTCGATCAGCTCGCCGTAGACGTCGAGCTGGAGCTGCGCATGTGCGGCGTTGCCGACGCGCACCGGCTGCGCGCCCTCGTAGCCGTCGAGCCAGGTCGCCTCCCATTCCAGCAGCCGCCGCTGGCCCCAGATGCCGTACATGATCTGCATGTTCGCCGGCGAGCCTGCAGCCGCACGCAACAGCCAATTGTGCCAAGCCGAGGCTTCCTCGGTGTAACCCGAGTTCATCAGCGCCAGCAGCGTGAAGGTGGCATCGCGCAGCCAGCAGAAGCGGTAGTCCCAATTCCTGGCGCCGCCGAGCTTCTCCGGCAACGAGGTGGTCGGCGCCGCGACGATGCCGCCGGTCGGACCGAACGTCAGCGCCTTGAGTGTGATCAGCGAGCGCACGATCAGGTCGCGATAGTCGCCATCGCGATTGCAGTGGCTGCACCAGCCCTGCCAGAATTTTTCCGTCTCCTGAAGCGCGAGCTCCGGGTCGATCGGCGGGGGCGGCTCGAGATGCGAGGGGCCGTAGGTCAACACGAACGGCACGGTCTCGCCGGCCTTGACCTCGAAATCGGAAACCGTGGTCAGATCCTCGCCGCGGGTCTTCGCCGGCGTCCGCAGCACGGTCATGTCCTGCCCCGCGACCGCCAGCAGGGAATGGTCGATCCGCCGCACCCACGGGATGTCGACGCCGAAGCCGAAGCGGATGACGAGCTCCATCCGCATCTTCACCGTGCCGCTGACACCGCGGACCAGCCGCACGATATCGGAGGCCTTGCCGCGCGGCGGCATGAAGTCGATCAGCGCAACGGTGCCGCTGTCAGTCTCAAAGCGCGTTTCGAGGATGAGGGTGTCGCCGAGATAGCGGCGCGACGTCGCGGTGACGTCCTCGCTCGGCGCGATCAGCCAGCGGCCGTTCTTGTGCGTGCCGAGGAGGGCTGCAAAGCAGGCATCGGAATCGAAGGCCGGCCAGCACAGCCAGTCGATCGAGCCGTTGCGGCCGACCAGCGCCGCGGTCTCGCAGTCGCCGATCAGCGCATAGTCCTCAATCCTCTGAGACAATGTCGTACGAGCCTTGAAAACGGCACCCTCGAAGCCCCGGCGATCAACGCCCGCCGGGTAACGAGCGTTCCCGTGTCGCGGCCTTCAAAGCCGCGAGATCGACTTTCGAGGCAATCTTGTCGAGCGTCACAGGCAGGCGCTGGCGCCAGTTCGGATGCTCGTCGATCGTACCGGGAATGTTGGGCTGGTCGATCACGCCGAGCAGATCCTCCAGCGACACCGCAAGCAGCCGCGACGGCGTGCGCGACAGGAAGGCGAGCACCGAATAGACATCATTGGCATGGATGCCGTCGGCACGCAGGATCTCGTCGAGCAGGCCCAGCGCATCCCAGCGGGCCTGATCGTTCTCGCCGGGATCGAGCCCGAGCGAGCGCTTCATCTTGAGATCGCTGAAGGAGCGCCAGCCGGCATAGGTCGACAAATCATGGGTGTTCAGCGTCACCAGCGCGTTGGGCCGGTAGTGATCGACGGGCCGGAAGTGACCGGCATCGTCGCGCTCGAACATCATGACGAGGTAGGACCAGATGCCGAAATCCTGCATGGTCTCGCGAAAACCTTCCGGCACCGTGCCGAGGTCCTCGCCGATCACGATGCACTTATGGGCGGCGCTCTCGCGCGCCACCGTCGCCAGCAGCGCCTCGAACGGCATCTGCACATAGGCGCCGTTGTCGGGCTTGAAGCCGCGCGGCACCAGATACAGCCGCTTCAGGCCCAACACGTGGTCGAGACGGATTGCCCCGGAATGGCGCATCGAAGCCGCAAGCATATCGGCAAACGGCACGAAGGATTGCGCCTCCAGGCCGCCGGCGTTGAAACCCGCAAGCCCCCAATCCTGGCCGATGGTGTTGAGCACGTCCGGCGGCGCGCCGACGGCGAGATGGCGGGAAATCGCCCCCTGCTCGTTCCAGGCGTCGAAGCCGTTCGACTGCACGCCGACAGCCACGTCGAGATAGAGCCCGACCCGCATGCCGAGCTGGCCGGCCAGCTCCTTGGCGGCATGCAACTGGCTATCGGCGGTCCATTGCACGAATTCGACGAACTCGACCTCGTGCTTGTCCGGGCCATTGCGCAGCTCGGCGCATTTCGCCTCGTCCGGCTGCTGCCATTCCATCGGCCATTCCCACCACGGCGCCGCGAAGCGATGACGGAGCACCTCGAAGCAGGCAAAACGGGACAACAGCGGCGCGCGAGCCGCGCGGAAGGCGTCGAACTGGTTGCGGCGGACGCCGCTCGCGGTTTTCACGAAGCTGTCGAAGGCGGCGCGCAGGCCGAGCCATTTCAAGGCCGCCATGTCCGGATAGGGCACGCGATCGCCGTCGCGGAGCCGCGCGGCGGTTGCGGCCACGTCGGGGACGAGGTCTGCGGAAAATTCCGGGATCGCCTCGACGTCGATATAGAGCGGATTGAGAAACAGCCGGCTGTTCGGCGAATAAGGGCTGCAATCGGCCGGATGGTCGTCGAACAACACATGCAGGGGATTGAGCCCGACGCCGTCGGCCCCCAACTGCTTGGCGAGCCGGACGAGACCGGCGAGGTCGGTGAAATCGCCGATGCCCCAATTGCGGTCCGACCGGACGCTGTAGAGCTGCACGGCAAGCAGCCAGCCGCGGTCGAAATCGCCGCCGAAGGCCCGCTCCGGCGCCACGATCATCGGCACCTCTTCCGTCACGCCTTCGGCATCGGTCAGCGTCAGGCGGTGATAGCCGAGCGGCAGGCCCGCGGGCCAGGCAATCACGGGCTCGCGCGTCTCACCTTGCGCGATCAAATTGCCGTTGCCGGTCATCTTCCATTTGAGCGGCGGCGCACCGATCGTCACCAATTCGGTGCGCGGCTGTCCCAAGGCGCGGACCACCACGGGCCCGCTGACAAAGCGGTAAACCCGCTTCTCCGGCAGGGCGTCGAGGATAGATTTGAGGGCCACGGGATCGGTGACCCGCAGCTTTCCGAGGGCATCGACGAATTCAGATTGAACGCCCTTGATCCGGGCTTGAGCTAAAAGATCCATTCGGCACGCAGCTTGCAGGCCATTTTTTGGCCGGGGGCATCGATTTTAACGAGGTCGCGGAAGAGGTTAGTCAGGGTCAACTCGCAAGCCGCGCCTGCCGTTCCCCAGGGAACCAATGACACACAAGCGGCTTTCTATAGTGGTATCAAGCGTAGGTTCCCGGCAAGGGAAACGGGCTCCTGCTTTCTTGTCAATGGCATCACCGTGAACAAGACAATTCAAACTGTCGAGAGTGCCGCAGCCGGCAGCACTTTCCTCATCGAGGACGTCTATCCCCTGATCGACGGCGGGCGCTTCCCCGTGAAGCGGATCGCGCGCGAACCGGTCGAGGTCTGGGCCGACATCTACCGGGACGGCGACGCCGTGATCGGCGCAACGCTGATCTGGCGACAGGAGCAGGACCGCGAATGGCAGAGCGAGCCGATGATCCCTCACGGCAATGACCGCTGGTCCGGCGCGTTCACACCCGTCGAGCCCGGCAAATATGTCTATGCGATCGAAGCCTGGACCGACGAGTTCGCGACGTGGTCGCACGCGGTCGCGCGCAAGCAGCGCTCCGGTGCCGATGTCACTCTCGATGCGATCGAGGGCGCGGGCCTCCTGACCAAGGCGCATGGCGCGCAGCAGGACGCCGCCGCTGTCATCGTGAGACAATGCGAGGACTATCTTCAGACCGGCGATGTTGCCCCGCTGCTGGCAACCGAGCTCGGCGCAGCCATGGCCGAGAGCCAGTCGCGGCCTGATCTCACGCGCTCGGCGCTATTTCCGCTGTTCGTCGACCGCGACAAGGCGCGCTTCGGCGCCTGGTATCAGATGATGCCGCGCAGCCAGAGCGTGGTGCCAGGACAGCACGGCACGCTCCGCGACTGCATCGCGCGCGTGCCGGACATCGCCGCGATGGGCTTTGACGTGCTCTACTTCACGCCGATCCATCCCATTGGCCGCACCCGACGCAAGGGCCGCAACAACGCGCCGGTGGCGGGCGACGGCGATCCCGGCTCGCCTTATGCGATCGGCGCCATCGAGGGCGGGCACGATGCGCTGCACCCCGAACTCGGCACGATCGAGGATTTTCGCGCGCTGGTCGCGACCTGCCTGGAATACGGCCTCGAGCTCGCGCTCGACTTCGCCGTGCAATGCTCGCCGGACCACCCGTGGCTGACGCAGCATCCGGAATGGTTCAAATGGCGCCCGGATCGCTCGGTGCGGACGGCTGACGGGCCCTATTCCGATATCGTCATCCCCGATTTCACGTCCGTCGACCGGGCTGGACTGTGGAACGCGTTTCGCGACGCCATGCTGTTCTGGATCGACCACGGCGTCACCATCTTTGCAATCGACAATCACGACACCGCGCCGCTCGCCTTCTGGGAGTGGCTGATCCGTGACATCCGCCGCCGGCATCCCGAGGTGATCCTGTTCTCCAAGACGTTCGCGCGCCCGAAGCTGATGAAAGGCCTCGCCAAGCTCGGCTTTGCACAATCGTTCAGCTATTTCCCCTGGCGCACGGCGAAGTGGGAGCTGGAGCAATATCTCGGCGAGCTGACGCGCTATCCCGAACGTGACTTCTATCGGCCGAACCTCTTCGTGAATACGCCCGATCTTTTGCCCTATCATCTCCAGGGCGGCGAAACCTGGGCGTTCAAATCGCGCGGCGCGCTGGCGGCGACGCTGTCCGGTAATTACGGCATCTACAGCGGGTTCGAGTTGCTGGAGCACGACGCGATCCCCGGCCGCGAGGAGTATCTCGACTCCGAGAAATACCAGATCAAGCAGCGCGACTGGAACAAGCCCGGCAACATCAAGACCTACATCACGGAGCTCAATCGCATCCGCAACGAGAATGCTGCGCTTCAGCAGACGGCGAACCTGCGCTTCCTCGGCATCGAAGACGGCGAGACGATCGCTTTCGTCAAGGAGGCGATCGACCCGACCAACATCGTCGTGGCCGTGGTTGCGCTCTCGCGCCACGTGCGCGAATTCTGGTTGCCGCTCGGCGACGTCACGGTTGACGCCGGCGGGCAGCGACACCATGTGTCGGCACTCGAAAACCTCCTCACCGGCGAACAGGCCCGCATCGAATGGGGCGGGATCAGATTGCGTATCGATCCCGAGCGCGATCCGGCGCTGCTGTTCCGCTGCCTGGCGTAAAGGCGCACGCCATGAACGTATTGTCTTCCGTCGACACCAAGAAAGCCGAGGCTGCCGAGATCGTGGATGAACTCTGGTACAAGGACGCCATCATCTATCAGCTCCACGTCAAGGCGTTTGCCGATAGCAATCAGGACGGCATCGGCGATTTCGCAGGGCTGACAGAGAAGCTGCCTTATCTCCAGGAGCTCGGCGTCACCGCGCTGTGGCTGCTGCCGTTCTATCCTTCGCCCGGCCGTGACGACGGCTACGACATCGCCGATTACGGCGCGGTCAATCCCGATTTCGGGACCATGAAGGATTTCAAGCGCTTCATCCAGGAAGCGCAGAAGCGGGGCTTGCGCGTCATCACCGAGCTCGTCGTCAACCACACCTCGGACCAGCACAATTGGTTCAAGCGCGCGCGCCGCAGCCCTCCAGGCTCGAGCGCCCGCAACTGGTATGTCTGGAGCGACACCGACCAGAAATATCAGGGCACCCGCATCATCTTCACCGACACCGAGAAGTCGAACTGGACCTGGGATCACGAGGCCGGCGCGTTTTACTGGCACCGCTTCTTCTCGCACCAGCCGGATCTCAATTTCGACAATCCGCGGGTCGTCAGCGCCCTGATCCAGGTGATGAAGCGCTGGCTGGACGCCGGCGTCGACGGCTTCCGCCTGGATGCCATTCCCTATCTCTGCGAACGCGAAGGCACCTCGAACGAGAACCTCCCGGAGACGCATGCCATCATCAAGCGGCTGCGCCACGAGCTGGATTCCTACTCCAAGGGCAAGCTGCTGCTGGCCGAGGCCAATCAATGGCCGGAGGACGTGCAGGAATATTTCGGCCGCGGCGACGAGTGCCACATGGCCTACCACTTCCCGCTGATGCCGCGCATCTACATGGCGATCGCGCAGGAGGACCGTTTCCCGATCACCGACATCCTGCGCCAGACGCCGGACATTCCTGCGAGCTGCCAATGGGCGCTGTTCCTGCGCAACCATGACGAACTGACGCTGGAGATGGTGACCGACGTCGAGCGCGACTATCTGTGGACCACCTACGCCAACGACCCGCGCGCCCGCATCAATGTCGGCATCCGCCGGCGCCTCGCGCCGCTGATGGACAATGACCGGCGCAAGATCGAGTTGATGAACTCGCTGCTGCTGTCCTTCCCGGGAACGCCGATCATCTATTACGGCGACGAGATCGGGATGGGCGACAACATCTATCTCGGCGACCGCAACGGCGTGCGCACGCCGATGCAGTGGAGCCCGGACCGCAACGGCGGCTTCTCGCGCTGCGACCCGGCCCGCCTCTATGCGCCGCTGATCATGGATCCCGTCTACGGCTACGAATCGGTGAACGTGGAGGCGCAGTCGCGCAGCCTGTCGTCGCTGCTCAGCGCAACCAAGCGCCTGATCTCGGTGCGCAAATCGACGCTCGCCTTCGGCCGCGGCACCATGACCTTCATCCGCCCGGCCAACCGCGCCGTGCTGGCCTATGTCCGGCAGTACCGCGACGAGGTGATCCTCTGCGTCGCCAATCTGTCGCGCGCGGCCCAGGCGACCGAGCTCGATCTGTCGCCCTGGAAGGACCGCATCCCGCAGGAGATGCTCGGCCGCACGCGTTTTCCGGCGATCGGCGAACTGCCCTACATGGTCACGCTGGGGCCCTATGGCTTCTACTGGTTCCAGCTCACCGAGCGCGACAAGTCCGAGCCGGTGACGCCGCGCGCGGTGCCGGAATTCGAGACGCTGGTGGTGCCGGTGAACTCGACCTGGGTGTCGCTGGCGCGCGAGCGCGGCGTGTTCGAGCACGAGGTGCTGCCGGGATTCCTGTCGCGCACGCGCTGGTATCCGGAGCACAATCCCAAGCAGATCAAGCCGACGCTGACCTCGGCGGTGCCGTTCTGCGACATCGGCGACAACAGGCCCTGGATCGCGTTCTTCGAGGCGGCGCAGGGCGACGTCACCACGCGCTACGTGCTGCCGATGCAGATCGAATGGGTGCGCTTCGACCGCGAACGCTTCAATCCCAGGGCGCTCGCCGCCGTGCGCCAGGGTGCCCGCGAAGGCACGCTGCTGGATGTGGCAACCGAGCAGATCTTCATTGGCCTGTTCCTGCGCAACCTGTCGCAGAACCTGGTGGTGGAAGAAAACAATCTGCGGCTGGAGTTCAAGGCGACCAGCCGGTTTGCCGAGTACACCATCAAGGAGCCCGAACGCATCCGCGCGATCGAGCAGTCGAACAGCACGGCGCTGGTCGACAACCAGTATGTCGCCAAGATCTATCGCCAGCTCGAAACCGGCATCAATCCCGAGATCGAGATCGGCTCCTACCTCACCGAAATCGCCCGCTTTGCCAATACGCCGGCACTGCTCGGCAGCGTCGAGCTGGTCGAAGACGACCGCCGCAGCGCAGTCGGCGTGCTGCACGCCTATGTCGAGAACCAGGGCGACGGCTGGGGCGTCACCGCGGGCTATCTCGACCGCTATATCGACGAGCAGCGGGTGCTGCCACCGGGCGAGATGCCCCGCGAGACCCAGGAGCAAGCGCCTTATCTGCACTTCATCGCGCAGATCGGCCGGCGGCTCGCCGAGCTGCATGTGGCTCTGGCCGCCGCAAAGCCAGGCGATCTCGCGCCGGAGCCGATTGGCTCCGCACAAATCAAGCGCTGGTCATCCGAGCTCAAGGCACGGGCCGAGCGGGTTTTCGAGCGGCTGGCCGCCAGCACCGACGGCCTGCGGGAGGTGGACCGACCGCTGATCAATCAGCTCGTCGCGGAGCGCGCGTCCCTGTCGGGCCGGCTCAACGCGCTATTACCTTCCGAGCCCGGCGGGTTGAACATCCGTCATCATGGCGACTTCCGCCTCGGGCAAACTCTGATCGTGAAGGACGATATCTTCATCATCGACTTCGACGGAGATCCGCATTTACCGCTGGCCGACAAGCGGCGCAAGCTGCCTGCGGCGCGCGACGTTGCTGGCCTGATCCGCTCGATTGATCTTTCGGTTAACGCGGCGCTCCACCGCGCGCTCACGGGTGCCTCCGACGAACAGGGCCGTCTCACGGCTGCGCTCGACGAATGGCGCGAGCGCACCACCGCCACGTTCCTCACCGCCTACCGCGAAGCCATGACCGATCGGCGGCTGTGGCCGGAAGATCCGCAATCCGCGGCAGGCCTGTTAAGGTTTTTCCTGCTTGATCAAGCGTTCGAGGAAGTAGAGTACGAGCTGTCCCACCGGCCTGAGGGGCTCCATGCGCCGCTGTCCGGACTGCTTCGCATTCTGTCCAGTATCGAGAGCGAAGCCCATGCCTAAACTCCCTGCCGAGGCCTATGCGATCATCGAGGGTCGCCACTCCGATCCCTTCCACTATCTCGGGCTGCATCCCGAGGGCGACAAGAGCGTGGTGCGCGCGTTTCTTCCCGATGCCTCGAACGTCGAAGCGGTGGGCGAGCACGGCGAGGTGGCGAAGCTCGATCGTGTCCATGATGCCGGCCTGTTCATCGGCGCTCTACCGAACGGCGCGAAGCACTACCAGCTCCGCGCGAAATTCGGCGACAACGTCATCGAATTCGAGGACACCTATCGCTTTCCGCCGATCCTGACCGATTTCGACCTCTATCTGCTCGGCGAAGGCACCCACCAGCGCCTTTACGACAAGCTCGGCGCGCATCCGATGCGACTCGAAGGCATCGATGGCATCGGCTTCGTGGTGCTGGCGCCCAACGCCCGGCGTGTCTCCGTGGTCGGCGACTTCAACTTCTGGGACGGGCGCCGCCATCCGATGCGGGTGCGCGGCGCGGGCTATTGGGAATTGTTCATCCCGCACGCAAAGGCCGGCGACCACTACAAGTTCGAAATCATCGGACCGCATGGCCATCTGCTTCCGCTGAAGTCCGATCCGATGGCCTTTGCAAGCGAGGTGCGGCCGAAGACCGCTTCCATCGTGTTCGACGAAGCGCATCTGCCCCGGCCGCGACCGGCGCCCGACGGCATCAACGCGTTGTCCGCGCCGATGTCGATCTACGAGGTCCATCTCGGCTCATGGCGGCGCAAGAACGGCAATGAATGGCTGACCTATCGCGAGCTGGCCGAGCAGCTGCCGGCCTACGCCCGCGACATGGGCTTCACCCATCTCGAATTCCTCCCGGTGAGCGAGCATCCTTTCGACGGTTCGTGGGGCTATCAGCCGACCGGGCTGTATGCGCCGACCAGCCGCTTCGGCACGCCGGAGGATTTTGCCGCGCTGGTCGACGCCTGCCACCGCGAGGGCGTGGGCGTGCTGCTCGACTGGGTGCCCGGCCACTTCCCGGACGATCCGCACGGGCTCGGCAGCTTCGACGGCACGGCGCTGTACGAGCACGCCAATCCGCTCCAGGGCCGCCATCTCGATTGGGGCACGCTGATCTACAATTACGGCCGCACCGAAGTGACGAACTTCCTGGTCTCGAACGCGCTGTTCTGGCTCGAGCGCTACGCGATCGACGGACTGCGCGTCGACGCCGTCGCGTCCATGCTCTACCTCGACTACAGCCGTCCGCCCGGCGCCTGGATTCCGAACCAGCATGGCGGCCGGGAGAACATCGAGGCGATCGCGTTCCTGCGCCGCTTCAACACCGAGCTGTTCGCGCGTTTCCCGCAAGCGACCACGGCCGCCGAAGAGTCCACCGCCTGGCCGCAGGTCTCGCGTCCGGTCGAATTCGGCGGGCTCGGCTTCGGCTACAAATGGAACATGGGCTGGATGCACGACACGCTGAACTACATCAGCAAGGACCCGATCCACCGCAAGCATCATCACGGCGACATCCTGTTCGGCCTGCACTACGCCTTCTCGGAGAACTTCGTCCTGCCGCTGTCGCATGACGAGGTCGTGCACGGCAAGCGCTCGATCCTCGGGCGCATGCCCGGCGACGAATGGCAGCGCTTCGCGAATTTGCGCGCCTATTACAGCTTCATGTTCGGCCATCCGGGCAAGAAGCTGCTGTTCATGGGCGCCGAGATCGCGCAAAGCCGCGAATGGAATCACGACCAGTCACTCGACTGGCACTTGCTCGAATACAAGCCCCATTCAGGCATCCAGGCGCTGATCCGTGATCTCAACCGGCTCTATCGCGCGGTACCCGCGCTGCACCAGATGGACTGCGAGCAGGCCGGGTTCGAATGGCTGATCACCGACGACGCCAACCGCAACGTGTTCGCATGGCTGCGCAAGGGATTTGACGAGCACGCGCGGTGCATGGTGATCGTCAACTTCTCACCCAACGTCTATCGCAACTACCGCGTTCGCGCGCCCCTCAGTGGCAAGTGGAAGGAAGTCTTCAACTCCGACTCCGCCCATTACGGCGGCAGCAATGTCGGCAACATCGGCGAAGTCCACGCCATCAATGGCGAGCTCCGCCTCACCATTCCGCCGCTCGCTGCGATCTTCCTCGTTCCGGAAAGCTGAACGATGCGCCTGACTGCTGGATCGCCCGCACGCCTCGGCGCAAGCTGGGACGGACGCGGCACCAATTTCGCGCTGTTCTCCGCCAACGCGCAGAAGGTCGAGCTGTGCCTGTTCGACATGCAGGGCCGCCGCGAACTCGAGCGCGTCGAGCTGCCGGAGCGCACCGAGGATGTCTGGCACGGCTATCTCAACGACGTCTCGCCCGGCCAGCTCTACGGCTACCGCGTGCATGGCCCCTACGAGCCGGAGCACGGCCACCGCTTCAACGCCAACAAGCTGCTGCTCGACCCCTATGCCAAGCGGCTTTCCGGGCGGCTGGTCTGGAGTGACGCGCATTTCGCCTATCGCACCGGAAGTCCACGCGAGGACCTGTCGTTCGACCGGCGCGACAACGCGCGCGGCATGCCGAAGGCCGTCGTCGTCGACGAGACCTTCAACTGGGGCCGTCGCGAGATCCGGCCCAACATTCCCTGGGAAGACACCATCATCTACGAGGCCCACGTCAAGGGACTGACACAGAAGCGCGACGACGTGCCGCCGAATTTGCGCGGCACCTATGGCGGCCTGTCCTCGCCGGCGATGATCGAACACCTGAAGAAGCTCGGCGTCACCACCGTGGAGCTTCTGCCGGTGCATAGCTTTGTCGATGACCGCATCCTGGTGGAAAAGAAGCTCGCCAATTACTGGGGCTACAACACCTTGTCCTTCTTCGCGCCCGAGCAGCGCTACGCCCAGGACAACGCCCTCGATTCCTTCCGCACCACGGTCGCACGCCTGCACGATGCCGGCATCGAGGTGATGCTCGACGTCGTCTACAACCACACCGCCGAGGGCAATCACCTCGGCCCGACGCTGTGCTACCGCGGCATCGACAACGCCTCCTATTACTGGCTCAACCGCGAGAACCCGCGCTATTACGACGACTTCACCGGCTGCGGCTCGTCGGTGAACCTCACCCATCCGCGCGTGCTGCAGATGGTGATGGATTCCCTGCGCTACTGGGTCGAGGTCTGCCACGTCGACGGCTTCCGTTTCGACCTCGCCACCACGCTGGCGCGCGGGCCGAACGGTTATGATCGCGGCAGTTCGTTCCTGACCGCGATCCGCCAGGACCCGGTGCTGGCGAGCGTCAAGCTCGTCGCCGAACCCTGGGACCTCGGCCTCGGCGGCTATCAGGTCGGCGCATTTCCCTCGCAATGGTCGGAGTGGAACGACCGGTACCGCAGCGCCATGCGCCGCTACTGGAGCGGCGAAGGCAGCCTGATCGGCGACATCTCCAGCCGCATGACGGCGTCCTCCGACCTGTTCAACCACGATGGACGGCGGCCGCGCGCCAGCGTCAACCACATCACCGTCCATGACGGTTTCACCCTGGCCGATCTCTTCAGCTACAACGAGAAGCACAACGAGGCCAATGGCGAAGACAATCGCGACGGCTCCAACGACAACCACAGCAACAATTGCGGTGTCGAGGGTCCGACCGACGATCCCCAAATCGTCAGCTTGCGCCGGCAGCTTCGCAAGAACGTGCTGGCCTGCCTCATGCTGGCGCAGGGCATTCCGCTGATCCTCGCCGGCGACGAGGTCGGGAATTCGCAATCAGGCAACAACAACGCCTATTGCCAGGACAACGAGGTTGGCTGGGTCGGCTGGGACAATCTCGGCAAGGACGGCGACGACATGGTCGATTTCGTCGCCGAGCTCGCCGAAATCCGCCGCCGGTTCTCGCAGCTTCGCAGCCATCGCTGGCTCGACGGCCGCCCCAAGGACGGCATCTCCTACGGCGCGCTGTGGCTGACGCCGGCCGGCGACGAAATGACGGAAAGCGACTGGAAATTCCCGGAAGGGCGGTTCCTCTCCTATGTGATGGGGCCGATGGAACCGGGCAGCGCCGCGATCTTTATCGTACTCAACGCAGCCCCCGAAGAGATCGCATTCAAATTGCCAAAGATGACCGAATACAAGAGTTGGCAGCAAATCCTCAACACGACCGACGCCAAGCTGAACACGGTCGACTTCCTGCCCGGAAGCGACAGCAAGGCGCCGCCGCGCTCCGTGCTCGCTTTCGCGGGGGCGCTATGAGGCCATCCTTCGGGGCGAGGCCGACGAAGGACGGCGTGTCGTTCCGGCTGTGGGCGCCTGCCGCGCGCCGCGTCGATCTCCTGCTCGACAGACGACACGCGATGCAGCGCCGGCAGGATGGCTGGTATGTCGCCGAGATTGCCAATCTGCCCGTCGGCAGCAACTACAAATTCAGGATCGACGACGAGATCGACGTGCCCGATCCGGCGTCTGCATTCCAGCCCGACGACGTGTTCGGCCCGAGCGAGGTGATCGATCACGACGCCTTTGCCTGGCGCGCATCCGATTGGCGCGGCCGTCCCTGGGAAGAGACGGTGCTGATCGAGACGCATGTCGGCACCTTCACCGCGGAAGGCACCTATCGCGCCATGATCGACAAGCTCGATCATCTCGTCGCCACCGGCATCACCGCGATCGAGCTGATGCCGCTGGCCGACTTCGCCGGTCGTCGCGGCTGGGGTTATGATGGTGTATTGTGGTACGCGCCCGACAGCACCTATGGTCATCCCGATGAATTGAAGACGCTGATCGACGAAGCCCATCTGCGCGGGCTGATGGTGTTCCTCGACGTCGTCTATAATCATTTCGGGCCCGAGGGAAATTACCTCGGCCGCTACGCGCCGACCTTCTTCACCGACGCGCACACGCCGTGGGGCAGTGCGATCGATTATCGCGTGCCGCAGGTTCGCGCTTTTGCCGTCGAGAACGCGCTGTCGTGGCTCAGCGACTATCGCTTCGACGGCCTGAGGCTTGATGCCGCCAATCACATCATGGCGATCCCCGGCGAGCAATCGATGCTGCAGGACCTCAGCGTCGCCGCGGGCGAGCTTGCCAAGGCCACAGGGCGGCATATCCATCTCGTGCTGGAGAACGGCGACAATCGCGCGAGCCTGCTCGACGCCGCGCAGGAGCCCCCGAACGGCAAATATCGCGCGCAGTGGAACGACGACTACCACCACGTCTGGCACGTGATGCTGACCGGCGAGCTCGCTGGCTATTACGCGGACTATCAAACACCGCGGCTCGATCTCGCACGCGCGCTCGCCTCCGGCTTCGTCTATCAGGGCGAGATCTCGGAATTCTGGGGCAAGAAGCCGCGAGGCGAGAAAAGCGACGAGCTGCCGCCGGCAACCTTCGTCAACTTCCTGCAAAACCACGACCAGATCGGCAACCGGCCGCTCGGCGACCGGCTCGAAAGCCTCGCATCGCCCAAGCAGATCGAAGCAGCACTCGCGGTGACCCTGCTCGCGCCGATGGTGCCGATGCTGTTTCAGGGCGAGGAGTGGGGCTCCACCGTGCCCTTCCCGTTCTTCTGCGACTTCCAGGGCGGCCTGGCTGACGCCGTCCGCAAGGGGCGCAGGCAGGAATACGCCTGGGCCTACGAGAAGTACGGCGACGAGGTGCCCGACCCGCTCGATCCGGCAACGCTGCAATCGGCTGTGCTCGACTGGACCGGCCACACGCCGGAGCAGGATGCACGTCTCGCGCTGGTGCGGGAGCTGCTCGCTCTCCGCCACAAGGAGATCGCGCCACGACTGAAAGCTGCGCGCTTCGGTGATGCCGCCGTGGCCGATAGCGGCCTGCTCACCGCACATTGGCACATGGGAGATGGCGCGACGTTGCGCCTCGTCGCCAATCTCTCCGACAAGGACGCCGCATATTCCGGCGGTGTGGGCACCCTGATCTGGGACGGCGCGACCGGCGACCGGTTTGCGCCCTGGTCGGTGGTCTGGCGCCTCGGAGTTTGACATGGCTTCAGCCGTTCCTCTCGCAACCTACCGGCTTCAGCTCACCGCGGATTTCGACTTCGACAAGGCCGCCGCGGTCGTGCCCTACCTGAAGGCGCTGGGAATCACGCATCTCTACACCTCGCCGGTGATGAAGGCCCGCAAGGGCTCGACGCACGGCTATGACACCGTCGATCACAGCCAGTTCAATCCGGAGCTCGGCGGCGAGCCCGGCTTCGCCCGGCTGAGCGAGGCGCTGACGCGACACGACCTCGGCCTCATCATCGATTTCGTACCGAACCATGTCGGCGTGCACTTCGCCGACAATCCCTGGTGGCTGGACGTGCTGGAATGGGGCCAAGCCTCGCCGCACGCCGTCTCCTTCGATATCGACTGGGATCAACTGGCTTTCCGCGCCCGTGGCGGCGTGCTGCTGCCGATCCTCGGCGCGTCCTATGGCGAAGCGCTCGAGAGCGGCGACATCGAGCTACGCTACGATCCCGACGAAGGTAGTTTTTCCGCCTGGTATTTCGAGCACCGCCTGCCGATCGCGCCGGAGCGCTATGGCGAGATGCTGCGGATGATCGTGAAGGAAGCCGACGCCGCCGAGACCGAGGCCGGCAAGCGCCTGCTGTCGCTCGCGACCCGCTACACGGGACTGCGCCGCCCCAACCGCAAGGAAGCGCCCGGCTTCAAGGCGGAGCTTAGGGAGATCGCAGGCAGCGCCGATATCATCGCGCGCGGCCTCGGCGCCTATCGCGCCGCCAAGGACCGCCCCGCGCAGACGCTGGCGCTGCATCATTTGCTGGAGCGCCAGCACTACAAGCTCGGGCACTGGCGGCTTGCCTCCAGCGACATCAACTATCGCCGCTTCTTCGACGTCAACGGGCTCGCCGGCATGCGCGTCGAGGATCCCGGCACGTTCGCCGCCACGCACCGGCTGGTGAAGCAACTCATTGCCGACGGTAAACTGCAAGGCATCCGGCTCGATCATATCGACGGCCTGCGTGATCCCGCGCAATATTGCCAGCGGCTGCGCCGGCTGGTGCGCGACGCGCAGGGCACCACAAAGCCGTTCTATACGGTGATCGAGAAAATCCTGTGCGAGCACGAGCGCCTGCCGCATTTCGCCGGCGTCCAGGGCACCACCGGCTATGAGTGGATGAACGCCATCACTCACGTTCTGGTCGACGCCAAGGGGCTGGAGGCGCTGGACGAGACCTGGCGGCAGATCAGCAACCGGCCGCCGCGGCTCGCGCCTTATGTCAAGGACGCCAAACGGCGCGTGCTGGAGACGCTGCTGACCAGCGAATTCACGGTTCTGACCCGCCTGCTTGCGCGCATCGCCAACGGGCACTACTCGACCCGCGACTTTTCCGCCGACAGCCTGCGGCAGGCGCTCGAGCTCTACGTGCTGCATTTCCCGGTGTACCGTACCTACCTGACGACAAGCGCGCCAACCGCAAACGATCGTAAGCTGATCGACGACACCATCGAGCACGCTCGCCGGGAATGGTTCGCCGCGGACGAAGGCATTTTCGACTTCCTGCGCGACGCCCTCACCATGGACTTGCTCAAGCCCGGCCGTCCCCCGCACAGCGCCCCGCGCGTGCGTCGGTTTGCGCTGAAGGTGCAGCAATTCACCGGACCGATGATGGCGAAGTCGCTGGAGGACACCGCTTTCTATCAATTCCACCGGCTGCTCGCCCTGAACGAAGTCGGTGGCGATCCCGCGAGCAAGGGCCTCACCATTCCCGCTTTTCACGAGATCATGCAGACCCGCGCCAGGGAATGGCCGCAAGGGATGACGGCGACCGCCACGCACGACACCAAGCGCGGCGAGGACGCCCGGGCACGGATCGCGGCCTTAAGTGAAATTCCCGGCGAATGGACCAGCGCCGTGGCGCGCTGGAAGGTCCTGAACGCGCCGCACATCGCGCTCGACGGCAATCTGCGCGCTCCGTCGGCCACGTTCGAATACATGCTCTACCAGACGCTGCTCGGCGCCTGGCCGATTGGAGAGACGGCCGATGCCGGCTTCGTCGCGCGTATCCAGGCCTATGCGCTCAAGGCCGCGCGCGAAGGCAAGGAGGAGACCAGCTGGCTCAACCCGCACGAGGCCTATGAGAACGGCGTCAAGAGCTTCATCGCGAAGATCCTCGATCCCGCGCAATCAGGCGAATTCCTGGAGGCACTGAAAACCCTGGCTCGCCGCGTTGCGCTGCTCGGCGCGCTGAACGGGCTGAGCCAGGTCACGCTGAAGGCGACACTGCCGGGCGTGCCCGACTTTTACCAAGGCACCGAATTCTGGGACCTCTCGCTGGTCGATCCCGACAACCGGCGCCCGGTGGATTTTTCCGCGCGACACGCGGCGCTGGGCACGCTGGACAATCCGGATTGGAATCATCTGATCAAGAGCTGGCCGGACGGCCAGCTCAAGCTGGCCTGGACGCGGCACCTGCTCAAGCTACGCAATGAGCTGCCCGACGTTTTCGCGCGAGGCGACTACCAGCCGCTTCAGGTGCGGGGCGCACATGCCGACCATGTCGTGGCCTTTGCCCGCCGCCACGGCCGCACTGCTGCGATCGTCGCTATCGGGCGCCACTTCGCACCTTTCACGCAAGCAGGACGCGAATGGCCGGCGTTCGAGGGGCTCGACGCCACCATCGACGTCACAGGCTATAGCGTGCCGGGATTTGTAGGCAACGATCTGCCGCTCGCGCAGGCGCTTCGCGGTTTTCCAGCTTCGGTCATCCCGGCGCGCCCCGCGGATGCGGCGAAGCCGGTGCGACAGCGCACCCGCGCTTGATTGCTAGCTTTTCGCGTCTTTGCCCAACAGCAGCTGGCCGCGCTTGCGGATCGTGGCCTGAGCCATCTCCGCAAAGCGCTGCAATAGCCAGGGCAGCACCACCTGCACCTTGACATGGTCGTCGGCGACATCGACCTGCCCCGTCGCGATTTGCCCGAGCGCGCGGATGCGGAAATTCATGCTGTCGCCGTTCCAGCGCTCCTCCTCGACCTGCATCACGGGAACGCTGGCGGCAGCACGGCCGAGCCCGGTCTTGAGACGACGCACCGCCTCCTCGCGGCCGAGGCGGTGGGGAATAGAGACGACAAGCGGTGCTGACATGGCTCTGCCCGGTTAGTGATTAAATCTCACATAGTCATGCCCCCCGACACCGCAAAGGTTCCATGCAAGTGGAGCGTGCAACCGGTGTTTCATTGGGGGAACTTTAAAACCTGCGGCAAGTTGCCCTCGCACCACGGGACAGGTTGCAAGAGACCCTTCCAACGAAGGGCTGGAGGAGATTTGGCATGTCTATCGGTACGATCATTCTGATCATTTTGGTCATCGCGCTGCTCGGCGGCTTCAGCGGCATCGGCGGCGGCCCGTTCTACGGCACCGGCTATTACGGCGGCGGCGGCCTCGGGCTCGTCATCGTGATCCTGCTGATCCTGCTGCTGCTGGGACGGATCTAGCCGGGTTCGGTAGGTGGGTTAGCCGCAAGGCGTAACCCTCCTCTTTTCTTTCCGCGTCAACAGAAGTGGTGGGTTACGCTTCGCTAACCCCCCCTACTTCTTTTTCGCCGCGAGCTTCTTGATCGCCGCCTTGATCGACACGGCCGCATCGTCATAACCATCCCACGCCTTCGATCGCGCCAGCAAGCCTGGCACCGTTCGCACCGTGTACCGCTTCGGATCGAGGTCGCTCTTCACCTGCGCCCACGTGACCGGCATCGACACAGTCGCACCATCGCGCGCGCGGGGGGACAGCGGGGCCACCGCCGTCGACATGCGGTCGTTGCGCAGATAGTCCAGGAAGATCTTTCCCGTTCGCAGCTTTTTCGACATGTTGAGCAGATAGCGCTCGGGATCGTCGTCCGCCATCCACTGGCAAACGCCCTGCGCGAAGGCCTTCGCCTCTTTCCAGCTCACCTGATCGCGGGCGCCATGACGCAAGGGCACCACGACGTGCAGGCCCTTGCCGCCGGTGGTCTTGCAGAAGCTTTCCATGCCGATGTCGGTCAGCCGCTGCCGCATCTCCTTGGCGGCCTCGACGACCTCGGCGAAGACGACGTCGGGCGCCGGATCGAGATCGAACACCAGCCGGCCCGGGGTATCGTAGGCGTAGGGCGCGCAATTCCAGGGATGCAGCTCGACGCCGCCGATCTGCGCTACCGCCGCGAGCCCTTCGATGCGGTCGATCTGCAAATAGGGCTTGCGGTCGCCGGAGACCCGCGCGAGCTCCAGAAGGTTCGAGGTGCCCTGCATGGCGTGGCGCTGGAAGAAGCATTCGCCCTTGATGCCGTCAGGGGCGCGGATCAGCGAGCACGGACGGCCCTTCAGGTGGACGATCATCCATTCGCCGACAGCTTCGAGATAGCGCGCGAGATCCAGCTTGGTGACGGGATCGCCATTGCCGTCGTCCGGCCAGAGCTCCTTGTCCGGCTTGGAGATGACGACTCCCATCACTTCGGCACTGCCGGCTTGCGCTGTTCGTTCGCCGGTCTTCGCTTTCGCGCGCGGCTTGGCCTGCCGCCTCGTCGAGGGCTCGGCAAGCTCGGTATCGACCGGTGTCTCGGCCTCGACCTCCTCCGCCGGCTTGTCCTGCCGTAGACCCTTGAAGGCGGCCTGGCGGATATTGCCGTCGGCGGTGAAGCCGGCGAACTCGATCTCCGCCACGAGCTCCGGCTTCAGCCAGTGTACCTCGCGCGCTTTTTTCGGTGCGTTCTTGCCGCCAAAGGGGCTTTGCTTGGCCTCCATCGCCTTCAAGGACGGCATGATGCGCTTGACCTTGTCGGCGCCGAAGCCCGTGCCGACCATGCCGACGAAGGCGAGATGATCGCCGCGGTGCACGCCGGCCATCAGCGAACGGAATTTGCCATTGGTGGTCTTGTAGCCGCCGATGACGACCTCATGGCCGGCACGGCATTTAGCCTTGGTCCAGCTTTCTGTCCGCCCCGAACGATAGGGCGCGTCGAGCTTCTTCGACACCACGCCCTCAAGCTCGAGCTTGCAGGCCGACTGCAGCACGGCGTCGCCGCCGCTTTCGAAATGCTCGACATAGCGAATCTGGCTCGATTTGCGCTTGCGCGCCTCCAGCAGCTCCTTCAACCGCGCCTTGCGCTCGCCGAGCGGCAGCCGGCGGTAATCGAGACCTTCCGCAAACAACAGGTCGAACGCGAAGAAGATGAGCTCGTCGGTCTTGCCGTCCGACAGCGCGGCCTGGAGCGACGAAAAATTCGGTGCTCCGTTATGGTCGAGCGCGACGATCTCGCCGTCGATCATCATGTCCGGCTGCGCGCCCGCTTCCTTCGCGATGCTTGCGAATTTTCCGGTCCAGTCGAGGCCTTTGCGCGTCTTCAACGTCGCCTTGCCGCCTTCGACCCGCAGTTGCACGCGGTAGCCGTCGAACTTGATTTCGTGGCACCAGCCATCGCCGCCCGGCGGGCGCTCGACCGAGGTGCAGAGCTGCGGCGCGACGAAATCAGGCATCTCCGCCTTCTTCGCGGTCGTCGCGGTTGTGGCCTTCTTCTTTGCCGTCTTGCCGGTCTTCAACGCCGCGCGGGGTGCCGGCTTGACCGTGCGCTCTTTCGCCTCGTCCGCCCGGTTGGACTGCCAGACCGCGTCGGCCTTGGCCTTGGTGCCCTTCGCCAGCATGAACGGTTTTGGTGCTCGCCCCTTGCCTTCGGCGATCTGATCCATCGCGCGGCCGGAGGCGACCGATTTGTCCTGCTCGAGAATGTCGTTGTCTGCGCCCTCGCGAACATATTCGTCGCGATGCTTGATCAGGAGCCAATTGGTCCGTTTGCCGCCGGTGCGGTCGTTGCGCATGCGCACCAGGACCCAGCTGCCGTGCAGCTTCTCGCCATGCAGGGTGAACTTCAGATCGCCCTTCTTGAAACCGCGTTCGGGATCTTCGGATTCCCAGGTGCCGCGATCCCACAGCATGACCGTGCCGCCGCCGTACTGGCCTTCCGGAATCGTGCCCTCGAAGTCGCCATAGTCGAGCGGATGGTCCTCGACCTCGACGGCCAGCCGCTTGTCATGCGGATCGAGCGAGGGCCCTTTCGTCACCGCCCAGGACTTGAAGACGCCGTCGAACTCGAGCCGCAGATCGTAGTGCAGCCGCGTGGCGTCATGCTTCTGGATCACGAAACGCCGCTGCTTCGATGGCGCCACCGCGGCCTTGCCCGACGGCTCCGGCGTCTTCTCGAAATCACGTTTCTGTCGATACTTGGATAGTTTTTGCAGCACGATTGGTCCCGGATTCTCTTTCGGCGTGGAAGCCTATCACGGCCCGCATCCCACCCGGAACCAAAACCCCGCGGGACGGTTGGGGTTCCAAAATGACTCGTAGACGCTGGAGAACGGAATGGCACCGCGCGCCTATTGGAAGGGAACGTTGAAGCTCTCGCTGGTCAGTTGCCCCGTTGTGCTTTATCCGGCGACCACCGCGGCCGAGAAGACGCGATTTCACATGATCAACCGCGAGACCGGCAACCGATTGAAGCAGCAGATGATCGACGCCGAGACCGGCGACGTCGTCGAAAGCGACCAGAAGGGACGCGGCTACGAGCTGCGCAAGGGCAAGTATGTCGAGATCGAGCCGGAGGAGCTCGAAGCCGTCCAGATCGAGAGCAACCACACCATCGACATCGAGAGCTTTGTGCCGAGCGACGAGATCGACCAGCGCTACCTCAACCATCCCTACTACATCGCGCCCGACGGCAAGGCCGCGGTCGATGCTTTTGCCGTGATCCGCGACGCCATGAAGGACCAGGATCGCGTCGCGCTCGCCAAGATCGTGCTCACCAACCGCGAGCACATCATCGCGATCGAGCCGCTCGGCAAGGGCCTGCTCGGCACCACGCTGCGCTTCCCCTACGAACTGCGCGACGAGGACCAATTCTTCGACGATATCAAGAGCCCGAAGATCACCAAGGACATGGTCGAACTCGCCGGCCATATCCTCCAGACCAAGGCCTCCCATTTCGATCCCAGCAAGTTCAAGGACGATTACGAGAACGCGCTGAAGGCCCTGGTGAAGCGCAAGGCCAGCGGCAAGACAATCGAACTGCCGGAGCCTGAGGAGAAGCCGAGCAACGTCGTCAGCCTGATGGATGCGCTGAAGCAGAGCTTGAAGGGACGCAGCGGGAAGAAGACGGCGGCGAAGTCCCATGCGCGCCGGGCGTCGGGGCGAACGAGGGCCGCGAAGAAGACGCACCGGTCGACGGCGCGGCAGAGGAAAGCGGGTTAGCTCTCCGCCGCGCACTTCACTCTCTTCCCTCATGGTGAGGAGGCGCGAATTGCCGTCTCGAACCATGCAGGCCCCCGCTGCGGGAGTCGGGCCTTCATCCTTCGAGACGCGCGTTCCGCGCTCCTCAGGATGAGGATCGAAAGCTAGTCCCCCGCCTTCAGCCGGTACCCGATCCCCGTCTCGGTCAGCACGTATTGCGGCCGCTCCGGATCGGCTTCGATCTTCTGCCGGAGCTGGCGGACATAGACGCGCAGATATTGCGCATCCGTCAGTTCGTCCCAGAGCTCCCTCAGCAGGAAGCGGTGAGTGAGCACCTTGCCGGCGTGCTGCACCAGCACACGCAGGAGATCATATTCCTTCGGCGACAGTTTGACGTCGCGCTCGCCGACCTTGACGATCCGGCGCACCAGATCGACCGAGAGATCGCCGGCACGAAACACTGGGCGCTCGCCCTGGATCTGAAGCTGGTGCCGCAGCGCGGCGCGCAGGCGCGCCAGCAGCTCGTCCATGCCGAACGGCTTTGTCAGGTAATCGTCGGCCCCGAGGTCGAGCGCCTGCACCTTGCCGGCCTCGTCGCCGCGGCTCGACAGCACCACGATCGGCACAGCTTCATTGCGGGCGCGGATGGTACGCAACAACTCGTGACCCTGGATGTCCGGCAGGCCGAGATCGAGGATGATCAGCGCGGGATCCTCGCTGAGCTTCTCCAGCGCGGTCTTGCCGTTGGACGCCTCCAGGATCTCATAGCCTTGGGTCGAGAGCCCCATCCGCAGCAATTTGCGGATCGGCGGCTCGTCGTCGATGACCAGCACTTTGATCGCGGCGGCGCTCATGCGGCGGTATCCAATGCGTGGGTCCGGGCCGGAATGGGCAGACGGATGGTCAGTACCGCGCCGCTCCGGTCGCTGCGATTCGCGGCCGAGATCGTGCCATGCATCGCCTCGACGAAGCCGCGGGAGATGGCGAGCCCGAGCCCGGTGCCGGGGCGGACATGGTCGCCCTTCTGCACGCGATAAAACTTGTCGAACACGCTCTCGAGCTCCTCGGACGGAATGCCGTCGCCCTCGTCCGCAATCTGGAGCACCACATGATCGCTGTCGCGCCGGCTGCGAATCGAGACCGTCGCGTGGGGCGGCGAATATTTGGCGGCGTTGTCGAGCAGGTTGAACAGCACCTGCTCGAACAGCACCGCATCGAGCTGGAGCATAGGAAGGTCTGCGGCCAACTCCAGCTCCACCTTGTGGGCGGTGAGGATCTTGGCTGCACGGCGGAGCGCGCTGCCGACGATCTCTCCAAGATCGTGCAACGCAGCGTTGGGCACGATGGCGCCGGATTCGAGCTTGGTCATGTCGAGCAGATTGGCGATGAAGCGGTTGAGCCGTTCGGATTCGTCGATCACGGTGGCGAGCAGGTCGCGCTTCTCGGTGTCGGAGAGCGCGCTGGCGAGATCGCGCATGGTCGAGGCCGCACCCAGCACGGATGCGAGCGGCGTCTTCAGGTCGTGTGAAATCGAGGTCAGCAATGCGGAACGCAGCCGCTCGGATTCCACGGTGCGCTTGACGCGATCGACGTCCTCGACCAGCAGCACGCGCTCGATCGCCAGCGCGCCCTGGTCGACCAGCGCGTCGAGCAGGCGACGCTGGTCCGGCGTCAGCAAGGGACCTGTGCGGTCGTCGTCGATGCCGATGACGCCGATCGGGCCGCGCCCGGTGCGCATCGGCAGGAACAGCCGTTTTGCTCCCGGCAGCGTGTCCGAGCCGCGACCTGCAGGGCGGTCATTGCTCCAGGCCCAGTTGGCGGCGGCAAGGTCCGCCTGATCGAGATCGTCCTCGGGGGGATAGCCCGACTTCACCGTGAGCAGGCCGTCGTCCGGCAGCAAGAGCACGACGCGGACCTTGAGCATGAGCGCGGTCTGGTAAGCGGTCGCCCACAGCACGTCGTCGAGCGTGCCGGTGCCGGCGAGCTTGCGGCTGAACGCATACAGCTGCTCGGTGGTCCTGATGCGCCCGATCGCGGTGTCGGCCTGGGTGCGCACCCGCGCTGCGACATTCGAGACGATCATCGCAACCACCGTAAACAGGACGAAGGCGGCGACGTTGGTCGGATCGGTGATCGTGAAGGTGTAGATCGGCGGGATGAAGAAGAAATTGTAGGAGAGCGAGGCCGCGACGGTCGCGAGCAGCGACGGCCACAGTCCATACCGCACAGCGACCGCCACCACAGCCGTCAGCAGCACGAGGTCCACGTTCTCGATGCCGAATCTCGGCTGAATCAGCTCGGCGGCGCCGAGGCCGACCAGAACGATGCCGAGCGCCTTCAGATAGGGCAGCGGATTGAACGGTTCCGAGCGTGCAGCGGTCTGCACCGACGTCTTCGGCGCGGGCTCGCCGGACAACTCGTCGCCCGGAATGACGTGAATGCTGATATTGCCGGCGCGGCCCACCAGATCATGCACGACGGAGCCGCGCGTCATCTCGAACCAGCGCGAGCGCGTCGACTTGCCGATCACGATCTGGGTGACATTGTTGCCTTGCGCGAAGTTGATGACGTCGTCGGCGATGCGGCGGCCGACAGCCGGAATGGTCAGCGCCTCGCCGCCGAGCGCTTCGGCAAGCCGCAGCGTGTCGGCGAGCTGGTCTCGCGCCTCGTCTGAGAGTTGGAGCGAGCGCCGCGTCTCGATCGAGATCGCAGTGAACGGCGCATGCAGCCGGTCGGCCAGGCGCTTGGTATAGCGCACGAGCCCGGCCGCTCGCGGATCTTCGCTGACGCAGACGAGGATGCGCTCGCCCGCTGCCCAGGGACCGGCGATCGCGTTCGCCTGCATGTGGGTGAGCAGCTGCTCGTCGACCCGTTCGGCGGTGCGCCGCAGGGCGAGTTCGCGCAGCGCGGTCAGGTTGCCCGGCGAGAAATAATGCTCCAGCGCCCGCTCGGCCTGCCTGGGGACATAGACCTTGCCCTCTTTCAGCCGCTGGATCAGATCGTCGGGCGTGAGGTCGATCAGTTCGATGGCGTCTGCGCGGTCGAACACCGAATCCGGCACGGTCTCCCGCACCCGCACATGGGTGATCTGCGCGACGACGTCGTTCAGGCTCTCGATGTGCTGAATATTGACGGCGGTGTAGACGTCGATGCCGTGGGACAGCAGCTCCTCGACGTCGAGATAGCGTTTTGGATGGCGGCTGCCGGCGGCATTGGTGTGGGCGAGTTCGTCCACCAGCGCGATTTTCGGCCGGCGCGCGATCACGGCATCGAGGTCCATTTCCTCGACAATCTGGCCGCGGTAGTCGAGCTTCTTGCGCGGGATCACTTCCAGCCCCCGCACCAGCGCCTCGGTCTCGGCGCGGCCATGGGTCTCGACGAAGCCGACCACGACGTCAAGGCCTGACTTGCGCCTGGCGTGGGCGCTTTGCAGCATCTCGTAGGTCTTGCCGACGCCGGGAGCGGCGCCGACGAAGATCTTCAGCTTGCCGCTCACGCCCTCCTCCCGGCGCGCGGCTTCCAGCAGCGCCTCGGGCGAAGGACGTTGTTCGGGATCGCGGCGCTCTCGGACCATCAGGCCAATATAATCATCGGCGCGGACCTAGCCTAGACTACTTTGTGGCACGATCGAGCGCGAGGTTCAGAGCCAACACGTTGACCCGGGGCTCGCCGATCAGGCCGAGCAGGCGGCCCTGGATGTTGGAAGCCACCAGTTGCTTGACCTGATCCTCCGGCACGTTTCGCGCCTTCGCCACGCGCGGCACCTGGAATTGCGCCGCTTCCGGCGAAATGTCGGGATCGAGGCCGCTGGCCGAGGTCGTCACGAGGTCGACCGGCACGGCGGCATTCGGGTTCTCGCTTTTGAGCTTGTCCACATCTTCCTTCAGCCGGTCGGCCAGCGCCTTGCTGGTCGGGCCGAGATTGGAGCCACCAGAATTGGCGGCGTTGTAGGGCGCCGGCACGGTCTTGGTCGAATCGCTCGGATCCGGCGCCACCGTCGCCGAGAGGCGGCCGTGGAAATATTTGTCGTCCTTGAACTCCTGCCCGATCAGGGCGGAGCCGACCACGTGACCGTCCTTCTCGATCAGGCTGCCCTGAGCCTGCGCGGGAAAGATCGCGCCGGCAATAGCGGTCATCGCCAGCGGATAGGCAAGTCCGGTGATGGCAGTGAGCACCAGCAGCAGGACGATGGCGGGGCGGATTTCTCTGAGCATGTGTTTCTCCTATTTCTTTCGTCATTGCGAGGAGCGAAGCGACGAAGCAATCCAGTCTCTCAGTCGTGGCAAGAATTCTGGACTGCATCGCTTCGCTCGCAATGACGGGGTTAAGCCAGGTGCAAGGCAACGACGACGAGGTCGATCGCCTTGATGCCGATGAAGGGTATGACGATGCCGCCGAGGCCGTAGATCAGCAGATTGCGCCGGAGCAGTGCGCCGGCCCCGACCGCGCGATAGGCGACGCCCTTCAGCGCCAGCGGGATCAGCGCGATGATAACAAGCGCGTTGAAGATGATCGCCGACAGGATAGCACTCTGCGGGCTCGACAGGTTCATGACGTTGAGCACGTTGAGCTGGGGGTAGAACGCCAGGAACATTGCCGGGATGATCGCGAAATACTTCGCAACGTCGTTGGCGATCGAGAACGTGGTGAGTGCGCCGCGCGTCATCAGCAGCTGCTTGCCGATCTCGACCACCTCGATCAGCTTGGTGGGGTTGGAGTCGAGGTCGACCATGTTGCCGGCCTCGCGAGCAGCCTGCGTGCCGGTGTTCATGGCGACACCGACGTCTGCCTGCGCGAGCGCCGGCGCGTCGTTGGTGCCGTCGCCGCACATCGCCACCAGCTTGCCCTTGGCCTGCTCGTCGCGGATCAGCTTGAGCTTGTCCTCGGGAGTTGCCTGCGCCAGGAAGTCGTCGACGCCGGCTTCCGCTGCGATCGCGGCGGCCGTCATGGGATTGTCGCCGGTAATCATGACGGTGCGGATGCCCATGCGTCGCAGCTCGGCAAAGCGCTCACGGATACCGCCCTTGACGATGTCCTTGAGCTGAATGACGCCTAGCAGCTTGCCGTCCCTGGCGACCGCCAGCGGCGTGCCGCCGGCCTTCGATATGTCGTCGGCAATGGTTTGGATCTCGCGACCGATGTCCGAGAGCCCGGCGGGCTGGATGGAACGAGCCGTGTTGCCCGAGGCGACCACCAGCGGCGCACCGCCGCCGACATAATTGAGGATCGCATCGACCGCGCCCTTGCGCACCGACGAGCCGCCGGCATCGACGCCGCTCATGCGGGTCTGCGCGGTGAATGGGATGAAGGTGGCTCCCAACTCGGCCATGTCGCGGCCACGGATGCCGTATTTCTCCTTGGCCAGCACCACGATCGAACGGCCCTCCGGGGTCTCGTCGGCGAGCGAGGCGAGCTGGGCCGCGTCCGCGAGCTCCTGCTCGGTGACGCCGCGCACCGGGCGGAAGGAGGTCGCCTGGCGGTTGCCAAGTGTAATCGTTCCGGTCTTGTCGAGCAGCAGCGTGTCGACGTCGCCGGCGGCCTCGACGGCGCGACCGGACATCGCCAACACGTTGAAGCGGACCAGGCGGTCCATGCCGGCAATGCCGATTGCCGACAGCAGCGCGCCGATGGTGGTCGGGATCAGCGTCACGAACAGCGCAACCAGCACAACCACCGAGATCGAGCCGCCGGCATAGGCCGCGTAGCTCGGGATGGTGACGGTTGCGAACACGAAGATGATGGTGAGGCCGGCCAGCAGAATGTTGAGCGCGATCTCGTTCGGGGTCTTCGCCCGCTCGGCGCCCTCGACGAGCTTGATCATGCGGTCGATGAAGGTCGAACCTTGCGCTGCCGTGATCCGCACGCGGATCCAGTCGGACAGCACCTGGGTGCCGCCGGTCACCGCCGAACGATCGCCGCCGGATTCGCGGATCACGGGTGCGGACTCGCCGGTGATGGCGGCCTCGTTGACGGACGCGACGCCCTCGATCACCTCGCCATCGGAGGGAATGGTATCGCCGGCCTCGACCAGCACGATGTCGCCGACCTTGAGGCTGGTGCCCGGCACCAACTTGAAAGTGCGGTCAGAGCCGGTCAGCAGCTTGGCCTGGCTCTCGGTGCGGGTCTTGCGCAGCGATTCCGCTTGTGCCTTGCCGCGGCCTTCGGCCACGGCTTCGGCAAGATTGGCAAACAGCACCGTGAACCAGAGCCAGACGATGATCTGGAAGGTAAAGCCGAGATTCCCGCCGCCCGTGACGAGGTCGCGCAGGAAGATCACCGTGGTGAGCGCGGCCACGATCTCGACCACGAACATCACGGGGTTCTTGATCATCAAGCGCGGATCGAGCTTGATGAAGGACGCGCGGATCGCAGGCACGACGATCTTGGGATCGAACATCGCCGAGACGGACGCACGCTTTTGCAGTTTCATGGTATCCATGGAGGTCACTCCAAACAATCAGAAGGCTATCGATCAGAACACTTGCTGTTCAGAACACTTGCTGGTCAGAAGATTTGGCCGGCGTTCATCGCGAGATGCTCGACGATCGGACCGAGGGCGAGCGCCGGGAAGAAGGTCAGTCCCCCGATGATCAGGATCACGCCGACGACCAGGCCGACGAACAGCCCGCCGGTGGTCGGGAGGGTGCCCGCGGACGGCGGGATCGATTTCTTGGCGGCCAGCGAACCCGCAATCGCCATCGCGGGAATGATCATGAAGAAGCGGCCGACGAACATCGCGCTTGCCAGCGTGAGATTGTAGAAGAAGGTGTTGCCGGTGAGGCCTGCGAAGGCCGAGCCGTTGTTGCCGGTCGCCGAGGTGAAGGCATAGAGCACCTCGGTGAAGCCATGCGGTCCGGCATTTGCCATCGAGGCGACGGCCGCCGGATAGACCACGCCGACCGCGGTCCAGCCAAGGATCATCAGTGGCAGCACCAGGATCGCGAGCATTGCCATCTTGACCTCGCGCGCCTCGATCTTCTTGCCGACATATTCCGGCGTGCGACCGACCATGAGGCCCGCCACGAAGATCGCGAGGATGACGAACAGCAGCATGCCGTACATACCGGCCCCGACGCCGCCGACAATGATTTCGCCGAGCTCGATGTTGATCAGCGGAATCATGCCGCCGAGCGCGGTGAAGCTGTCATGCATGGCGTTGACGGCGCCGCAGGAGGCGGCCGTCGTGATCACGGCGAACAGGGAGGACGCGACGATGCCGAAGCGAACCTCCTTGCCTTCCATGTTGCCGCCGGTCAGGCCGAGCGCATGCAGGGTCGAAGTACCGTTGGCCTCCGCCCAATAGGTGACGGCGACACCGGCGAGGAACAGCACGCCCATCACCGCGAGGATCGCCCAACCCTGGCGCTGGTTGCCAACCATGCGGCCGAACACGTTGGTGAGCGCCGCGCCGAGTGCGAAGATCGACAGCATCTGAATGAAGTTCGACAGCGCAGTCGGATTCTCGAACGGATGCGCCGCGTTGGCGTTGAAGAAGCCGCCGCCGTTGGTGCCGAGCATCTTGATCGCGACCTGCGAGGCGACCGGACCGACCGCGATGGTCTGCTTGGCACCTTCGAGCGTGGTGGCCTCGACATAGTCACCCAGCGTCTGCGGCATGCCCTGCGAGACCAGGAACAGCGTGTAGACGATGCAGATCGGCAGCAGGACGTACAATGTGCAGCGGGTGACATCGACCCAGAAATTCCCGACGGTGCGTGCCGACGCACGCGAGAAGCCGCGGATCAGGGCCACCGCGAGCGCGATGCCGGTCGCCGCCGACAGGAAGTTCTGGTGCGTCAGGCCGAGCATCTGCACGAGATAGGAGATCGTGCTCTCACCACCGTAGTTCTGCCAGTTGGTGTTGGTGATGAAGGAGATCGCGGTGTTAAAGGACAAATCCGCGGCGACCGCCGACTGCCCGGCCGGATTGAACGGCAGTACATCCTGCAGCCGCATCACGCCGTAGATGATGAGGAAGCCACCGACATGGAACAGCAGCATGGCGACCGTATAAGTGAGCCAATGCTGCTCGCGCTTCTCGTCGACGCCGGAGAACCAGTAGATGCCGGTCTCGATCGGACGCAGCACCGGCGACAGGAAGGTTCGCTCGCCGTTGAACACGCGCGTCATGTACCAGCCGAGCGGCTTTGTCAGCGCAACGATGATGACGCAGTATAGGATGATCTGGAGCCAACCGATCATGGTCATGGATTTAACCCTTTAGGACTTGTGTCCTGCGCAGGAGCGGCAGGAGCAGTGCAAGCAGGCAGGCGACGAGCGCGGCGTCCGCCAGCAGCAGTTTGAGAAGCAGGAGCACGGTCAGAATCGTTCGGGCCGCAGCAGCGCGTAAGTGAGGTAGAACAGGAGGCCGAGCGAGACGGCACCGGCGAGCGAATAATCGAAGATCATGGTCCGCTCCCTCAGAGCCGTTCGCAGGCGTAGGTGTAACCGATCGCAACGGCGAAGAAGCCGAAGCCCAGCGCCAGCATCAGAATGTCCATCATGGGATTGCTCCTCGTTGCGCCCTTGATTTCGGCGCAACCGTTTCTCGGGAGACCCGGTCGGCGCGTGAAAGGAAATGCCGGTGCATTTCCACGGCGCCTACCGGGACTTTTGACCGGGCTGAAGTGCCACCGCGGGCATAGGTTTTCGAGACGAGGGCCATCGCGAAGTTATAGGAATCTCATAAAAGGCCGGGACGACGGCGGAGGATGGCGCGCCACCGCCCCATCCCACACTTATGAAATCCTTATATCTACCGCCCCTTCCCCATCTCGTTTTCAAATGCCGCTTTGGCCATCTTGGAGACGCCGGCCGACTGACCGACGCCACCTCCAGGAGGCCTGACATGACCACCGCCGCTCTCCGACACTACGATCCACCGTCACTTGGTAACCGCTTGCGCAATGCGCAGGTGATGACGCAACCGTTGATGCTCGAGATCATCGACAAGGCCTGCCGGCGCTTCCCTTCACTCGGCCGAAGCGAGCGCACGGCACGTGTCATGCGCCTGATCGATGCCGAGGCCTGGGCCGATGCGACGCTGGCATTGATGGAGCTCGAGCTGCCGATGTGGCAGGTCCGCCGCCTCGCCTATGACGAGGGCGAATGGCACTGCGCGCTCTCGCGGGAGCGCGAATTACCGGACTGGCTGGACGCCGCGATCGAAGGATGCCATGGCGACCTCGCGATCGCCCTGCTGTCGGCGTTCGTCGAGGTCCAGGCACTCGCCGCGGAAGCGTCGCGGCCGAGCGTTCCCTCCGTTCGTCCTGTACTGGATCCGCTTTACGAACCGCTCGCCTGCGACAATTTCGGCTAGCGGCCTGACGGATTCACGCCGTGTCGCAAGCCCCCGACATTTCGCACACGCTGAGCCCGGCGCGCGTGATCGCACGCTTCGCCGCTCGCGTTGTGCTGCTCGTTGTCTTTGCCGCATTCGGCAGCGTCGGTTTTGGCCGAAGCCTCGCCGTCCTGCTCTGGATGTCGATCATCCTGTGCGCGCTCGCCGGCCTCGTCAGGCGCGAACCGCTGTTCAGCCCTGCCCTCAATCATTGGGACGAAGCTGTCGCCTTCGGCGCATTGTTCGCGCTGGTCCACATCGCCAATGATGTGGCCTGAGCGACCCGCTTTATGACCTTCCTATGAGATCGCCGCGCAGGCGCCCTCGAAATCATATTCGCAAGACAGGATATTGAGCGCGCAGGCAGGGACATGCCTCCCCCGCCGGCGTTGTTCAGAAGGAATACATCCGTGAAACTCATCGAACCTCCCTCGTGCAGCTTCCTCTCGACCATTGTTTTCATCGGCCGCAACCATAGAGGACAATGGGTCGCGCAGGAGCAGAACGGCCTCTATGGCGGCCTGTTCGTCAGCCGCGCCCAGGCCGTCAAATATGCGCTGTTCGAGAACGGACAGCATCCGGAAACCGTCGTCGAGCTGCCGCGCGAGATCGAGCTCGACATGGGCAAGAACCCTAACACCATCGTCTCGCAGCGCGCCGCCTGAGCCGGCGCTCTTCCGCGGGAAGCCATGTTCATTCCTCCCTCTGCCTGGTTCACCGGCTTCATTCCGGATCTGCCGACGCCGTTCGACGCGGCTGAAGCCATCGATCTCAAGGCGTTCGCAGCGCTCTGCGAGCGCCAAGTCGCGGCGGGCGTCTCCGCCATCGTGGTCTGCGAGACCGCCGGCGAGGCACCAACGCTCTCGCCGGCCGAGCAGGAGCTCGTGATTCGCACCGCGGTCGATGTCGCTCGCGGCCGCGTGCGGATCATCGCCGGCGCGCTGTCGAATTCGACCGGCCATGCCATCGAACTTGCCCGCCGCGCCGAGGCCACCGGCGCCGATGCCGTGATGGCGGTGGTGCCGGCCTACAACAAGCCGATGCAGGACGGGATGCTCGCGCACTTCCGCGCCATTGCCGGTGCGACCGGTTTGTCCTTGATCCTGCACGACATTCCCTCCCGTACGCTGCGCCCACTCGCCGACGAGACGCTTCTGCGCCTCGTCGAATCCCGTCAGTTCGTGGGCCTGCGCGACGCAAGCGGTGACATCACCCGCCCGATGCGCCTCGCCCGGCTGCTGCCATCAGGCTTTCGCCTGCTCTCCGGCGACGACGTCACCGCCTTAGGCTATATCGCAAGCGGCGGCGACGGCGCGATCTCGGAGGTCGCCAACATCGCGCCGGGTCTGTGCCGAACGATCTTTTCCCAGGTCAGGCAAGGCCGCCTGCAATCCGCCCGCTACCTGCACAAGCGCCTGATCCCGCTCATCGCCTGCCTCGCCAAGGACAGCCCGGCGGCGCTCAAGAGCGCACTGAGCGTGCTGGGTCTGATGTCGCCGGCCACAAGGCTGCCGATCGTGCCGCTGGACGCGGCCGCGCAGCGGGAGGTGGTACGCGCCTTCGCGGCGCTCGCCGACGAGGAGCTGACCGACAGCGTCGGGGCCTGACGCCTCGCGTAGCGTTGCCGATATCGCATGCAGCCAAGGTGCGACCGCCGGCGTCTTTATGACATTCCTATGCGGCGGCCCCGGCGGTCATCTCGCAATCTTACGCGGCGATGGCCATCATGAGAGGCAGATTGGAGCGGCCGTCTCGCCGCACCACAGACAAGGACTTCCAAGATGTCGATGCTGACACATAGCCTTGACCAGCCCTTCGATGAAGCCGATCGCCCGTCGTGGATCTCGACGGCGAGCAAGGCCCAGCTCAAGCGCGTCGCCCTGCAGGGGTTCGCCTTGCTCTCGATGGGCAGCGTGCTCACTGCGCTGATCGCACTGAGGACCGCAATCTATGTCTGGCACATGCACGTCTGACCGGCACGGAGACCATCATGACCTTGCAGATGTGTGAAGAGGCCGCCATGGCCGCAATTAGCCTTCAGACTTCCCGTCGCGGAGCTCACATCAAACAGGCGGCAACGCTCAGGCCGCTCGATCCGGATGTCGTCAGCGCCGCCATTCCCGCCTTCTTCATTGGGCGCAACGGCGCCGGCCTCTGGGTCGCGCGCGAAGCGAATGAACGTGTCGGCGGTCTATTCCTGTTCAAGAGCTCGGCGGTGGATTTTGCCAACCGTCAGAGCGCACCGGCGCACTGCGCCCTGGTGTTCCCCACCGACACCTTCGAACTCGACGTCGAGAACCGCGGCAATTTCCTGATCGTGCTGGCGCAGCGAGCCAGGCAGATTCTTGCGCGCGTGGCGGCAAGGCTGTGGCCGTGATCGAGCTCAAGATCGCCATCCTGGTCGCATTGCTGGGTGCGTTGCTGCTCGGCACGCGCATCGGCGCTGCGCCTGCCCCGGACAGGTAACGTGCACCTCCTCAAGGGAAATTTCGAGCACGCGGTCACCACGACGATCCTGACCATGACGTTGAGTCTGGTCTGGGGCGCGATCCTAACGATCGTGATCACGCTCGTCGCGCGCGGGCTCGGGGTCTAGGATTTCCGCGCGGCGATCGACCGCCAATTGACCATGGCTGCCTACGAGGCAAGCAGCCGGGCGCACAGCGCGGTCGCGATGCCCGCCTGAGGCCACGTATCCCGCGGAAAATACCCGGCCGATCTGGCGAAATTTCATGGAACCGTGTAGATCGGTTTCATGAGCATCAGCAACGTCAACGTCGTCGCCCATCCCCTGGTCCAGCACAAGCTCTCCCTGATGCGGGAGAAGGACCGCTCGACCAAGAGCTTTCGCGAGATCCTGAACGAGATCGGGATGCTGCTCGGCTACGAGGTAACGCGCGACCTGCCGCTGGAGCTGGTCGAGATCGAGACGCCGATTGCGCCGATGCGGGCGCCCAAGATCGCCGGCAAGAAGCTCACGCTGGCGCCGATCCTGCGCGCCGGCGTCGGCTTCCTCGATGGCATGCTGGCGCTGATGCCCTCGGCGCGCATCGCTCATATCGGGCTCTACCGCGATCCTGATACGTTGCAGGCGGTGGAGTATTACTTCAAGGCGCCGCAGGACCTGTCGGACCGCACCGTGATCCTGATGGACCCTATGCTGGCGACCGGCAACTCGGCCTGCGCCGGCGCCTCGCTGCTGAAGGCGCGCGGCGCCCGCGACATCCGCTTCGTCTGCCTTCTGGCGGCGCCTGAAGGCGTCGCGCAGTTCCAGAGCGAGCATCCCGACGTGCCGGTCTGGACCGCCGCGATCGACGAGCGGCTCAACGACCACGGCTATATCGTGCCGGGGCTGGGCGACGCCGGCGACCGGATGTTCGGCACCAAGTAGACAGGTTCGCGCGGTCGGGTTAGTCCGGTTGCCATGAGCGCCAATGAATTTTCGCTGCAATCGCTGATCCGGACCGAGGCGGCCTATCCGGCCTTCGTGTTCGATGGCACGCCGGTCTCGCGCGCGGAGTTCTCGGAAAAGATCGAGCAGACCGCCGCCTGGCTTGCCGCGCACGGTATCGGCAAGGGCGACGTCGTCGCGGTCTGGCTGGTCAACCGGATCGAATGGATCGCGCTGCTGTTCGCCGCCGCCCGGCGTGGGGCAATCGTCGCCGCCGTCAATACGCGCTACCGCAGCGCGGAGGTCGCGCATCTCCTGAAGCTGTCCGGCGCCAGGCTAATGGTGGTCGAAGCCGCGTTCCGCTCGATCGACTTTGCCGCTATTCTCGCCGACGTTGCGAAGGACGAGGTGCCTGCGCTGCGAGAGCTCGCGGTGGTCGGCGGGGATGCGATTCCCACACGTTGGCCCTGTGTGCGCTTCGATGCCTTCGAGAAGCGCTATCCGCCCGCCCCGCCGGCTCAGGATGATTTCGATCTGCCGGTTCTGCTCTACACGACGTCAGGCACGACCAAAGGACCGAAGCTTGTCGCGCATTCGCAGCGAACGTTGGCCACGCACGCCGCCTGCGTTGCCAAGGCGCTAAAGCTCTCACCGCAGCGCCATGCATTGCTGGCCATGCTGCCGTTCTGCGGCACCTTCGGCATGACGAGCCTGCTCGGCTTCGTCGCAGCGGGTGCGACCGTCCATGCGCTCGACGCCTTCGAGGCGGCACCGGCGCTGAAGCTTCTCCGCGAGTGCGGGATCACGCATGCCTTTGGCTCGGACGAGATGTTCCGCCGCATCCTCGCCCTCACCGACGCGGCGCGTCCGTTTCCGCCTCTCGAAGTCTGCGGCTTTGCCGCGTTCCAGCCCGGCTGGCGCGAGCTTGCCGCGGAGGCCGAGGCGCGCGGCATGCCGTTGCACGGCCTCTACGGTTCGAGTGAGGTGCAGGCGCTGTTCTCGATCGCACACTCGAGTGATGGCTTCACCGATCGCATCGAGGGCGGCGGCTGGCCGATGTCGCCGGAGGCCAGGGTCCGTGTGCGCGATACCGAGACCGGCGAACTCGCGGCTCCCGGGGTCTCCGGCGAGATCGAGATCCGGGCGCCGTCACGCTTCCTCGGCTACTACAACAATCCCGACGCGACGCGCGACGCCATCACCGCAGACGGCTTCTTCCGCACCGGCGACATCGGCCGGCTGCGCGGCGACGGCTCCTTCGTCTACGAGACCCGCGCGGGCGACGCCATGCGGCTCGGCGGCTTCCTGGTTGCGCCGGGCGAGATCGAGGACGAGCTCAAAGCGTGCGCTGGTGTGGCCGACGCCCAGGTCGTCGCGGTCGATCTGAAGGGAAACGCACGCTGCGTTGCCTTCGTGATCGCCACCCAGGACCCCCACCACGAGCCGCCGCGGCAGGACGCGTTGATCGCGCGCCTGCGCGAGCGGCTCGCCGGCTACAAGGTCCCGGCGCGGATCTATATCGTGGAGGCCTTCCCCGTCACCGACAGCGCGAACGGCGTCAAGATCCAGCGCGCCAGGCTTCGGGCCATGGCGATGGACCGGATCGCTGCGGAATAACGTCTATGGGCTTCGCTTGGAGGCGACCATCGCAGCGCCCCGCAATGGTGCGCGCTCAAGCCTAGTATGACTTGGCCAGCCCCAGCACCTTTTCCGCAATGAAGCTGAGCGCAAGCTGCGGGCTGACCGGCGCGATGCGCGGGATCAGCACTTCGCGCAAGTAACGCTCGACGTGGAATTCCTTGGCGTAGCCGAAGCCGCCATGGGTCATCACCGCCTGCTCGCAGGCATGGTATCCGGCCTCACCCGCAATGTATTTCGCGGCATTGGCAGCGCCGCCGCAAGGCATGCCCCTGTCGTATTGCCAGGCCGCCGACATCACCATCAACCAGGCCGCCTCGAGCTCAACCCAGTTTACGGCCAGCGGATGCTGAATGCCCTGGTTCTTGCCGATAGGCCGGTTGAACACCACGCGCGTCTTGGCGTATTCGGTCGCGCGCGACAACGCGAGCTTGCCGAGGCCGACGGCTTCCGCTGCGATCAGGATGCGCTCCGGGTTCATGCCTTCGAGGATATACTGGAAGCCTTTGCCTTCTTCGCCGATCCGGTCTTCCATGGGGATCTCGAAATCCTCGAAGAACAGCTCGTTGGAATCTACGACTTTGCGGCCCATCTTCTCGATCTCGTGGACCTTGATCCTGTTGCGATCGAAGTCCGTATAGAACAGGCTCAACCCATGCGTCGGCGAGCGCACCTCCTCCAGCGGCGTGGTGCGCGCCAGCAGCAGGATCTTGTGCGCGACCTGCGCGGTCGAGATCCACACCTTCTGGCCGTTGACGATGTAGCGGTCGTTCTTGGCCACCGCACGGGTCTTGAGCTGGGTGGTGTTGAGGCCGGTGTTGGGCTCGGTCACGGCAAAGCACGCCTTCTCGCGGCCCTCGACCATCGGCGGCAGCATGCGCTTGCGCTGTTCCTCCGTGCCGAACACGACCACGGGATTGAGACCGAACACGTTGATGTGCACCGCGGAGGCGCCCGACATGCCGGCGCCGGATTCGGCGATGGCGCGCATCATGATCGCGGCCTCGGTGATGCCGAGGCCGGAGCCGCCATATTCCTCCGGCACGCAGATGCCGAGCCAGCCGGCGTCCGCCATGGCCTTGTGAAAGTCGTGCGGGAAGCCGCCGTCGTGGTCCTTCTTCAGCCAATAGGCGTCGGGAAAGTCTTCGCAAACCTTTGCGACGGCGTCGCGAATGGCCTCCTGCTGAGCGGTGAGCGCGAAATCCATATTCTTGATCTCCTTCTTGGGAGAAGCGACCGCGCAATCTCCCCCTCGTCGCGTTCCCCACTCGAAGGCCGTGGTGGATTGGTGCGCCCGAACGTGCCTTCGCTTGCGTTCTTTAACTTGAAAAACAGGGTACAGATACGTGAATTTCCCTATCAACTGTGTGTAGCATGCATAGGGTCATGCGGCGCGAGGATGCGGGCGCGCCGTTATTTCGCAGGGAGGAAACCGCGATGGCCGGACTTTATTTCGAGGACTTTTCCGTGGGCCAGGAGTTCAGTCATCCGCTGACCCGGACCGTCACGGAGATGGACAACACGATGTTCAGCCTGCTGACGCTCAATCCGCAGCCGCTGCACATCGACGCACATTTTGCGGCCCAGACCGAGTTCGGCCAGCGCATTTTCAACAGCCTTTACACCCTCGGCATCATGATCGGCATGACGGTCTATGATACGACCATGGGCACCACCGTTGCCAATCTCGGCATGACCGACGTCACGTTTCCGAAACCGGTCTTCCATGGCGACACTTTGCGGGCGACGACGAAGGTGCTTTCATTGCGGGAATCCAAATCGCGCCCCAAGGCGGGCATCGTCGAGTTCGAGCACCACGCTCTCAACCAGAACGACGAGATTGTCGGCAAATGCCGCCGCATGGCGATGATGCACAAGAGGCCGGTCTGATGCGTTCGATGCTGTTCGTGCCGGGCGACTCCCCGCGCAAATTCGAGAAGGCCAACGAAGGCAACGCCGACGCGCTGATCATCGATCTCGAGGATTCCGTCGTCACCGACAAGAAGCCGGAGGCGCGCGGGTTGACGCTGGCGATGCTGAAGGGCCGCAACAAGCCCCATCAGCTCTATGTCCGCGTCAACGCGCTCGACACCGGCATGACGCTCGCTGACCTTGCCGCGGTGATTCCAGGCAAGCCCGACGGCATCGTCCTGCCGAAATCGCAGGGCGGCGACGACGTGCGGCAGGTCGCGACCTGGCTCGAAGCTTTGGAAGCTGCGGCTGGTATCGCAATCGGCTCAACGCGCATCGTCTGCGTCGCGACCGAAACCGCAGGATCGATCTTCGGGCTCGGCAACTACAAGGGCTGCTCCCCTCGCCTCGCGGGCCTGATGTGGGGCGCGGAAGATCTCTCGGCCTCGCTCGGCGCGACTGAAAAGGCATCAGGCGGCGTGTTCCATAGCCCTTATCGCCTGGCGCGCGATCTCTGCCTGATGGCCGCCGCCGCGGCCGAGGTCGCGCCGATCGACACGGTATATACCGACATCGACAATCTGGCGGGGCTCGAACAGGAAACGCGCGCGGCGCGGCGCGACGGTTTTTCGGCGAAAGCGCTGATCCATCCCAAGCACGTCGACGTGGTCAACGCGGCGTTCGAGCCGACCGAGGCCGAGCGCAATTGGGCGGAGAAGGTGATCGCGGCGTTCGCGAGCAATCCGAACTCCGGCACGCTGCGCCTCGACGGCCAGATGATCGACAAGCCGCATCTTCGCGCCGCGAAGAAGATCCTCGGCCAGAGCTAGAGCAAGACGCCGCGCTGCGACAGATGGGATCGAAGCCACTCTCAGCGTCGTCGTGGCCGGGCTTGTCCCGGCCATCCACGGGCTTCCACACAACCGGCGCCCAAGAACGTGGATGCCCGGGACAAGCCCGGGCATGACGAAGCGAAAACATCCCGTCCCTCACTTTCCGCAGGCGGGGAGAGGGGAGCGCTAGACGATCTTGATCGACATGTCCGGCAAGCCGTCGAGCTTGCACAAGAGCACGTCGCCCTTCACGACCGGGCCGACATTCTCCGGCGTGCCGGAATAGATGATGTCGCCGGCCTTGAGCTCGAACGCTTCCGACAGTTTTGCGATCTGCTCGGCCACGTTCCAGATCATCTTGCTGAGATCCGAGCTCTGCTTGACGGTGCCATTGATCGCCAGCGAAATGGCGCCCTTGTCGAAATGACCGGTCTTGCTGGCCGGGTGGATCGGCCCGATCACCGCGGCATGGTCGAAGCTCTTGCCGATCTCCCACGGCTTCTTCTCCGCGGCCATCCCGTTCTGGAGATCGCGCCGGGTCATGTCGAGGCCGAGCGCATAACCATAGACGTGGTCGAGCGCCTTCTCTGCCGGGATGTTGCTGCCGCCGGATTTCAGAGCGGCGACCAGCTCGACCTCGTGGTGATAGTTCTTGGTCAGCGACGGATAGGGATGATCGGCGACCTCGCCGACAGCGACGTTCTGGATTGCATCCGTCGGCTTCTGGAAGAAGAACGGCGGCTCGCGGTTCGGGTCCGAGCCGCGCTCGATCGCGTGCGCCGCATAGTTGCGCCCAATGCAGTAGATGCGGCGGACCTGGAACACCTGGGTTTCGCCGACGATCGGGATGGTGACCATCGGCACCGGAAAGATCGGCTTCGGCCCTGCCTGCGCCGCGGCCGGCGCAACTTCCGCGATCGAAACAGCGCTCGCCGCTGCCGCAATTGCGAGCAGCTCTCGTCGCGTTGCTGAGATCTCTGTCATGTTTTGTGCTCCCTTTTTATGTTCGTTGGGCGCATCATGCGCGCCGACCCGCCTGATAATCAATATTCAGTATGCCAGCAACGCTGCACCGACACGTCCTCTAACCGACGTGAACACCGCCTGCAGCCGAGCCTTCCAAATCGGCTCCCTTTCGCCCTAGCATGGAACTTGCATAAATTCTGGGCGACATGGACGCCGCATGAACCTCATCAGCCTCGATATCCGCATGCTCCGGTCGCTGATCTCCGTGGTCGAGACCGGCAGCATTACCGAGACCGCGCGGCGGCTGGGCCGCACCCAGCCGGCGATCACCCTGCAATTGCAGCGGCTGGAGGAGCTCACCGGCAAGCAATTGTTCGAGCATGCCGGGCGCCGGCTGACGCTGAGCGAGGACGGCACCACGGTTCTCACCTACGCCAAGTCCATCCTGCGGTTGCATGACGAATTGATTTCGCAATTGGCGTCACAGGAGATCGAGGGTCAGGTCGTGCTCGGCACGCCCGACCTCTATGCCGCCTTCATGCTGCCGCAGATCCTCAGCGTGTTCCGAAAATCCTTCCCCCGGGTCCAGGTCGAGCTCAATTGCGCGCTCTCGACGCCGCTGGTGGGCTTGGTCAAGCGCGGCGATGTCGATATCGCGCTCGTCACCCGCATGAACGATTTTACGGGCGGCCAGGTGGTGCGACGCGAGCAGCTGGTCTGGATGACCGGTGAGCAGTCTGCCGCGCACCAGGAACGGCCCATTCCGCTGGCATTGCTGCCGCCCGGCAACATCTATCGCGACTACGCGATCGACACGCTGGAACGCGCGAATTTGCGCTGGCGCATCGCCTGCGTCAGTGAAAGCGTCGGCGGCCTCCAGGCGGCGGCCTTCGCCGGCATGGCCGTGACCGTACTCGGCCGCAGCGCGCTGGTGCCGGCGATGCGCGAGATCGGCCCGAACGAGGGCCTGCCGCCACTGCCGAAGATCGAGCTGCTGCTCTACAAGTCGAGCGGCGCAACCTCGAAGGCGGCGACCGCCTTGCACGACTATCTCGCGCACTATCTGCGCCTCGACGAAGAGCTCAGCGGCCGCGGCGAGCCGATCGAGCTGTCCTGAGCTTCATGCCTTCGCGCGCGCGGGACTCTCGCGGAGCGTTAGTGACGGCCAGAAATTGGCCCATGGCTGGGCCGCTTCGAACGCGGCGGCGATGCGGAAGATCGTGGGCTCGTCGAGCCAGGGAGCGACGATCTGCAAGCCGATCGGCAGCCCATCGCGATCGAAGCCGCAGGGCAGGGTCGCGGCCGGCAGGCCGGCGAGGTTGATCGGCCAGGTGAAGGGCGACCAGCCGAGATGCGGATCGACCTTGCGGCCGTCGATCGCGTCGACGCCGATGTGGCCGGCTTCGAACGCGGTCACCGCGACCGTCGGCGTAACCAGCGCATCGACGCGCTCGAAAAGCTTCAGGAAGCCGCTGCGAGCCTGGCCGCGGCGATACCCAGCTTCGATATAGTCCGTGCCGCTGTAGCGCCGGCCGGCACTGATGACGTCGAGATAATCTGCTTCGGAGCTGGCGAGATCGGCGGAGGTCTTGCTCGAGACCGCGCCCGCCTGTTCGGTAAAGGCGATCGGCTTCAGCGTGTGCTCGAGGATCCCGGGATCGAGGCCAGGACCGTCCATGGTGACCTGCGCGCCGCAGGCATCGAGAATGGCGAGCGCCTTGCTGAACGCCGCGCGCACGTCGGGGCTGACGGCGGCGTAGCCGAGATCGACGCTGGCGCCGATACGAATGCCGTTCAACGGCGCGACGTTCGTATCGAACCGCCGCGCCGCCACCGGCAGGCTCGCGGGATCGCGCAGATCGTAAGCAGCGATGATCTCCAGCGTCAGCGCGGCATCCGCGACCGTGCGCGTGATCGGCCCGGTATGCGCGAGCGAGCCCCAGGACGGTGGCGAGAAGCCGGGCGAACGCGGCACCAGGCCAAAGGTCGGCTTCAGGCCGAACACACCGCAGAAGGACGAGGGCACGCGGATCGAGCCGACGCCATCGGTCCCGATCGCGATCGGACCGCAGCCGGCGGCAACGCCCGTCGCCGCGCCGCCGCTCGATCCGCCACTGGTGCGAGCGCGGTTCCAGGGATTGCGCGTGGTGCCGGTGACCGGGCTGTCCGCCGTCAACTTGTATCCGGACTCGCAGGTCGTGGTCTTGCAGGTGACGATTGCACCTGCCTCCTTCAGCGCCGAGACAACCGCCGCGTCGACATCGGGCACGAACGCCTTGTTCATCGGCGAACCGCCATAGGCCGGCACGCCTGCGACAAAGACCAGGTCCTTGATCGTCACGGGTACACCGGCGAGCGGCCCCTTGGCCTCGCCGGCACGCATCTCCCTGGTGAGACGATCGGCCTCCGCCCTCGCCTGCTCGTACATCGGCGTCACCACCGCGTTGCAGGCCTCGTTCGTCGCCTCCAGCGCCGCAATGGTGTCGTCGACGACATCGCGCGGAGTGAAGGCCTTGCGCCGATAACCGGCCAGGATCTCGATTGCGGAAAGCGAGCCAAGGCCAGTCGGCGCCGGCGGGAAGGCCGTTCGGCCGGAACCATCAGTCATCATCAACCCTAAAGAGCTAGCTGAGCGCCGCGTCGACGGCGCGCTTGGCCATGACCGTGACGAGATGCGCACGGTAGTCGGCTTCGGCATGGATGTCGGAAGTGAGGCCCTCGGTGTCGATCTTGATCGCCGCGATCGCGGACGGATCGAAACTTCGAGACAGCGCTTCTTCCATCGGGGGAACGCGGAATACGCCGGAGCCCGCTCCGGTCACGGCCACGCGAACGCCGTCGGCGAATTTCGCGACGAACACGCCGACAAGCGCATAGCGCGACGCCGGCGCCTTGAACTTGGCGTAGCCCGCCTTGAGCGGCACCGGAAAGCGGACCGCCGTGATGATCTCACCAGGTTCGAGCGCGGTCTCGAACAGGCCGCGGAAGAACCCGTCGGCCGCGATCTCGCGCGTGCTGGTGACGACGGTCGCGCCCAATCCGAGCACACCTGCGGGATAATCGGCCGCCGGATCGTTATTCGCGACCGAGCCACCGATGGTGCCGCGGATGCGGACGGCGGGATCGCCGATCATCGAGGCCAGCGCGGCGAGACCGGGAATCTTCTCCTGCACCAGCTTTGAGGCGGCCACCATGGCATGTGGCGTCATCGCACCGATGGTGATGGTGGCGCCGTCGTCGCTGATGCCCTTCAGATGTCCGAGCTTCGACAGGTCGACCAGGGCAGGCGGACTGGCGAGCCGCTGCTTCAGCGTCGGGATCAGCGTCATGCCGCCGGCGACGAGCTTGCTTTCCTCGATCGAGGTCAGAAGTTTAGCAGCGTCGGGAATCCGGTCCGGTTGGTGATAAGCAAACGGCTTCATTGTCATCCTCCCTATTCCGCAGCGACCGGCAGCGATGCATTTTGCAGCAGGCGCCAGATCCGGTTCGGCGTCGCCGGCATGTCGACATGGGTGACGCCCAGATGCGACAGCGCATCGACCACCGCGTTGATGACCGCGGCCGGCGAACCGATGGTGCCGACCTCGCCGCAGCCCTTCACGCCCATCGGCGTGTGCGTACACAGCGTCGAATGGGTCGCGATGTTCATCATCGGCATGTGATCGGCGCGCGGCATGCAGTAGTCCATTAGCGAGCCCGACAGCAGCTGGCCCGAGCCCTCGTCGTAGACCGCGTTCTCGTACAGCGCCTGTCCGACGCCCTGCACGATGCCGCCGTGCAACTGGCCCTCCACGATCATCGGGTTGATGACCGTGCCGACGTCGTCCACCGCGGTGTAATTGACCAGCGTCACCGTGCCGGTTTCCGGGTCGATCTCGACCTCGGCAATGTGGCAGCCGCCGGGATAGGTGAAGTTGACGGGATCGTAATAAGCCTGCTCCTCGAGCCCCGGCTCCAGCACTTCGAGCGGATAGTCGTGCGGCACGTAGGCGGCGCCCGCGATCTCCTCGAACGTCTTCATGCGGTCGGTGCCTGCGACCGAGAATTTTCCGGCCTCGAACTGGATATCCACTTCGGCCGCTTCGAGCAGATGCGCCGCGATCTTCTTGCCTTTCGCGACCACCTTGTCCGTCGCCTTCGACAGCGCCGCGCCGCCGACCACCAGCGATCGCGAGCCATAGGTGCCCATGCCGAACTGCACGCGGTCGGTATCGCCGAACACGATGTCGACATTGTCAAACGCGACACCGAGCTTTTCCGAGACGATCTGCGCGAACGTCGTCTCGTGGCCCTGGCCGTGATTGTGCGTGCCGATCATGACCGTGACCTGGCCGGTCGGATGCACCCGCACCGTGGCGCTCTCATAGAGCCCGCCGCGCGCTCCCAATCGTCCCGCGAAGCGCGACGGTGCGAGGCCGCAGGCCTCGACATAGGTCGAGTAGCCGAGCCCGCGGAATTTGCCTCTGCGTGCCGACTCTGCCTTGCGGATACCGAAGTTCTTGACGTCGGCCGCGACAAGAGCGCCGTCGAGACACCCCATCGGATCGCCGGAATCGTACTGCACCAGCACCGGCGTCTGATACGGATAGGCCTCCTTCGGGATCATGTTGCGTCGGCGGATCTCGACGCGATCGATGCCCATCTCGCTGGCTGCGACATCGACGATGCGCTCCAGCACGAAGGTCGCCTCGGGACGGCCAGCGCCGCGATAGGCGTCAACAGGAACGGTGTTGGTGAACACCACCTTCACGTTGCAGTAGATTGCCGGCGTGGTGTAGACGCCGCCGAGCAGCGGTCCGTAGAGATTGGTCGGGATGTTGGGCCCGAAGGTCGAGAGATAGCCGCCCATATTGGCAAGCGTGTTGACACGGAAGGCCAGAAACTTACCGGTCTCGTCCAGTGCGAGTTCGGCCTCGGTGACGTGATCGCGGCCATGGCGATCGGAGACATAACCCTCCGACCGGCTCGCCACCCATTTGATCGGCCGCATCACGCGCTTGGCGGCCCAGGTGATCACGGCCTCCTCGCCGTAGTGAAACTGCTTGACGCCAAAGCCGCCGCCGACATCCGGCGCGACCACGCGCAGTTTGTGCTGCGGAATGTTCAGCACCAGCGCGCCCATCAGGAAGCGCACGACGTGCGGGAACTGGCTTGTGGTCCACAACGTGAAGCGATCGGTACCGGGCTCGTATTCGGCGATCGCCGCGCGCGGCTCCATCGGGTTGCCGATCAGGCGGTTGTTGACGAGGCTGAGCTTTGCGACGTGTGTCGCTTTCCGGAACGCGGTCTCGACCGCGGCCTTGTCGCCGAGCTCCCAATCGCAACAGATGTTGTTCGGAACGTCGTCGAACAGTTGCGGCGCGCCCGGCCGCACGGCTTCGAGCACGCCGACCACCGAGGGCAGCACCTCGTAATCGACCGTCAGCAGCTCGGCTGCCGCGCTGGCCTGCGCCGGCGTTTCCGCGACGACGAAGGCCACCATGTCGCCGACGAAGCGCACCTTGCCCTGCGCCAGCATCGGGAACGGCGGCTCCTTCATCGGCACGCCCTTGGCGTCCGTGATACCCCAGCCGCAGGGCAGCGATCCCAGCTTGTCCGCGGCGGCATCGTCGCCGGTCAGGACCGCGATGACGCCGGGCGATGCGAGCGCCGCACTCTTGTCGATGCCGCGCAGGATTGCGTGTCCGTGCGGCGAGCGCACGAACACACCCGCCGTCATGCCGGGACGCTTGATGTCGGAGACGTAGTTGCCGCGGCCGGTGAGGAACCGCTGGTCCTCTTTCCGTTTGGGTGAAGCGCCGATCCCGATCACGTTGCCCATGGTCACTCTCCCTTGGCGGCGTTCATGGCGGCAGCGCCAGCCATGACCGAGACGACGATGTTCTGATAGCCGGTGCAACGGCAGATGTTGCCTTCAAGGCCGTGGCGGACGTCGGCTTCCGTCAGCTCCGGCTTCTCGGTCGCGAGCGCCACCGCTGTCATCAGCATGCCGGGTGTGCAAAAGCCGCATTGCAGACCGTGATGCTCGCGAAACGCTTCCTGCATCGGATGCATTTGGTTCGAACCGGGGGCTCCGTGAAGCCCCTCGATGGTGAGCAGCGTCGCACCGTCGAGCGCAGGCGCCAGCAGCGTGCAGCTCTTCACCGGCAGGCCGTCGAGATGCACCACGCAGGCGCCGCACTGGCTGGTGTCGCAGCCGATATGGGTGCCGGTGAGGTTGAGCTGCTCGCGCAGCAGCTCTGCGACCAGCGTCGCCGGCTCGACATCGACAGTGGTTGGCCGTCCGTTGAGTGTGAAGGATATCTGCACGATCATACTCCTGTGCGCGACGGGTCTTTAGGCGAGTGGAAGCGCGCTGCCGGTGGCCCATGTGGCCATCACGACGTCGCCGACGGTGAACGGATCCGCAAAGAAGGTCTTTTCCGGCACGTAGGCGACGAACGCGTCGTCCGGCACGGTGTCCAGCATGACCTTGACGAAATAGCCCTGGTATTCGATCGCGAGCACGCGACTCGGCAGCGACGTCGAGCAGCCCGGCGGCAGCTCCCTGCCCGGTCGGACTAGCGCGACATCGTCGCGGCGCACGGCGATATCGATCTTGTCACCGACGCTGACCGTGGACCGCGCCTGAAGCGAGACCTCGATGCCATCAGGCGCGGCCTGCGCGAGCGTAAAGGTCGAACCGTTGACCTTCTCTACCCGCCCCGACAACACGTTCTGCCCGCCCATGAACTCGGCGACGTAACGATCGTGCGGATGGGCATAGACGTCGCGCGCCGCGCCCGCCTGCTTGATCTTGCCCTGCTCCATCACCACGACCAGATCGGCGAGCGCGATCGCCTCGAGCTGGGTGTGGGTGACGTGGATGAAGGTGATGCCGAGCTCCTGCTGCATCCGCCTGAGTTCCTGGCGCATCTGCACGCGGAGCTGCTCATCGAGAGCAGAGAGCGGCTCATCGAGCAAAAGTACCCTCGGCTCGGTGATCGCCGCGCGCGCCAGCGCCACGCGCTGCTGCTGGCCGCCGGAGAGCTGCGCCGGCAGGCGGTCGGCGAATTGCGTCAGACGCACCTTCTCGATCATGGCGTCGGCTGCGCGCAGACGATCAGCCTTCGATATGCCGCGTACGCGCAAGGCGAAGGCGATGTTCTCGCGCACGGTGAGATGCGGGAACAACGCGTAGGACTGAAACATCATCGCGGTGCGCCGCTGCACCGGCGCAAGACCGACGACGTTCTGCCCGCCGATCACGATCTCGCCGGCGGTCGGATCCTCGTGGCCGGCGATCATGCGCAAAATCGTGGTCTTGCCGCAGCCGGACGGGCCAATGAAGCAGCAATAGGCGCCGTCGGCAATCTTGAGGTTGACGCCGTCGACCACATAGCTGACGCCGTCAAAGCTCTTGCAGAGGCCCGCCAGTTCGATATCGCCGCGATCGCTCTTCATTTCCGAGCTCAACCCTTTGTGCTGCTGCCGCGCTTCTTCTGGATCAGCACGATGCTGCCCAGGCTCGCGCCGATGACGATGAAGGACACGATCGTCGTCACCGTGCCGAGCGCGTAAAGCGAGGGCGACGTGACGTTCAGGGTCATGCTCCAGATCTCCAGCGGCAGCGTGTTCAGCGAGCCCGCGGTCTGGAGGCTGCGCGCAAACTCGTCGTAAGAGAGCGTGAAGCCGAACAGCGCGACCGCGACGAGGCCGGGCGCCAGCACCGGGATCATCACCAGCCGGATCGATTGCCAGCGGCTAGCGCCGAGGTCGTAGGCCGCCTCCTCCCAGACATGGTTGAAGCGCGACATCACCGCGAACATCACCAGCACGCCGAACGGCAGCGTCCAGGACAGTTGCGCGCCGAGCGCCGACGTGTACCAGCTCGCATTGAGGCCAAGGGCCTGGAACAACAGGCCGGTGCCGAGGCCGAGCACAAGCCCCGGCGCGACCAGGCTGCCGATCATCATGTAGAACACGACGGTGTCGCCGCGAAAGCGCTTGCGAAAACCGAGTCCGGCGAGGAACGACACCACCACCGTGATGACCGTGACGACGACGGCGAGCTTGATCGAACGGTCGAACGAGCCTTTGACGTCGCCGGTCCGCACCTGGGTGAAGAGATCGACGAACCAGTGTAGCGACTGTCCCTTCATCGGGAACACAAGGCCGCCGCGGATGTCCTGGAACGACAGGACGTAGATGCAGAACATCGGGCCGTACAGCGCGATCACATAGAACCCGAATAGCGTCGCCAGAAGATAGAACGTCCACGGCCGGCCGCCCTTGCTCGGTGCGATCGCCTTGGTTGTCGCCGGCGCGACCGTCTTTGACATGTCAGTCTTGGACATTTCGGTTTTGGACATGTCGGCGAGAACCGCGCTCATCGCGTGATCTCCTGCCTGATGTCGACGGTGCGCAGGATCAGCGAGACGATCGCGACCAGCACCAGCGTCAGCAATACTGCGCTCGCTGCCGCGGTCGGATATTGCAGCACGCCGACGTCCTCGTAGAAGGCGCTCACCACCGAGGCCGAGCCGCCGCCGGACATCACCTTGACCACGAAGAAATCGCCCATCACGATTGAGACGACGAAGATGGTGCCGAGGGCGATGCCGCTCTTGGACATCGGCACCACGATCAGGTGCATGATGTCGAAACGGCTGGCGCCGGCATCGATCGCGGCCTCGATCAGCTTCTTGTCGATCCGTGCCATGGAATTGAAGATCGGCACGATCATGAAAATGGTGAGCTGATGGACATAGGCGATGACGACCGCCAGGTCCGAGAACAGCAGCACTTCCAGCGGCTGGCGGATCACGCCGAGCCCCAGCAGCGCCTGGTTGATCAGGCCTTCCTTGCCGAGCAGCGGAATCCAGGAAATCATCCGAATGATGTTCGAGGTCCAGAACGGCACCGTGCAGAGCAGGAACAGACCGATCGCCAGCAGTTGGTTGCGGACGTGGAAAACCAGGAAGTAGGCGACGAAGAAGCCGATGATCAGCGTGAAGATCCAGGTCAGCACCGTGAACTTGATCGTGGCCAGATACAGCTTCAGCGTCAGTGCCGAATGCAGCACCTCGACATAGCTTGCGAGCGTGAATCCCGGGGTCAGCCCGCCAAAGCCGTCGGTAGCGAAGAAGCTCGCGGCCAGCACGACCAGGATCGGCGCCACGAAGAACGGCACGAGCACCAGCACGAGCGGCGACACGTAGAGCCAGCCGGCGAGATTTGCGCGTCGTGGGGTTTGAGCTGGACTAAGAGCTGGACTAAGGCTTGGCTGCATGTCGGCAAACGCCTCGAACTCGATCATTTGGCACCGGCGCATCGCCGCGCCGGCGCTTCGTTCACGTCAGGGAAAGCAGGTTTCAGGCCACCTTGAAGTCGTTCCAGCGCTTGTTCATGTAGGCGGCTTCGTCCATCAGCGTGTTCCAGCACGAGATGTTCTTGACGCGGTCGAGGAACGAGCCGCCATCACGCTTGGTGCCGGTCTTCTCCATCGGCACACCATAGGGGTCGTTGACCACCTCGGGCGCGGGCTGGCCCTCGTACCAGAACGCCCATTCGGCCGGCGTGAGGAATTTCTTCGCGGTCGAAGGGACCGGGCTGTAATAGCCGTAGCGCGCGACGAAGCCGCCCTGCCATCCCGAGAGATACCAGTTGAGATATTCATAGGCTGCGTCCAGCTTCTTGCCGGAGAGATGCTTCATCAGGCCCATGCCGTTGCACCAGCCGCGATAGCCTTCCTTGCCGTTCTTGATGTTGACCGGCGCGTAGACGCAGGGGATTTCTTTCACGCGCACCGCGGCAACCGCCGGCGACCACATCGACTGGATCACCACTTCGCCCGCCGCCATCAGCTGCACCGACTGGTCGAAGGTGGTCCAGGTCGCGCGGAACTGGCCCTGCTTCTTGAGCTCGATCAGCTTGTTGCAGGTGAAGTCGATCTCCTCCTTGGTCATGTTGCCCTTGTTGCCGTACTTGATCAGCCCGGCGCTTTCGAAGCAGAGCGCGGCGTCCATGATGCCGATCGCGGGCACGTCGAGGATCGCGGCCTTGCCTTTGAATTTCGGATCGATCAGATCCTTCCATTCCGTGACTTCATGGCCGACGAGGTCGGGGCGGTAGCCGATGGAGTCGGCGTTGTAGACCTGCGGCAGGAAGGTCGCCCATTCGGTCACGCCGTCGTTCAGATCGGTCGAATCGGGCTTGGCGATATACATGGCCTCGTAGGGCGAGATGCCCTGGCGCGGGATCTTGTGACCGTCGATCTCGCCCTTGGTGAAGATCGGCAGGATGTTGTCGAACTCCTTGACCTTCTTGACCTCGATGCCCTGGATGACGCCGCGCTTGGCAGCGAGCTTGGCCTGCCAGCCCTCGAGATCGGCGATGTCGACCGTATTAGGCTGGCTTATGAAGCGGTTGATGGCGGCAGAGGTGTCGAGGTTCTGCATCGTCACCTTGAAGCCGAGATCCTTGGCCGCCTGGTCGCCGATCGCCTTCACCACCGAATAGGACACGCCGACATGGCGCAGCTCGATGTCCTTGATCTCCTGCGCCCAGATGGTCGGGAATCCGCGGATCGCGTCCGATCCTGCGGCCGCGCCGGCCACCGCCGCAGCGCCCTTCAACAGCGTGCGCCTGCTCAGCTTTTTCGCAGACTTGTCGCTCGTCCCCGCCGGATTGGCAGTGGATGTCCCCTTGTCCCTGTCAAGCATGGCAACCCTCGTTGGCTACGATGAACGCTGCGCACCGGTCGCCATTGACCGGCTACGGATGTGATCAATTGCGAGGGAGGCTATGGGCGGTATGTTGTGAAGTAAAATTGGAAGTAAAAATTCGCCGCATAAACGCGGCTAATGGTTCGCCCCGCTGCATCGGCTTTTGGCAGCGCGCATAAGAAGGCGTCAGGACGTGCATACAAAAACGATAGCTTCGAACGTGCGAGCCCGTTCGCGCGGCAGACGTGATGAAGGCGGTCCTCAGGACCTGAGCTGGTCCCGCGCCGTCTCTGGCGCCATGAGTGTCGCGATGATGGTGACGATCGACAGGGCGATGATGTAGACCGAGACGGCCCAATAAGAGCCGGCCCATGCCAGCAATGCCGTCGCGATCAGCGGCGAGAATCCGCCGCTCAGCGCGGCGGCGACGTTGGCTCCCAGCGATGCGCCGCTGTAGCGCACCTGGGTGCGGAACAGCTCCGGCATGAAGGCCGCCTTCGGCCCGAACAGCAGCGCATGCGTCAGTGTCATCGTCACGACGAGCGCGAGCGTGATCAGCGCCGGCTCCCTGGTGTCGAGGAACCAGAACAACGGAAACGCCAGCGCCACCGAGAACACGCCGCCGGCGAGATACAGCGCCTTACGGCCGAAGATGTCGGACAGCCAGCCGGCGAGAGGCAGCGTCGCGAGCTCGACGAGCGCGGCATAGACCACCGCATTGAGGATCACCTGCCGCGGCAAGCCGAGCTGCGTCGTGGCATAGACCACGGTGAAAACCGTGAGGAGATAAGCGAGCCCGACTTCGGACACCGTGATGCCGATCGCCAGCAGGAAGCTGCGCCAGTCGCGGCGCAGGACTTCCCATACCGGCTGCGCCAGCACCTCCTTGCGCTCGAGCACCTCCTTGAAGTGCGGCGTCTCCGCAAGTTTCAGCCTTACGATGAAGCCGACGCCGACGAGCAGGATGCTGATCAGAAACGGCACGCGCCAGCCCCAGCTCAGGAAGTCCGCTTCGGGCAGCTGCGTCATCAGACCGAAAATGCCGGTGGACGCGGCGACGCCGACGGGGAAACCGATCTGCACCAGGCTGCCGTAGAAGCCGCGGCGGTTGCCGGCGTGCTCGGCCACCATGACCACCGCCCCGCTCCACTCGCCACCGAGCCCGATGCCCTGGACGAAGCGCAAAATGACGAGGAAGATCGGCGCCCAGACGCCGATCTGACTGTAGGTCGGCAAGCAGCCGATCAGGAACGTGCCCAGTCCCATCGCGATCATGGTAGCGACCAGCATCTTCTTGCGGCCGAGCCGGTCGCCATAATGCCCGATGATCGCGCCGCCGATCGGCCGCGCGACAAAGCCGACCGCATAGGTCGAGAACGCCGCCAGTGTGCCGACGAAGGGATCGAAGCTCGGGAAAAACAACTTGTTCAGCACCAGCGCCGCCGCCGTGCCGTAGATCAGGAAATCGTACCACTCGATCGCGGTGCCGAGCGCACTCGCCCACACCACATGCGCCGTCGTCGATTTCTCCGCCGCAGTGGAGACCCCCGATGCTGCCGTCATTGCCATTCGCCCCAAAATTCCAGAGGGCATCTTGGCCAATCGCGATGCCGGTTGCAACCTACGGGCGTGGGCTTCCCAGGATTCGGACGCGTGATTTACGCGTCGCTGCTTCAACACCCGTGATTGCGAGGAGCACTTGCGACGAAGCAATCCAGAGTGCCCCCGCGGAAGGATTCTGGATTGCTTCGCTCCGCTCGCAATGAGGGATGTGCGAGCCGTTGTGCGCTGGCGGCAGCCCGTCCGCGGGGAAGCGGAACCGAGCCACGCCCGTTATTCGCCATTGACAAACTCATTCACCATTATCTAATTACGGCCAGAACAACCAGCCGCGCCAAGCGGCCCAAAAAGAGAGGGAACGAGATGAGAGGGCTTTTGGCCTGCGCGATGCTCGCGGCCATGACTTCGGCTGCCATGACCACCGTTGCGAACGCGCAAATCTCCGACGACGCCGTGCGGATCGGCGTGCTGACGGATCTGTCGAGCTGGGGCCGCGATAATAGCGGGCCGGGCTCCGTGGAGGCCGCGAAAATGGCGGTGGAGGAATTCGGGCCCACCGTGCTCGGCAAGCCGATCGAGATCATCAGCGCCGATCACCAGATGAAGACCGACGTCGGCGTGCAGATCGTGCGCGGCTGGTTCGACAACGGCAAGGTCGATGCCGTCGTTGACATCCCCAATTCCGGCATCGCGATCGCCGTCCACAACATGGTGCGCGAACGCAACAAGATCGCGCTGCTCTCCGGCCCCGGCGCGAGTTCGCTGACCGACGAGCTTTGCAGTCCCAACACCGTGCACTTCACCTACGATACCTACGCGCTGTCGAAGGTGACGGCCTCCGCCGTGATCAAGGAAGGCGGAAAATCCTGGTACTTCATCACCGCCGACTACGCCTTCGGCCAGCAGCTCGAGAAGGACGCCACGCGCTTCATCAACGAGATGGGCGGCAAGGTTTTGGGTGGCGTGAAGCATCCGACCAACACCGCGGATTTCTCCTCCTTCGCGCTCCAGGCGCAAAGCTCGAAATCGGACGTCGTCGCCTTCGCCAATGCCGGCCAGGACACCGACAATGCGATCAAGCAGTCGGGCGAGTTCGGCCTGGTCCAGGGCGGCCAGAAGCTGGTCGGCCTCCTGATGTTCGACACCGACGTGCATGCGATCGGCCTCAAATCCGCGCAGGGCACCTACATGACCACGGCCTCGTACTGGAACATGGACGAGGCGACCCGCGCATGGTCGCGGAAGTTCTACGAACGCACCAAGGTGATGCCGACCATGATCCAGACCGGCGTCTACGGCTCGGTGCTGCATTACCTCAAGGCCATCAAGGCCGCCGGCACCGATGATCCCGCCAAGGCGATGGCCAAGATGCGCGAGCTGCCAATCGAGGATACATTCGTCCATGGCGGCAAGTTGCGCGAGGACGGCCGCGTCATTCGCGACATGTATCTCGCCAAGGTCAAAACACCCGAGCAGTCCAAGGAACCCTGGGATTACCTGGAGATCATCAAGACGGTGAAGGGCGAGGACGCCTTCCGCCCGATCTCCGAGTCCAAATGTCCGCTGCTCAAGAAGTGAGGCCAGCATGACCGGCAACGAGCGCAACGCAATTGAGACTTACGAGTGCGATGTGCTCGTGGCCGGATCGGGCTGCTCCGGCATGTCGGCCGCGATCACCGCGCGGTATCGCGGCCTCGACGTCCTGATCGTCGAGAAGGAGCCGCGCTTCGGCGGCACCACCGCGCGGTCCGGCGGCTGGTTGTGGATTCCCGGCACCTCGCTGGCAAAGGCCTATGGCATCGAGGAGACACAGGAACAGGCGCGGACTTACCTGCGGCACGAAGCCGGCAACAACTTTGACGCCGCACGCGTCGATGCATTCCTGAGCGCCGGGCCCGAGGCGGTCGATTTTTTCACCAACAAGACGGCGCTCCGTTTCGACATGCCGCTGGTATTCCCGGATTATCACGCCGAGGCCCCCGGCGGCGCGCAGGGTGGCCGTTCGATGGTGGCGCGCCCGTTCGACGGCCGCGAGCTCGGCGACCAGATCAAGACCCTTGGCACGCCCCTGCCCGAGCTCACCGTATTCGGCATGATGCTCGGATCCGGCAAGGACATCGTCCATTTCATGCGCGCGACGAAGTCGCTGACCTCGGCGGTCTATGTCGCAAAGCGCCTGTCGCGGCATCTGATGGACGTGCTGCGCTATGGCCGCGGCATGACGCTGACCAATGGCAATGCATTGGCCGGGCGCCTCGCGAAATCCGCACAGGATTTGCAGATTGCGATGTGGCTGTCCGCGTCGGTACGCGAGCTGACGGTCGAGAACGGCACTGTCACCGGCGCCATTGTCGCCCGCGAGGGACGCGACGTCCGCATTCGTGCCAGACAAGGCGTCGTGCTCGCCTGCGGCGGCTTTCCGCACGACGTCGAACGGCGCAGAAAGATGTTCCCGCACGCGCCGACCGGCAACGAGCATTTTTCGCCGGGACCGACCGGCAACACCGGCGACGGCCTGCGGCTTGCGGAAAGCGCTGGCGGGCATGTCGAGGACCGGCTGCCGAACGCGGCAGCCTGGGTCCCGGTTTCGGTCACCAAGCGCAAGGACGGCTCACAAGGTGTGATGCCGCATTTCATCGACCGCGCCAAACCCGGCGTGATCGCGGTGATGCGTGACGGCAAGCGCTTTGCCAACGAGGGCAATTCCTATCACGACTTCGTCCAGGCCATGGTGAAGGCTGCGAAGCCCGGCGAGGAGATCGCGGCCTACCTGGTTTGCGACCACCCGACCCTGCGCAAATACGGCCTCGGCTGCGTGCCGCCATTCCCGATGCCGCTGGGTCACCACCTCAAGACCGGCTATCTCATGCGCGGCGAGACGCTGGAGGCGCTCGCGGCAAAGGCGGGCATCGACAGCATGGCGTTCGTCGAGACCGTCAAGCAGTTCAATGCGACCGCACCACAAGGACATGATGCGGCCTTCGGTAAGGGCTCAAAGGCCTATAACCGCTACCAGGGCGATGCGCTGCACGGCCCGAACCCCTGCGTCGCTCCGATCGAGAACGGCCCGTTCTACGCGATCAGGATGGTGGTCGGCGATCTCGGCACCTATGCCGGAATCGTCACCGACGAGAACGCGCGGGCGCTCGATGCGGAAGGACGGGTGATTCCCGGCCTTTACGCCGCCGGCAACGACATGGCGAGCATCATGGGCGGCAATTATCCCGGCGCCGGCATCACGCTTGGGCCGGCGCTGACCTTCGGCTACATTGCCGGCCGTCATCTCGCCGACAGCGCCGCCAAGCGCAACGCGGCGTAAGCCACGCCAGGAGGCGCATGAAGAGAGAAAGCCGCGGCATTCAGTCGATCGAGGTCGGCGGCGAATTGCTCCGCGCCCTCGCCCGCAGCGGCGAGCCGATGATGCTGCGCGATCTCGCGCGCGAGGCCGGCATGACGCCGGCCAAGGCGCATCCCTATCTCGCCAGCTTCTCCCGCATCGGCCTGATCGAGCAGGACGAGACCACCGGCCGCTACGAGATCGGCGCACTCGCGCTGGAGCTCGGCCTGATCAGCCTGCGCCGCCTCTCCGGCGTGCGTATCGCCGGACCGAAGATCGCCGCGCTTGCGAGCCAGATCGGACACGCGGTCTCGCTCGCGGTCTGGGGCACGCACGGCCCGACCGTGGTGCAGCTCGAAGAACCCGGCCAGCCGGTGCACATCGTGATGCGGGCCGGTTCGGTGATGGCGCTGCTGGAGACGGCCACGGGCCGCGCCTTTGCGGCCTTCCTGCCGGAGAAGACGATCAACGCCGCACTCGAAAGCGGCCTCGATCGTCACGGCGTCGGCTACAATCCGAAGCGCACCATGAAAGGCGCGAAGCTCGCCGACATGCTCACCGAGGTCCGCAAGCACGGCCTCGCCCGCGCGCTGGGCGACCCCCTGCCCGGCGTCAACGCATTCTCCGCACCGGTGTTCGACCATTCCGGCCATGTCGCGCTGGTGATCACCGCGATGGGGCCGGAAGGCACGTTCGATGCCCGCTGGGACAGCGCCATCGCCCACGCGCTACGCGACTGCGCCGGCGGCATTTCGAAACGGCTGGGCCACGGGATGACGGCTGCGGCGGAGTGATCTACTTCACCGGCACCGTGTAATTCAGGATCAACCGCCCACCATCCGGGTAGATCGTCTGCCCCGTGATGTAGGAGGCATCGTCACTCGCAAGAAACGCGACGACAGAGGCAACTTCGCTCGGCTCGCCGCCACGGCCGGCCGGCGTGCGTGACATCACGGTCTTGCGGGCGTCCTCCGAGGTGTAGATGGACGACGCCACCATATCGGTCAGGATCGTGCCCGGTCCGACGGCCACCACGCGAATGTTGTGCGGAGCGAGCGCGACGGCGGCCACTGATGTGAGCTGCTTCATGCCGCCCTTGGACATGGCGTAGGTCGCAAGCGCCGGGATCGCCAGCAGCGCGTTCACCGACGACATGTTGATGATGACCCCGCCGCCGCTACCTTGCGCGATCATCTGCTTCGCCGCCGCCTGCACGCCGAAGAACGCGCCCTTCAGATTGATGCCGATGATCTCGTCGAACTCTTCTTCCGAAATCTCCAGGAGGTCCCGGTTGCGAGCGACCCCGGCATTGTTGACCATGATGTCGAGTCGGCCGAAGTCCTTCACGGCGGTTGCGACGAGCTGGTCGACATCGGCGCACTTCGCGACATTGCCGACGACAGTGCGCAAGGCCTCCGGCCGTCCTAGCTCGGCAGCCGTCGCGGCCAAGCCCTCGGCATCGACGTCCGAGATGACGACTTTGACGCCGTCGTCCAGGAATCGTTTCGCGCAAGCCTTGCCGATACCGCGCGCCGCGCCGGTGATGGCGGCGACCTTGCCGGATAGTTTCATGGTCTCACTCCAGAGTAGCTGCTTCGACAGCAGACTGTCGCCGGGTGAGAAACCCGGCTCAGGCCGCCGCGAAGCCGAGATGAGCACGGAACCGGTTCTTGATAAAGACAGCATCGCGCGAGGGCAGCGAGCGCGGCGGATTTTCGGCCAGAACCTTGATGACGAAGAGTCGCGGGCCATCGGCCGGCCCGGCGATTTCAGTTGCGAGGCGCTGCACCTCCTCGATCGTCCGCACGGTTCCGCTCGCGGCAAAGCCGCAAGCCACGGCGATTGCGGTGAGGTCGACGCCGCGCCCGGTGTGGCTGGCCTGCATCCCGGTCTCGCCAAAATGCTGGTTGTCGATCACGACGATGTCGAGATTGCGCGGGCGCGCGACGCCGATGGTGGCGATGCCGCCGAGGCCCATCAATTGTTCGCCATCCCCGGTCAAGGCGAGGACGCGCTTGCCGGGCTGGGCTTGCGCGAGGCCAAGCCCGATCAGCGCCGCACCGCCCATGGCGCCCCAGAGATAAAAGTTGCCGTCGTGATCGCCGACCGAATGAAGGTCGTAGGTCGGCGAGCCGAGGCCGGAGACGATCAGCGTGTCCTTGCGATTCTTCAAGAGCGCGGCAACGGCGGCGCGGCGGTCGAGCTGAGCTTGCATTGAGATCACCACTTCTTCTTGCCGATCAGGCGCTGTCCTATCAGCACCGCGATCTGCTGATCGGAATCGTAGGCGAGCGCTGCGGCCGATTCGACCGTCTCGACCAGATCCTCCGCCGTCTCCGCCCGCATCACCTTCAAACCAATCGCTTCCAGCGAGGGCTGCGTCGCCCGGCTCATCGGCACCTGCCAGGGATTGAACTCGGCCCATTCGCCGCGCATCGTCACCAGCATCAGCAGTGGAAATCGTCCGATCGCCGATAGCGACAGCATGTTGATGCAATTGCCGACCCCGCTCGACTGCATCAAGAGCACGCTACGTTGGCCGCCGAGCCAGGCGCCCGCGGCGATGGCAATGCCCTCCTCTTCCGTCGTCAGCACGTTGGTGGTGACGTCGCGGTCGGCCGAGAACAGGCGGATGAGCTGGCTGTGGCCGGCATCGGGGACGTAGGACATCTGCCGCACGTCCGCGACTTTCAGGATGCGGTAGAGCTCGGACGGCCAATCGTCTGCGCGCGTGTCGGGATTGGATTGAAGGCTGTGCACCGCTTGTCTCCGTGGATTCGAGCGGCATTCTAGCGATGTTCAGGCCCGAAAGCTCTGACCGTCCGGCGCAATCAGGTATCGAGGGATTGTATAGCTGCTCTTCCGCTGCCGGTGGGACAGCGCACGATGCGCATGGCTGCGCCCTCTCCCCTTGCGGGAGAGGGCATCACCGCTGATAGATACAAACTCATTTGGGTGAGGGGTATCTCTCCGTGCACTCATCCGCATCTGTATGCGCGGAGAGATACCCCTTGTATCTGCACGGCCAGCATTTGTGCGATGGAAGTGACTTAGCGCCTTGGCCGGTGGCCACCGGCCAAGGC